>CAISEE010000042.1 GCA_903884345.1 Candidatus Adlerbacteria bacterium | reverse complement strand
CTAAAATTGCCATTCTTTTTGGTGCGCACAGACGCACACCTGGGACACTTTTTTTGTAGTCATACCTTGATTGTAGCTGTTGCGTTGTGGTTGGGCCATGGTGTGGCAAAACAGCCTCACATTTTCCCATTAAGCCGTAATAACGCGGCGGGATATGCTCCCGCCGCGTTTCGTTACCATCGTCTTGCTCACTGAGGCCCTAGGCTATCCCATTTTGCCCGGTCCTCGGGCCACGCCAGGCACAAGGGCCCGTACCGGTAGGTGTTTCTCGCCAGCATGGGGTCGCAGTCGTTGGGGTCGTGCATCCCTTTTTCTGCCGTGCACACCATGCCGTTGGGGCCGACTGTCGTGCTCGCGCACCTGGGGTCGTACGGAGACAGTGGTATCGTGTACTTGAATATCGGGGTCGGCTGCCGGTTGCATGGTGCGCCGGGGCAGGGTTGCGCCTGAGCCGCCGCAGTCGATGCGACGGTGGCGCCAAGGCAGAGCGCCAAAATTGCTATTGTTCTCACGGTACTGTTCCTTTGCTATCCTGAATATTATTATACACAAAACCATGCAAATGTCAATACTGTGCCGCTTATAAAAATAGGAAACGGCAGCCAGGGTGGCTGCCGTTTTGAGTCTGCGTGATGTTTGCGCTGCTGCGTTTAACTGCATTCGCGCGGATACCGCATGGCGTTGTTGTGTTGCTCGGCCGTGTCGTTGAGGGCACCCCAAATTGGGGCAGTCCAGCGGCGCGGTACGAGCGTCACTTTTACGGACGTTTCGAAACCGATAGCCTTAACGCTCTCGATTCCTTGCGGAATAACGAGGGCTTCGCCGGGAATCATTTCGTACGGGCCGAAGGTGGCTCCGGTGTCGGCTTGTTTCACACATATTTTGGTGGGTTTCGGCCACCAAAGCTGTACGTCGCACGCTGCGCCCGCATTCACCTTGACGAACTCCTGCGGGGTCACCGTGTAGAATTTCGGCTCGTTATTGCACGGGTTCGGTGCCGGCACGAAGGCGGGTTGTGGCGGCGACACTTGTGCTTGTGGTGCCGCGGCCGTGACGTGGGGAGCCTGAGCTTCCTTCTGCCACTCGGCTTCGAACAGCCCACTCACAAAGGCGATTGCGACGAAAATGAGAATCGTCCATTTGGTCGGCGCCCACACGGTGGACATCTTGCCATCGGCAGCAGTCAGCTTAATCTTGAAGAAGCCCAGTGCGTTTATCAAGAATATAATCCATATCGTGTCTATTGGCGGATACCAGATGTGGAGTGCCGATGTGTCGAGGACCAACGCAAATAAAATAATCACTGCGCTGAACGCTAGTGCCAGTTGCGCCGGGGTTTTCCCCAGTATCGTTGCAATCGTGCTAAACAATTGTTTGACACGTTTACCGATTGCATCGAACCCCCTCGTGAGAAGAAGGATCGCTTGAGTCGTTTTGCTTGCTTGCATAGTGCGGGTCCTTTGTTGAAGATCGAAAGTGGCGTTGCGATGCCACTGCTGATACTATTGTACCACCAAAAGAAGGCTTCTGTCAATATCGCTCGGATATGCAAAAACCTGCGCGAGGCAGGCTGTTGCAACGTATTTTCGGGTGCCCTTGAGAGGACTTGAACCTCTAATCCTTGCGGAACGTGGTCCTAAGCCACGCGCGTATACCAATTCCGCCACAAGGGCATGGCCCAAATTGTACGCGATTTTCACCTCTTTGTCCCGCCACCCGCTACGGAGGTCAGGCGCCGGTGACGTAGTAGGTGATGTGTTTGCTGTCGAAGCTGTGGCCGCCGGTCACGGTGAGGACGAGCGGGCCGCCCGAGAACGAGAGTGGGATGGCGTAGCTTGCGTAATCGAACGAACCACTTGCGTCGGCGGCGAAGGTTGCGACCTTTGTGGTGCCGGTGCGGTCGGTTGTCACGGTGATGGGTTCGTTGGGCAGGTAGCCGTGGCCGATGAAGCGAATGTGCGTGCCGGGCGCGCTCGCGTAGGCGCCGAGTTGCAGGTCGGTGTAGACGGGTGCCACGGTCATGTCGCTTGAGGCGCTCGCACCGCTGTCGGCACCGGTCGCGGTGATTGTCGCGGGGCCGGGTGGCACAAACGGGACGGCAAGTGGTGCGGTGAATGATCCGTCATTGCCAGCGGTTGCCGAGCCGAGGGTCGTGCCGCCGCTCGTGATGGAAACCAGCTCGCCTGCGGCGAAGTTGTGGCCAAAGACGACCAACGGCGTGCCGCCCTGCGCCCAGTAGGTCGAGATGGTCATCCATGCGTAGTACGAGCCGATTGCGATGGTGACATTGGTCGTGGCATTGCTGAGGCTCCCGGTCGCGCGCAGAGTGAGCATGGTGTTCGGTGTCGTCGGCATGTGGACGCTCGGCAGGTTGAATGCGCCACTGCCGTTGGTGGTCGCCGACCAGTGGGTGTGTCCTGCGGCAATGTCGACCGACTCATGCGGTGCGAAGCCCGAGCCGTCAAGCGAGATGTATGAACCCGGCGCGGCATAGTAGGCCGACGGCGTCAGTGTCGGATAAAATTGCGCCAAAGTAATGGGCGTACTTGCGGCGGCACCGCTTGCGTCGCCGACGATGCGAAAGGTCGCGGTCGAGGCACTCAGGTAGGGGATGGTCAGCGGCCCCAGCGTGCGAAACGCACCGAAGAGGTCGGTCGTCGTGTGTGCCAGCGGCGTCGAGCTGCCAAGGAGGAAGACCGACACGCCCTCGCTCGCGCCGAAGCCTGCACCGCTAAATGTCAGTGGTGTGCCGGGCAGCGTGTACCACGTCGACGGGGTGACGTAGGGGTAGAGGTCCGAGACGCCGATGGGGTACGTGAGATGCGCGTGGCTCAGTGCGCCGTCGAGCGCAACGGTGACGCTCGAATTGCGCAGCGATAGCGGGATCAGTGTGGAGCCCGCGTTGGCGAATGCGCCCGAGCCGTCGGCCGAGAATGTTGCCGCGGTTGCGCCGCCCTGCGTCACGGTGATCTTCTCATTCGGCGCAAAGCCCGAGCCGCTCCAGGTGACGCTCGAGCCCGGTGCCACGTACCACGACGACGGGCTCGCTTGAGGCGCGAGCGCTGACACGTAGAGGTAGCTATAGGCCGAGACGCCCGAGGTTTGGCCCAGCGCCAGCACCAGGTAGGTGCCCGCCGCGACGTTGGGGATGGTGAGTGACGCACCCGAGAACGATCCCGCACCGTTGGTCGAGACGTCGGTGGTGCTGAGCCCCAGCATCACGTGCACTGACTCGTGCGGTGAAAATCCGCTGCCCGCAACGGTGATAGTCGAAAAGGGCGAGGGCGACGGTGCCGCAACCGAAATGCTCGCGGCCTGTGCGAGTGCGAGCGGAGCGGCGAAGAAGAGTCCGCCCAAGAGCGAACCCGCGACCAAGGTGCGTATATGCATAGGTGGTGACTATAAAAAGGCGCTTATAAAATGTGACTCACGAAGCGGAACCGTAAGAGTAGCGCGTGGCTCTGAACGCGGGATGAAATGATTTTGGCATCAGAAGTGCGGTGGGTATATTCATCTTGCCCTCATATCTAAATACAGGTACAGTGGGGGCGGTTCACAATGAAGGAGCGAACCAGATGGACACGTGCGTGCTTGTGCCTCAGACGGGGCTCGTTAGTGGATTTTTGGAAGTGTTTACGATCGTCTATGGTCTCATTTTGGGCAACGGAGGCTTTCATTCTTTGCTGCATGTCGTCGGGTCGGCGATCGGTGTGGCGTGCTTTTTTGCGCTCGTGCTGAAATTTCTTGTGCCGCTCATTATCGGTTCGATTCTCCGGGTGCTCATCATCATCGCGTACGAATCGAAGACCTACCACGCGTGGCGGGAGGCAGTTCGGATGGAGCGGGACGTGACGACCGGATGGTCGCAGGCGTACCGGAACATACGCTGGGTCCCGAGGAGTTGTTTCGTCTATTGGGGCATCCTACCGGCGCATCGGGAGTAGGCGGCCGAGTAGCGATGGGTCATTCGATCGAGTGAGTGTTTGCAACACAGCCGCCGCTCTTGCCCTTCGGGGCCGGAGCGGTTTTTTATTAGCGGGACAGGCGGTATACTGACCATGCCAACCAATCTTATATGCTGCCAACAAACCTACGCTGGCGAAGTGTGCGCCGATTCTTTCGCTACGGCTGCGTCGGCGTGGGCACCTTCGCAATCGATTTGGCGCTCCTGTACACGCTTACCACCTACGCGCAGGTCGCCTACTACATCGCGACACCGCTTTCGTTCTTTGTCGGGGTGAGCATCAACTACGCGATCAGTCGGCGCGTCGTCTTTCGTACGACGATGCGCTCGTGGCACGGCGGCTACGCGCATTTCATCGCAATCGCGCTTGCGGGTATGTTCCTTACGACGTCATCGGTCGTGCTGTTGGTAGGCAGGTTTGGTTTGCACTACCTTGTTGCGCGAGTGCTCGTCGCGGGCTGCGTCGGCGTGTGCAACTATCTGTTAAATCTCTACTGGAATTTCAAAGTAGCCGGGTCGCATTGAAGGATTGTTACAACGAAAACCTATAACGGTTCTCACTTGAATGCCGAAACGATGTGCGCATGCAGGCGCTCGCCTTTTGAAACGGCGCGCAGGCGGAACGTCTCGAAAGCGTAGATTTGCCGCGCGGGCGAGAGAAACCAGGGCAGGACGTGCACGACGCAGTGGACGATAAAGGCGACGAAGCCAATGAGGACGGCAATGGGAATCTGGCGGTAGATGCCGGTTTGAAAGAGAGCGAACAGGAAAAATGCGTGGATCGAGGAGAGCATGCCGAACGAGATGATGTCGAGCTTCGGATTCGGCCGCTGGCGATGCGACGCAATCGCGAAGACGACGAGATTGACGAGCTGCATGATGAGCACGACAAGGAGGATAAGCTTCCATTGGCTCGCTTCAGGTGCATTGAGTAGCGCCGAACTGTGCCGCTGCGTCCCTACGAACGCCGTCCAGTTATTGATGCCGTAGGGGATGAACGCGAGTACGCTAAATATCGAAAATTGTGCGAGAAGACCGACATAGGCAAGAAACGGCGTCGCGAGCATTAGCGCCTTCGTCGAGAGGCGTTTAACGTTCAGCCTGCGTATATAACGCACGAGAAACGAGAACGACAGGGTGACGAAAATCCATCCGGCCAAATTTTCATACGGCACGCCGTACCACTCGTGGTTAAGCGGGATGTCCCACGTCCAAAATCCCATGCGAATCGCGACGATGTCCATCGAGATATCGAGCGTGAGCGCGGTCAGTGCGTCCATGAGTGGGCGGTATCCCCACGGCACGTCGTACTGGTCCGAGAGCAGCATCGCGCAGTAGATGATGGCTGCCCAACCGATCCCGATTGCCACGGGGACGCCTGCGATTTGCAGAATAAATTGGCTGCTGTAACTATATGAATGGTAAAACGACGTGTCGCCGATCTCAAGAATCATGCCGAACACGGCACACGCAATCACTTCCCACGTGCGCATATAATTCTTCCGCCATATCTCGCGCACGAGAATAATCGCAATCGCAATTACTGAAAGAGTCTCAAACGCGAGGAAATAGGACGGATGCAAAATCGGCATGTATGGCGACATCATACCACCATTCTTCTTTTCTTTGTCCGCCTACAAGGATTAGGGTGGAACACCATAGAGAGTACCATATTGCAGTGGCAAGAGGTGTTTGCAATCTACAATCTACACAGCACACTGGCAGATTTGCTTAATTGATTGCGAATAAGACGAACTTATATCTGAACCCCTAGAGACTCTTAGTGATTATGTACAGACAGCGCCGCAAGAAACCAGCAATAACAGCATTGGAAAGAAGGGACATAACTGATTATGTGCGGTCTTTTGTGTGGCATGGCCGCCGCCAGGGACGTGTGCTTACCTCCAGACATCGTGCTGAAGCTGAGATTATGAAAATGCTCATGAATAAGCCAGAAAATACAACCTATAAATCATTCAGAGACCATAGGGATGGTGATTATTACTGGCATCACCAAGAGGTTGATTTTGTGGTCTCAAATCTAGGCAGAGGCTGTATTTTCTATTTTGTCTGCAACGGGTGCAGGCGGCGGGTAAAATACCTTTACGAGTACAGCACACTACAGTCGCCCTTGTGCCGTGTGTGCTGCCGCTTACAGTACCCACAGCCTTCAAGAAGCGCTCGGCGGCTCTCTAGGCTTATACGGCAGCCTCATCGCTCTATTGCTGAGGCTAAATCTATGCTTATTAAAAAGCTTGGCATCACAGTGGAGGATGTAGCAGCGGCCGCGACATAAGGTTCGTATTGTGGTGTGACCGAATGGACGATGGTTTAGTTTCTAGTAGCGAGAGAACCAGATGCCCCTTTTCTGAAATGTACTATTGATTGAAGATGTTAGTGATGGTTTTTGTCGTTTGTCCGCCACCTGGCTCCGTTGCGGTAATTGTTAATACTTGTGTGCTCGTGGAATTTAGAGGGAAAGCCGCTTCACCAACACCTTCACCATTAGAGAAATAGTTTGAAGTCGAACCGAGGTTCCACGACCTGCCAGGCTGACTACTTACGGTGCTCACAACCCCGCTTGGACTACCATTCACCGAAACCATTGGGGATATATAAGACCAAGTTAAGTCATTTGGACTTACACACGGGTCATAAATATCGTAACCCACATCTTCTTGCCCGCTTGATGAATTCCAAGTAATTGTATCTCCAATAATCGATACAAGGCCAGCATTTACTTGAGGCTGTACAACAATGATTGGTGAGCTGGGGCAAGTTCCTGTTACAAATGACTTTGCTAACTTCAGTAAATCTTGGCTCATGGATGCTATCTGGGGGTCTGCGGAGGGTGGCGTTGGCTGCACCATTGTTTGAGTCGGTACATAGGATGAAGCTTGGCAGGTTGAGTTCAGTTGTTGTAGTTGTTGCTGAAGGGGCGCTTCTTGCTGCATCTCGATTTGGGCATCTCTTTGAGCATTGCCTTGCCCGACCATGCTAGTGCCTGTAGAGAGGTCACCCGCCTCTTGGCCTGCAGCTTTTTTTCTGAGTTGCGATATCTGGTATTCCAGTTGGGTTATTTGTGCATTATTTTGACAAACGGCTGGTTGGACTTGTGTTGTTGGCGCGTAGTTTTGCTGCTGAGGTGCGCTCAGCACAGTGCCATCTGCACCTATGACCGCGCCGCTGGGCGTAGTCCATGTTGTTTTTGTTACTGGTTGTGCTGTCGATGTGTCGACCGTAAAAGAGACTAGAAGATTAACAAAAGCGCTCGCAGGTGTATTGGAAGCTGCCTGAACAACCGCAATGAGGCTGGTGGCTTGGCTTACTGTTATGTTCGAGAAAGAAGTAATAAAAGGGACGAAAACACTTGCGGGAGTGCTGGGGGATGACTGGACGACTGCAATAAGGCTACTTGCTTGCTGTGAAGTAAGGCCTGCCGCGAACGATACTGATGGCACTACAAAAAATAGGGCGGCGAGAGCGATTGCAATTTTTTTCATCTCAATCTGGCTAGCTGTTAACATTGGCAGCTTGCTTTGATACACAAAGCCCGCTGCTAGGAGGCCTTGCGGCCCATATGCGAGTTTCCCCACATAACGTGACTCACGCCCTAACAACGGGTTTCCTATGAGTCACGATTTCGACCTTGCCACAAACAGCGCGCTTGTGGGGTAGGCCCTTTTTATTCAGTTGTACGCTTTTACAGTACCACGCTTGCTCATATTCACAAAGCGTTAGAGTGCACAAAAAATTGAAATACGGCTCTAAACATGCGATAATTTACTCAAGATGAAATTAGATGAGAGCAAAGAAGTGCCTATTGGGTTAGATTTGGCCGATGCTGAGTATCGTGCAGCGCGAAATGAGTTTTGGGTTTTAGAACGCATACGCGAGGCAGAAATTACGGGCTACCCTGATGATGTGTCCTATTGGAAGCTCGACACGACCAGAATAATAAGCTTAAGAAAAGATAACTTGTTTTCCGACCACAAGGGCGCACCGCCTTTCCGTGTACAATCCTCAATACTTTTTACTTTAGAGGATAGAGGCGTTATAGGACTTTTTTGGAATCCAGTTACGGAAAACGGGAAGGAGAAGACGTACGAGACAATCCAAATATTACATCCCGCATTTGATACATATTACGAGCAGCGCAAGGCAGAAGTGGCCAAGCTCCAAAATCCGATTAGTGTGGTAGGTGGTAAATCATCTAGATCACCGAAGAATTACCCAAAATCAATTCACCTTGTTACGAATACCGTGGCCGCGAACAATGCCATCTTTTTTGTGTTTGATGAGCGATACGAAATGCCGATACGGTTTTATGCAAAAAACCGCAAGGGAAAGGATTCACCCATAAAAAAGTTGCATAATATCGCCTATATTGTAAATGCGGTAGGGAAAAAAATTATGCACGACAGCAAGACGGCAGATAGCATCAACAACTGGGCGTTTAAGAAGAAAGGAATAGCAGATTATATGAAAACAAACAAGCTGACCAAGCCAACCCTCGTCCAAAAATCTAAAGACGGGTCTTTTGTGCTAAAAAATGAGATACCAGTAATGCCTATTCTTATTATCAATGTGCCGTCACAGTATCGGTCATTGTATATAGACAAGACACAATACTAAATCCGAGTAGCGTCCGAGCATACAACAGCTCGGATACAGAAAACCGCTTAACAGGGCGGTTTTTTCTTTTTTTAATACAAAGGTCGGATGGATAAGCTTTAACTATAAAAGCATAACCCACGATACAGATGAAAGCTAAGCAAAAAGATTTTGAAGATATACACCTTGCTGCGGCACTCCTTTGCGATGGCTGCATCCTCCTATCAGTCCGCGAAGTTGTGGCGGGCAGATTTTCATTCATTTTCGAAGAAACCCCAAAGCAAGAAACACTCGTTTCTGATTACTGGAACGGCTTGACCCGTGTCGAACCGCGTCAATTTGCCAACATCATCCGAGAGCTGAAAGCGCGTACGAAAGTGCGCACTTTTCAAGGTTGATGCTGAGATTATTTACCAGAACTTATTGCACACAATTATGGCAGATGAAATGAAAAAACAAATAAACAAGGGCATTTTGCAGCTACTTGATAGAGCACATATCAGCTTTATAGAGCAAGGTGACTCTATACACTTTCCCTGCCCACTACATACACGCCCAACAGGGCAATTAAGCAATGATTTTTCCGTGGACATTAACCATGGTCGCGGCGAGTGCCATTATGAGGGGTGCAAAAAGATACTCGACCGAGAGACACTAACAGACACGTTGACCGACATTGCGGATGAGGAACTACAAAAACTGAGCCCTTTTTATGGGGATACTCCATCAGCACTTTACGCGCCCACACCTATCGTTACACGGACCAAGACGGAGAGAAAGACGAGCAAAAAAGACGCGCCCGAGATACAACCAAAAGAGCCAAAGCCGAGAGTTGCAAAATGCCCCGTGCCAACCTCAGACGTGTCTTTTGAGGCATGGAGACAGACTGTACGCGACAATTTCCCCGACCTACTGCTCGCATCCGAAACAGCACTTGCGGTGGTGGCACAACTCCTGATTAAAGACATTACCAACCCTTTTGCGCTGGTACTTGTTGATGTGCCAAGCTCGGGCAAGACAATCGCGATCAACTTCTTTGCCAATATTCCAGAATTGACCTATGCGAGCGACAAGTTTACTCCTGCATCATTCGTATCCAACGCCGCAAACGTAAAAAAAGAAAAGCTCGCAGAAATCGATTTACTCCCGCGCATACAGTACAAGATGTTTCTAATACGCGACCTAGCAACACTTTTTTCGAAGCGTGATGATGATTTAAACGAGCAACTGGGTATATTGACGCGCATACTCGACGGAGAGGGCCTAAACACCGACAGCGGCGTGCATGGGCAGAGAGAATATAACGGCGAGTATTTGTTTATGTTGCTTGCCGCGTCTACACCAGTGCCGCCGCGTGTTTGGAAGATGATGGGCAATCTCGGCTCGCGGCTTTTCTTTCTTAGCATCAATTCGCGTGAGAAGACCGAGGATGAGCTGGTTGCGCAAGTGTCGGGCACAAGCTACAAGGAAAAAGAGCGCATCTGCCAAACAGCAACAAAGAATCTGCTGTATCGGTTGTGGAATCAGTATCCGGATGGGGTTGAGTGGAATAAGGGCGCAGACGATGCAGATATAAAGAGGATTATTGTTCGATGTGCCAAACTGTTGGCGAGTTTGCGCGGTGTTATCAACGTATGGCACGACGATTTTAGTGGCTCATACAAGTACGAGAGTCCCACTATTGAGCGGCCCGACCGCATCAACCAGCTTTTCAATAACCTTGCAAAGGGCCATGCGCTTGCAACGGGAAGAGCAGAAATAAACTACGACGACCTGCGGTTTATTCTTGCTTTGACGCTCGACAGTGCCCCGCTTACACGCGCAAACATATTCAAGAAGTTGATAGAGCGCGGCGGCTCTATGACGACCACTGACATTGAAAACGAGTTGAACTGCTCCAAACCTACAGCGCGAAACGAGATGAAGAAGTTGGAAATATTGGGTATCTGCACGTCGGTCGAGCGTGCGGGACACGATGAGTGCGAAATAACACTGGCGGCTGATTTTGAGTGGTTTTTGAGCCAAGAATGCCGCGACCTTGGCGGGGTGGGTCGATAAAGCAAATCTGACGTTGTGTATGATTGCATTATCCGACTTTAAAAAGCTACTTGGCACTGCCGCACTCGACCTGACGGATGCTGAGATAGAGAATATACGCGCCGAGCAATATCAATTTGCAGACGCAGTATTTGAGAGGTGGCTGCGAAAGCGGAACGCAAAAGCACAGGAGGGGGTAGAAACGACAGCGGACAGGCGTTACAATAAAGAAGAGTAGATATTTGGGATATGAAGACAAAAAGCACACAACAAGAGGGTTGCATCATTGACTGTCGCGTAAGCTCGCACAAGCAATCGCAAGAGGGAGAGAGCTTGGATGTACAGTTGAGTATTTGCCGTGGTATTGCTAATGAGCGTGGCTGGGCGATTGTTAAAGAGTGGGCGCTAGGATTTTCTGGCAGAACTGACACACTCGTATTTAAAGAGCAGCTTGATTTTATAGACAAACATCCGCGTACCATCAAACGCTATGTATTTCGCGCTATAGACCGTTTTACACGCAAGGGTAGCCTTGGGTATGAAATGATGCGTGAGGAGCTGTCCAAGCGTGGTGTGGAGATGGTAGACAGCTATGGCATCATACAGCCGCCCAAAAACACCCTAGAGGAGCTTGGTTTTGAGTATGGGTGGAGTGTAATGCGCCCGAGCGAGATTACTGAGGTGGTGATGGCCACAACAGCAAAACAGGAGATAACAAACATTTTGACGCGCATGATAGGGCAAGAAATACGCCTTACACAGCGGGGGTACAAGATCCGCGCTCCCCATGATGGATACAAAAATGCCAAGATTTACGTTGAGGGGAAGAAACGCACCATCCAAGTACCAGAACCAGAGCGAGCGAAATACTATATTTCCATGTACGAGATGCGAGTCTCGGGACAGTTTACGGACCAAGAAATTGTAGACCGTATAAACGCAATGGGCTTTTTAACGCCGCAATTCAATCGATGGGACAAAAGCCATCAGAGAATTATCGGCAAGAGCGGTGGTGTGCCGCTAACGGTAAAGCATTTTCAAGCAATCATACAAAGACCTATTTTGTGCGGGGTTGTGTGTGAGAAGTGGACAAACTGGCAACCAGTCAAAGCCCCCTATGATGGGCTTGTCTCTATCACTACATTCAACGCCGCAAATCGTGGCAAGGTGTTTCTGCGTGAGGATGGTGCACGGCTGGAGATTCTGTATAACTACAACCCCGAGCGTGTAATACACCGACAGACGCGATTTAACCCGCTTTTCCCCTACAAGATGATTCTCTGTCCAAAGTGCGAGAAACCCTTTATGGGTAGCTGCTCGCGTAGCAAGAGCGGTAAACGGGTCCCTGCATATCACTGCGCCCGTAAGCATGAGCGTGTGGGAGTCAATAAAGCAACCTTTGATGAGAAAGTAGAGACGTGTGTAAACAAGCTACAGTTTCGTCCTGAGGTGCTGGCAAGTATCCACGCTGTCCTTATAGACAAGTTTCGCGAGCGACAGGGTGAGATATTGCAGATGGCTTCGAGTGTTGGGCACAACGTCGCGGATCTAGAGTTAGAGAAAGCAGAACTCGCGAGGGCGTTTGTTGCTGCTACTTCTGATGTGCTCAAAAAAGAACTTGAGCGACAGGTGGAGGGTATAGACCGTCGCATTAAAGCATCACAAGGTGAGCGCAATAAACTGGAGATAGTCGAGAGCGATATTGAGGATTTTTTACGGGATGCAAAAAAGGTTATGGAACACCCATCAGAATTGCTATTAAACCCAGTAAATGCACAGCAACAGCGTGCTTTATTCTCTTTGGTATTTGAGGGTATACCGAACTACGACGAAATAGTCGCTGGAACACCTAAACTAGCTTGGATTTTCTACCTTTCTTCGGAATCTACTGATGCAGAATCCTACCTTGTCCGCCCACGAGGGCTCGAACCTCGGACCGTCTCCTTAAGAGGGAGCTGCTCTACCAACTGAGCTATGGGCGGATGTTTTGGGATATACGAAAACCCATGGATTCGTATACCTACTAACGTACTACAGAATATTCACTTTCACAACAAGGGGCGCGGGGAATCCCAGAAGGCGCCGATGGTGTTGGTGGCGATGTGTCAGTCGGCGTGGTGGGCGAAGATCGCGTCGGCGGCCGCCAAAGCGTCGGGTTCGAAGAAGGCGTTAATGAGGACGATGCCGTTGGGAGACAAATTTTTGCGGAGATCGGCGATGAAATGCGGGTCGCGCACGATCGGTGCCAGTCGGCTCCCGGTGAAGAGGTCGACGATGATGAGGTCGAAGGAGTCGGTCATCGCGGCCAGCGCCTCCGCGGCATCTGCCTCGATGATGCGCGGCTCCTCGTGCGGGGCGAAGTAGCGCAGTTCGCGGGTGAGCACCACCATCGCCGGGTCGTGTTCGACGGCGACGAACGCGGCGCTAGGGAAGAGGGAATGGATCTCGGTCAAGACACCGCCTGCGCCGAGCCCCAACACCAGGACGCGCGGATTGTGGGGGATGGATTGCCCCACTCGCTCAAGTGAAAGCTGCCAGATGCGGTTCAGTTCTGGGCCCGATTGCTGCGCGCCGCCGACCACGACAGTAGTACGCTCGGGCGTTTGCGAGAGCGTTATCTGCCCGTTGTGTGTCGACGAAATGATGCGCTGGCCCATGATGCGGTGCCGGGAGTGGGACTCGAACCCACACGACCTCTCGATCTGGGGATTTTAAGTCCCCTATGTCTACCATTCCATCATCCCGGCGATTCTTTTGAGGCCACGGTGGGAATCGAACCCGCGTATAAGGGTTTTGCAGACCCTTGCCTTACCACTTGGCTACGTGGCCGTCTTAGTACTGTACCAAACAAGCGACGCTTATGAAAGTTCGTCGAGGCGCTGGCGCATCTTTTCGCCCTTGTCGATCACGAACTCCATGTGTGGGGGGTAGACGCCTTTGACGCGCGTCTTGAAGAAGTGTGCTAAATCACGGCGGTGGCGGTTGGTGAAGTCGAGCGCGGCGGTTTCGGCGGAGTCGGGGAGGACGCTGATGAAAATGGTGCCGCGCTTGCCGTCTTCGGTCACACTCGTGCGGGTCACGGTGATGAGCGACTGCGGGCTCGCCTCGCGCAAGATATACTCGGCGGCAACCTCGCGCAGAATCTCTCGGATTTTTTCGGTACGAGTACTCATATTATTTAAAGACGACCTGAAAGGCGATGAGGTAGTCGCCGGGGGCGGGCTCAACGTCGGTGCGGAGCATGGCGCCAAACTCGGTGCCGGCCTCGACCTTTTTAGTTGCGGTCTTTTGCGACTGGAGCGAGACGATCTCGCCGCGGCCGAGTTCCAAGTCGCGACGCATAATTTTGACTTCGGCGCCGTCAGCAATGACACCCTCCTCGACGCGGCCGCCCAAGACCACGCGACCCTTGGTGGCGCTGAAGAATTTGAGAATCTTGGCCGAGCCGGTTTGCTCGTCGGTATTCTCGCGCGGGCGGCGTTTTGCGGCCTCGTCGGCGAGCCAGGTGGTGAGTTCGTAGATGATGGCAAAGATGCCGATGGCGACACCCAAACGCTCGGCCAGCTCGCGTGCCTCGCGCTCGACCTTGACGTTGAAGCCCACGATGATGCCGGGGTGTTTGCCCGAGCCCACCATGCGCACGTCGGTCTCGGTAATGGGGCCCACACCGCGCGAGACCACGCGCATCTCGAGGCGCTCGTCTTGGGGGAGTTTGTCGATCTCGTGGACCACGGCGTCACCGGTCCCGGCAAAGTCCGACTTGATGGCAAGAGCCAAGGTCAGGCGTTTGCTTTCGGGATCCTCGACAGGGCGCGCTGCGGCGGTCTTGGTCTGTGCCAATTTTGCGGCAAGTGCATCAGCCTCAGCTTCTTTTTTAGATTCGACGGCCTTCCACGACGAGCCGACCGCGGGGAGCGACGAGAAGCCGACGACGCGCACAGGGCTCCCTGGCAGAGCCTCTTTGATCGGTTTGCCCAGCCAGTTTTCCATGATGCGGACGGGTGCGAAGCTCTCGCCGCAGACGATGTACTCGCCACTTTCAATCGTGCCGTTTTGGACCATCAAGGTTGCGGTATTGCCGCGTTTGCTGTCGGCATTGGCTTCGATGACGAGTCCTGAGGCGGGTGCGTCGGGGTCGGCAGTGAGGCCTTCAATCTCGGCTGCAAGCAAAATGAGGTCGAGGAGTTCGGGGATGCCTTCGCCGGTCTTGCCCGAAACGGCCACAAACGGCACATCGCCGCCCAAACCTTCGAGGTAGACACCGTTTTCCAGAAGCGACATCTTGGCCTTCTCGACATTAGCGCCTGGTTTATCAACTTTGGTCAGTGCGACGATGTAGGGAATCTTGACCTCGCCGATGAGTTTCAACGCTTCGAGGGTTTGCGGTTTGACGCCGTCCTCAGCCGAGACGACCAAAATGGCGACGTCGGCGACTTCCAAACCGCGCAGGCGCATCGCACGAAAGGCCTCGTGGCCCGGTGTATCCAAAAAAGTGATGCGTGACGTGACGCCTTTGGTCGATTTGTGCTCGGCCTCGTACGCCGAAAGATGCTGGGTGATGCCACCCGCTTCGCCTGCGACGACATTGGTCTTGCGAATGTAGTCGAGCAGCGTCGATTTGCCGTGGTCGATGTGACCGACAATGGCAACAATAGGCGGCCGCTCCCGCGTTGTGTCCTCTTCTTTTTTCATGGCTTTGATACTGAAATCTACGCAACGTGCCGTTTGCCCTGCACGATGGAAAGCTTCGCTTTTTCGATCGCGTTGCGCTCTTCGGCGCTCAGTTCGAACGTGGAGTTGCCGTTCTCTATCGGTTTCGCATAGACCCCGACGCGATCACGTGCGTACAAGGTCGAGAATACCACGCCAGAATGCCTCTCGTCAAGAAACGCGATGGCAAAACTTTGGTTGCCGCCCGAGCCGTCGCCCGAGAAGGGGTTAAAGCGCACGACCCCCAACCCTTGGAGGCTGCTGCGCAGGCGCGTCTCGGCCGTTTTGAGGTACTTCTCGAGCTCGACGCGGAAGGTCTTCACATCTTTCATGTCGCGCGAAAGGATGGTAATGGTCTCCTCAAGCGAGCCGCTGTTGCCGAGCGCCAGGCGCGTGAGTCGGCGATAGATGATAAGTAGAAGGATAATCGCGACCACTGACAACAGGAGTGCGCCGAGTGCCACGTACGGCGCCGCCACCGAAAGGAGCGTGCTTGCGTCGCTGAAGGATGGATGAAAAGATGCGGGAGCCATAAAGGACAGTATAATGAAAAGTATGCGAATGGGAAAGAACACTATATACGCCGACGCCGCCGCCTCGACGCCGATCTCGGCCGCCGCGCGCCGGGAACTTATCCGATTGCTCGGGCTCTATGCCAACCCGGGCGCGCTACACAAGGGCGCGGTCGAGGCTAAGAACGAACTCGAGGCCGCTCGCGAGCGCGTGGCCACGGCCATCGGGGCACACGAGGAGGAGATCTTTTTCACCTCGGGCGGTACCGAGTGCAATAATCTCGCCATCTTGGGCGCCATTCGGCCGCTCCTGCTTGAACACGGCGAACTCCACGCGATTACCTCGTCGATTGAGCACGCATCTATCTTAGAACCCCTGCGTGCGCTCGAGCGTGATGGGCTCTACACAAGCGAGCTCCCGGTATCTCAGGAGGGGCTCATCGACGTGGCGCTCTTGGCCGACTCAATCAACGACGAGACGGTGCTCATTTCAGTCCAAGCCGTTAACGGCGAGATCGGTGCCATCGAGCCGCTGCGCGCGATTGCCAAAGAGATTCGCCGTGTGCGCAAAGAGCGTGCCGCGGCAGGGAACGAGCTCCCGCTCTATTTTCATACCGATGCGTCGCAGGCGCCGCTGTGGCAGGAACTCAAAGTCGATTCGCTCGGTGTCGACCTTATGACGATTGACGGGCAAAAGATTGAAGGCCCGCGCGGGGCGGGTGCGCTCTACGTGCGACGCTCGGCGCACCTCGAACCCATCCTCTTTGGTGGCGGCCAGCAAAACGGCCTGCGCAGCGGGACCGAAAACCTCGCACTCGACGGCTCGCTGTCGGTGGCACTGGCGGATGCACAAAAAAACGCTGCGTCGTGCGCCGAGACCATCGCGGCGGTACGTGACCTGCTCTTTGCGGAACTGAAAAAACTCATTCCCGACATCGTCCTCCATGGGCCATCGATCGAAACCAATCGCGAAGCGCGCGTCGCCAACAACCTCAACGTCTCGCTTAAAGGCTTGGATGCCGAGATGGCGGTCATCGCACTCGATGCCAAAGGCATCGCCGCCTCGACCCGATCGGCCTGCTCGACGGGGGATACCGAACCCTCGCACGTCATCGCGGCCTTGGAGGTGCCGCAAGAATTGGCTAAGACGGCCGTGCGATTGACGCTCCTTCCCAATGCCACAAAACGCGACGCGCGTCACATTGCGCACACATTTTCAGAGGTTGTAAAGAAGTACCGAACTGTTATATACTAACGCCATATGGACCTCGAAGACCTGACCAAGCACCAAATAATCCTGCTCATGTTTTTGGTCAGCCTCGTGACGTCCGTTGCGACCGGTATCGTCGTCGTGTCCGTCATGGACAAGGCGCCGGCATCCGTCACTCGTACCATCAATCAAATCGTCGAGCGCACCGTTGAGACGGTGACGCCTTCACCGACGCAGACCATCAAAGAGACCGAGAAGACGGTGGTCGTCAACAATGACGACGTCATCGCGCAGTCGATCGCGGCACTGCAAAAGAGCGTCATCCGCATCACGCTCAAAGGGGGCGATGCGTTGCTCGCGCGCGGCATCATCGTCGACGCCAAGGGCACGGCGCTCACCGATAGCGCGGCGCTCGCCGGTGGCTCGAGCTTCGACGCCATTTTGCCGAACGGCTCGCGCGTCTCGGCGATGCTGCGTGCACAAGACGGTACGTCGTCGCCGATTGCGGTGCTCGACGTCGCTGTGGGCACCTCGACCGGCTTCGCAGCCGCGCCGCTTGCCGACACGTCGAAGCTCCAGTTGGGCCAGAGCGTCATCCGCATTGGCGGGCGCGGTCAAGACTCGGTGGGCGAAGGTGTCGTCGCCATGCTGCCTTCAGGGAGCGAGGGCGATACTCCTAATGCCGTCGAAGCGACCGTCTCATCGGGAACGCTGGGCTCGGTTTTGGCCACCATGTTCGGCGAGGTCATCGGTTTGAGCACGTCGCAACTCCTTTCGGAAAATTCAGAAGCCTACAGTCTCGCGACACAGCCGCAAGCCGCCGCGCCGAAAAAATCATCAGCTAAATAATCACGTATATGCCTCCATTCAACCATTTCACGACGAAAGCGAAAGAAGCCGTGCGACGCGCGCACGAACTCGCCGTCGAGCGGGGACAAAATCAAGTGAGCCCCGTGCACTTGCTCGCGGCACTCCTTCTGCAAGAGGAGAGCCTCGTCGCGTCCGTGCTCGAAAAGCTCGAGGTTGATATGGTGCTTTTGACCGACACCGTGCTCGAGACGCTCGAAGGCGGCGCCTCCGGCTCGGTTTTGTCGCCCTCCTACCAACTCTACCTCACGCCCGAGCTCGTCAACGCGCTCGAGCGCTCGGCTAAAATCGCGACCGAGCTTCACGATGAGTTCGTCTCGACCGAGCACCTCTTCGTCTCGATTCTCGACGTCCCGGGTGTGGCACGCGAGACTTTGTCGCGCTTCCGCGTCTCGCGCGAGGCCGTCATGCGCGCGCTGACCGATCTGCGCTCGACCAAGACCACCTCGGCACCCGAGCAAAAGAAGTTCCGCGCGCTCCAAAAATACACCCGCTCGCTCACCAAATTGGCGCTTGAAAATAAGCTCGACCCGGTCATCGGCCGCGACGAGGAGATTCACCGCGTCATCCAGATTCTCTCGCGCCGCACGAAAAATAATCCGATTTTGATTGGTGAGGCGGGTGTGGGCAAGACCGCGATCGCCGAGGGTTTGGCACAACGCATCGCCTCGGGCGACATCCCCGAATCCCTCAAAGACAAAGACCTCGTCTCGCTCGACTTGGGCGCCCTTATCGCGGGCACCAAGTATCGCGGCGAGTTCGAGGAGCGCCTCAAGGCCATCATGAAAGAGATCGAGCGCTCCGAAGGCAAGGTGCTCCTTTTCATCGACGAGATTCACACCATGATCGGCGCGGGCGCTGCCGAGGGCGCGATGGATGCCAGCAATATGCTCAAGCCCGCTTTGGCACGCGGCGATTTGCACGTGATTGGCGCCACGACACTTCGCGAGTACCAAAAGCACATCGAGCGCGACCCGGCCTTTCAGCGCCGCTTCCAGCCGGTCTACGTGCTTGAGCCCTCGACCGACGACGCCATCGCCATCTTGCGAGGTCTCAAAGAAAAATACGAACTCTTCCACGGGGTCCACATCACCGACGACTCGCTGATTGCGGCCGTCCAGCTCTCGGCGCGCTACATCCCGGATCGCTTCTTGCCCGACAAGGCGATCGACCTCATCGACGAGGCGTCGTCATCACTGCGCATTTCATTGGAGAACAAACCGCCGATTTTGGAGGACGCGCACCGCAAGATCATGCGCCTCGAAGTCGAGAAGGAGGCGCTGCGCAAAGAGGCAGCCGACGAGGCCGATAAGACCGCAAAGGCGCGCACCAAAGACATCGAGCGTGAGATTGCCGAACTCAAAGAAAAGACGTCTGAACTCGAGCAACGTTGGAAGAACGAGAAGCAGGTGCTTTTGGACATCAAAGGCATCAAGAAGGAGCTCGAAGGCCTGCGCATGGAGGCAGACGCATCCGAAGTCGCGGTCGACCTCTCGCGCGCGGCTGAGATTCGCTACGGCGAGATTCCCGCACTTGAGCGCGAGCTTGAACAAAAAACTCGTCGTTTGAAGAAACTCCAGTCGACCCGCCGCATCCTCAAAGAAGAAATTACGGAGAGCGACATCGCCTCGATCGTCTCGAAATGGACGGGCATCCCGGTCTCGCGCATGCTCGAAGAAGAAGCCGAGCGCCTCTCGCGCATCGAGTCGGTGCTTGAAAGCCGCGTCGTGGGGCAGGTCGAGGCCGTGCAGAAGGTCTCGGACGCTGTCAAACGCTCACGTGCCGGGATCTCCGACCCTAACCGCCCGATTGCCTCGTTTATGTTCTTGGGGCCGACCGGTGTGGGCAAAACCGAGCTCACCAAAGCACTCGCCGAGTTCATGTTCGACGACGAGAAGGCGCTCATCCGCGTCGACATGTCGGAGTACATGGAGAAGCACAGCGTCTCGAAAATCATCGGCGCGCCGCCAGGCTACGTCGGGCACGAAGAAGGTGGAGCTCTCACCGAGCTCGTTCGTCATCGCCCGTACTCGGTGCTGCTGTTTGACGAGATCGAGAAGGCACACCCCGAGGTCTTTAACGTCCTCCTGCAGGTCCTCGACAACGGGTACCTCACCGACGCCAAGGGTCGCCGCGTCAACTTCCGCAACACGATCATCATCATGACCTCGAACGCCGGTGCGCAGTACATCGACAAGATGGAACAGCTCGGGTTCGTCGTCGGCGGCCGCAGCGATGCCAAGGATTACGAGGTCGCCAAAGACCGCGTCTTGCAGTCGCTTAAAGATAGCTTTCGCCCCGAGTTCCTCAACCGCATCGACGAGATCATCATCTTCAACATCCTCTCGCCCGACGCCATCAAAGAGATTGTCGGCATCCAGGTCGAAGAGGTGGTCAAGCGCCTCGAGCAGAAGGAGATTACGCTCAGCTTCACGCCTGCGGTCTTCGAATACCTCGCGAAGGAGGGCTACAACCCGCACTACGGTGCCCGCCCGCTGCGCCGCCTCATTCAGGACAAGATTCTTACCAAAGTGGCGAGCCTCATGGTCTCGCGCGGGGTGCTTTCGGGCGGCAGCGTCGTCGTCGACGTCAAGAACAATGAGTTTAGCTTCGACGTCCGCAAGAGCAGCAAGAGTCGCGTCAAAACGACCGTCTCGGGTGAATCGCGCATCTCGCTGTAACCTCACACACGCAAACAAAAAAACAAAACCCCGGCCATATGGTCGGGGTTTTGTTTTTCTAGATGGTGCGTGGTTACTGGAAAAAGGAAGTCGACGTAGCCGCAGGGTGAGTGGTGGTCGACGTCGCATTGGTCGTGGTCGCGAAGGTGGTCGTCGTCACTGCGCGCGTTGAGGTCGCAACTGCCGTGGTCGAGCTCGCGTGGACATTAGCTGCAGCACGGGTCAGCTGCGCCTGGCTCAGGTTTGATGGAGTGTTCGGCAGGAGGTCTGAAATCATGGGGATGCGAAACGGCAACAAGCCGCTCACCGATGCGTACACGACGCCTCCTACACCGACGACGATGACGAGCAAAAGAACTCCAAGCACAAGGGGAACGACGCTGTGTTTGCGAGGTGCCGGCCCGACACTGATGGCGGTCGAGATGGGAGCCACTGCCGGTTTCGTCACAACCGCGGGAGTCGGTTCGATATGCGGCGCGGTGATTGCCGAAATGGGCACAACCGGCACGACTGGCGTGGTCACGGCTAGCGCTGCAGGTTGAGTCACGATGGGTGTGACAGGAACCACAGGAGTCGCAGGGGCGACAACGGCAGGGGTGACCGGCGGGACGATCGGTGCTGCGGGTGCAGTGGCGGCGAGCAGTTCTTTTTTAGCCGCGGCGAAGCAGTCGTCGACGTCGGCGGCCTTCCATCCCTGCGCAAGAATCGCGGTGCGAAGCGAGACTTCGTCGATGCGCGCCGTCAGCTGCGTCTTGATGTAGGAAATAAGCGTGGGATCGGTCATGCCATTCTAAAAATAATAAGTAAATGCTACGTACCGCAATGATAGCATCGACTGAGCGCTGATTTGCAGAGCTGTGTGGATAGAAACATCCCCCGACCAACGCAGGCCGGGGGATTGTGTCGAACGATTACGTCGCAAACGCGAGGCGAGTGAATTTGCCGGCGAACTGCCCGCGCATAATGAGCAGCAGCATGGCACTTTGGACCAGAATCGACCCGCAGGGCTGAAGCCAGCTCTCGAGTCGCACGTCGGGTATCGCCAGCATCTGGCAGATGGTAGCGAGCAAGCTGATGCCCCAGGACGAGAATCGCTCGGACCCCGGGCGGCGCGCCTCGTTGAGGAACGTCGGCAGCGATCCTGAAAGACCGGTCAGAAATGCGATTTCAATCCGTGCCACATCGGTGCTCGCTTGCGTCCACAGCGCGATGCCGAGCAGAGCTGCGAGCACGAAGTACGTGTCTTTGCGTCTCCAGGGCTGACTGCCGTAGCAGACCACGAAGCCGAGGGCAACCGTCGTGCAGATTGCGCCCGCGATGACCATGACATTGAAAACGCCCGCGCACAGTTGGCTTGCCAGCATGATGAGCGACGTCGACGTCCACACCAACCAGGTCGAGAGTGTCGGTGAAGCGACCTTTGTTTTGATCAGCCACATGCACCAGCATGAACTGCTAACGACGAGCAAACCAGACATCGTCGCGAAGATGTACTGCTCGATATGCAATCGAAACTCCTATTCAAAAGAACGTATGAAGCAGATTGAACACTATTTGAAGCCATTTTGCAACGCTCGACCCCGGCGGCGCACATCATCTCGAGCACAGGTCGCTTCTGTAGGATAAGAAGTGGACTACAATTTTAGAGGAGATAGCCTGTGAGTGATTTTCGAGACGCGCGCCAAAGCGGTTCGCCTGGGTCAGGATTGGCAAGGCGAGGTCGAGCCCGGCATCAGTGCCATCGTCATCGCGCTCAATATGTGCGGGTATCGAACGACGGCGTCATGCGAAGGGCATGCCATCGAAAGTTCGCGCCCCTACCCGTGGGTGCGAATCGTGCCGGCTACCGCGCAACCCATGCCAAGCTCGCCCGAATTGACCGCAGCGTAGAACGACGAGATTCGTCGCCTCAGCAGCATCCTGCGGGCGTTCACCTGCACGCAGCTACGATTCCCGCAGGACGCGGCGTTGTGTGTCTGCGAAGAGTCCGACGACGATGCGCTCAGTTCACTACTCTTGGCCCCTGCGGCCCGCGAGGTACTCGATTTCCTCCCATTCGAAATCCTTCTGGCCGTCGAGCCTGCAGCGCAGCTCATGTTCATCCGCTACCGCGACGCAATGACCCGCTTCGCCGAGTTCTTGGTCGAGCACCACAAACAGTACGCATAGAAAGGTAAAAGGCCGCCTATTCTCCAAAAGTTCGGAGGGGGCGGCCTGTTTGCTGTGGGTGACGCTAGTTCTGTGGCAGGGCACTACTTATTGCGGCCCTCAGGTTCTAACCTTTGTGCATTCTCCCGTGTCGATAGTGGTTCCAAATCAACTGGCCGTCAGACGCGCCGATGGGAATGAGTTGACCGACACCAGTGGCAAACGCTACTAGTTCGAAGATTGCAACGGTTTGGCTATGAAGCCACATATTCATTACCGCGAACAATCCTGCGCATAGCATGTTGGTCGCTATACCGGCCGAAAGAACGGCGGCCAATTGGTTTCGAATTTCACTCTCGTCTCTCGGGTCTTTTAGGCGAATATACTCGGCTCCCCATGGCAACCATATGCACCGAAACACAAACAGGGTTCCGCGATATCTCTTCACGCAGATGGGGCCATAGCTGCCGACAACAAGTCGAGAGACTCTGAGCCCAAACACGCGAGCGACGAAATAGTGGCCAAGCTCATGAGTGGCAAATGCAACGTACAAACTCACGTAGAATGTAATCGCTAGCCACAGGTGGCTTGTCGAGTGTAAAGCAGCAACAAAATCGCGCATCAGGGTCTCCACCGCCATCGTTTCCATTTACTATAATAGCATACTTATAGGCACAATGTCAAGCGCCAGCACGCGCGGTCGTGTCAACAAGCAAAAAGCACCCATCTCGGGTGCTTTTTGCATCGAACTCTGGTGCGCCGGGTAGGATTCGAACCTACGTAGCCGCAAGGGCGACTGGTTTACAGCCAGTTGCGATTGACCACTCCGCCACCGACGCAGTGCCTCCTATGATACTTATTTTTTGTGCATTGTCGACTCCCTTGTAGAGCCTAACGGGATGATATGATGGAACTATGAATTTTCATGTGCGAAAGTCGGCTGTTTTCGCCTACTTCTTTTTGCTTGCCGCACCGGTCATGGCCCTCGCCGCCATCACCCCCGACTGCGGCGCCTCGGGCCAGAGTGCCTACATCGCCACCAACTGCGGCCTGTGCAGCTTCGCGCAACTCATCCAAAACCTCATCAACTTCCTGATCGGGATCTCGATCCCGGTCTCGGCAGGGCTCTTCGCCTACGCGGGCGTCCTCTACTTCTCGTCAGTCGAGAATCCGGTCCAGATCGCTCGCGCGCACAAGATATTCAAGTCGGTGGGCACCGGCTTCGTGATCGCCTTGGCCGCGTGGCTCTTGGTGCAGACCTTGATCAACGCGCTCGTGGCCAGAAACTTCTTCGCCGACGTGGGCGGCAGCTGGAACACGCTCAGCTGCGTGGCCGACAGTCAGCGACCGCGCTCGGCCAGTGTCGG
>CAISEE010000041.1 GCA_903884345.1 Candidatus Adlerbacteria bacterium | reverse complement strand
TGAACCGTTCCTGCGTTTGTAACTGTGTGTACGTTTTCATACAAAATGGTTTTGCCGCTAATGCATCCATTCTGTCCTACTTCAAAGGTATCCGGGGGCACGGAAAGGAAAAACGCATGCTTGAGTCGAGACAGTTCAAGTGCGCCTGCGGCGAGACGCAATTCGTCATGGGTCGTATCAACACGGCGGGCAGGTGCCTGGCGTGCGGCGAAACCGACAAGTGGACGATGGTCTACGATTCGGGACCGGCGGTCAGGATTGATATCGAGATCGTTCGCTCATGCAACAGCTGTCACAAACCGCTCGCAAAGCTGCACCACAGGTTTTGCGCCTGCGGCGGGACAATCGTCGACAGCACCGGCGAACGCATATGTGTGTATCGCGGCAGCTAGGTTTACTCGCCCAACGTAGGTCGCCTGACCTACGTTGGGCGATTCTCGTATTCGTCGACTGTTTGTGCTATATTCCGCAGCGGAAACTGAATTGAATGAGAGGGTGCCATGAAGGTACATTGCGACGAGTTGTTGGCGATACTGAAGCCTCAGTTGTTGGCCCGAAATATCCTCTTCGTCGGTTGTGCCAGCGGGGAGTGGGTCGAGCAGATCGCTCGAATAAAGATCGGCTACTGCACCGGGATTGACCCCAATTTGGAGTTGATCGAGCGGGCCAGGCTGCATGCGCCCGAGCGGTGTATCTTCGAGCATGTGCCGAATATGGCAAAGATACCCTTCGACACGAACAACGTCTTCGACACGGTCATCGTCTCGTTGCTGTGGGGGTCGTGGACGTTCAACGCGTCGGTCGCAAAAGAGCTGCTGCGGCTGCTCAAGCGAAACGGACACGTCTTCGTGCTTGCGCCAAGTTACGCAGGGAATCTGAATCAGGCCAAGACGTTCTTTGGCACCGACGCCGTGGCTGACCACAAAGAGCGGTTGTTGGCGACGCTCTATATTCTGGGCTTCGAGCCGACGCTGCGGTCCGCGAATCCCGCGACTGAGACGTTTACGCACATCCTGCAGTTTACCGACGGACAGGATATTATCGACACCTTTCGGCCGACGAAAGAGCTTTCGGCGGTGGGGAGCATTCTCCGTCAATGGCGGCACGGTCTGGCATCCACCGACAAGGTCGACCACTTCGTTCGTCGATTCTGACACAGAAACGCCCCGCGATCACCTCAACGGGCGTTTTTTCTTTGCCGGTGCGCACAAATGAACCGCTGCGGCGGTTGCGTGCGTATACGATTAGTGGACGTTCTGTGCAACCTTCAACTCATGGGAGTGCGACAATGGAGCGGGTGTTTTTTCTAAATCCCGACTTTCGCATTCGCATGCGTGCAATGGGCGGTTTATTCTTCATCACCCTTATCGTGGTGGCCCGCTGCGCGCTGTGGATCATACTGCTCAAAGAACTTGGGGTATTTATCGACCTAATACCCAACAAACACGCCTTCGCTGTGGCACTTGCCTCGGCACTGCGGCTGCTTGGCTATGGCTGTGCGCTCGCGGTGTTGCAGGTCATCCAGGCCAACTACAAACTGCTCTACGGTTGGTGGTGGCGTGAAGCCCTCATCAACGAGTCGATCGCGCGACACCACGACATCGAGGATGCTCGCCTTGCTCGAGCTCGTGGCCCGCAATCGAATCTGCACGCCGACGACGACGTGGTGCCGAACTTCGCGCAGACGGTGCAAGAGAGTACCGGCGTGGCGACCAGGCTCTACCTTGAAACCTACGACCCGATGGCCTACGCCATCCTCTCGGTCTGCGGCAACTTGGTGGCGCTTGTGGGGCAGGATGCCGACTTCAAACTGTCGTTTGATGTGGCACCCGGCGTCTTGGTGTGGGGGATCGTGCTCGCGTGCGTGGTCGACCTGTGGTGCACCAAGTGGCTGGGCAAGAAAATCCCGACGCTCAAAAACGGGATGCGCGACGTCGAGTGCTCGCTTCGTGCGGTACTCGAGGCGGGCAGTGAAGCCGAGGTGACACACAAGGCCTACAAGTTGCGTGTGCGCGAACTCATGAAAGACCTCAATGGTGTCAACGCACGATTGCGCTGGCAGCAGTTCTCGGTCTCGCTGTGGCAAGGGCCCTACCAGGCACTGTTCGAGGTGCTGCCGTGGGTCATCCTTGGGCTCTACGTCAACTTCTGCAGCGAAGTCGCGACCATCGGCATGGTGTCGCAAACCATCGGCACCATCTGCATCATCAAAAACGGGGCTTAATGGGAAAATGTGAGGCTATGCAGGCGGCGAAAGCAGTGTCGTGATAAGTTTCATCCGCCGCGCATGCGTGAGCCCCGAATGCACGGCAACCGCAAGCTTCACCTTCTTGAACGAACCATCGAGTGAGTTGGT
>CAISEE010000040.1 GCA_903884345.1 Candidatus Adlerbacteria bacterium | reverse complement strand
TTTATCGCAATGAAATCGACACCGCGCACTTTGCTCTCGACCATGTGGTTGACGGCATTGTTGCCCGAACCGCCGACGCCGATGACGCGGATCCGTGCGAACGCTTCAATCTCTGGTTGTACTTGCGGCATAGTGTTATTGGTTTGTTGAGTAACGGGATGCGCCGAAAGTATACCATGTTTGGGTTCAATGCAAACTTTGACTTTTTTCTCTTTCGTTTTCATTAGGGGAGGAATTTTTTGAACCAGCGCCACACTTGTGCGGCCACATCGTGGAGCTGATCGCTGTCGTGATGCTCGATGTCGCCGCCCGCAGTGGCACCCCACACCGTAAGCCCGTAGGCGACCGCCCACGCGTTGTCGGTAATGTGCGACTTGGTTGTGCCGTCTCCGATGGTAGCCACCCGCGACGGCAGGCGCAGGACGGTCTTGGCGATGTCTGCCGCGGCACCGATTGCGGCGCCGCCACCCGAGAGGATGATGCCCGAGGGAAGCAGATCGTTCTTGCCGATCTTCTTGAGGTGCTGGTCGATGAGCTTAAAGAACTCGGTCAGTCGTCGCGTGATGGAGTCGTCAATTTTCTTTTTGGGGTAGGTGGTGCCGAGGACCGCGCCGCGCATGAGCTGCTCGGCGTCCTCGGGCGGGATGCGCAGGTTGAGCGCGATGTCATGCGCGATGTCAGCGGCACCCAACGGGAAGGTTTTGATGGAAATGGGGAGTGTGTCTTCGAACAAAATGATGGAAAGGGATTCGGCGCCGATGTCGGCCAGGACGCAGCCGACGCGCTTTTGCATTTTGGAAAGTGCCACGAAACTCGCGGCAACCGGTGCCGCGACGACGTCTTCGACCTCGATCCCTGCTTCCTCGACGGCGGATGCCAAGTCGGTGATGTGGCGCTCGAGGCAGGTGATGAAGAAGGTTTCGACCGCGACGCGGGCGCCCTTCATGCCGACCGGGTTCTTGCCCATGACGCGCACGCCGTCGACGGTGTAGCGCAAGGGGACGGTGTGGATGATTTTGCGATTCTGCGTGGCGGCCGGCGGGAGCGCCTTCTCGCTTGCGGCAATCGCACGGGGGATGTCGCGGTCCGAGACCACCGAGTCGCCGCGCTCGACCACCGTCTCGCCGCGGGCGAATGCCTCGTCGACGCCAATGCCGCCCACACCAAGGTAGGCCTTCTTTACTTTGACGTTCGCGGCCTTCGAGGCTTGGGCTACGGCCACGGCGATCGAACGCGAGGCTTCTTCGACCGAGACGACGTAGCCGTTTTTGACGCCACGGCTTTCGGCATACCCGGTGCCAAGGACGCGCGGCAACTGTCGCGGGTCCGACATATGCTCGGCGATAACCACGCGAACCTGGTTTGTGCCGACATCAATTCCTGTGACGATTTTGTTCATGGGCGGAAAGACCGAATCTATGCATAATTCGGCGCTCTTCACGTTCCATTGTATCACCATGATCCAATCCCTTTAAGTGGAAAAGTCCATGAATATAGAGGTAGGCCAAAAAGGTGCGCGAATCCATGTAGTGGTCGGCGCACTGCTCGCGAGCGGTTTCGGGGCACAGCACGATCTCGCCCGAGGTTTTGGAGAGGGGGAAGGAGAGCACATTTGACGCCTTGTCTTTGTGCTTGGCGGCCCAGGTCACGGCGCGCGCTTCTTCGGCGCCGACGAAGGCGACCGAGAGCTCATAGCTCTTTCCCAGCACCTCCTCTTTGAGTTGCATAAACGGAAGCCGCGGCAGTGAGCCGCGGATCTTCTGTCGTATCGAAAATGTGCCCTCGCGAGCCATTATAGAGTTAGCGGCGGCGCGGACCACGGCCCGTGCGCTCGATGATCTTGCCAAGCTTGATGAGCTCGGTGATCTCGGCGCGTCGCTTGATGACCTTGAGCGTCTGCTTCTTGCGAACTTCGCTCGATTTGACGCGCGAGTGGTAGCGACGATTGCGCATGAACTGGATAAGGCCTGAACCCTGGACACGCTTGCTGAACCGGCGGATCAGGTTAACCGCGGTCTCGTTGTCGTTCTTTGATACTTCTGCGTTAATAGCCATGTGGAAAGATAGTAACACAGCCCCCAAAACCGCGCAACTTCTAGACCTTCAGCCCTTTGAGGAAGCGCGGGAGCATGGTTAGGGGGACGGTTTGCTGGGAGCTATTGGCGACGGTGCGGATAATCAGCGTGCCATCGAGCGCTTCGCGGTGGCCCATGATGAAGAGGTGCGAGACGCCCAGTTGGTTGGCCGAGGCAAACTGCGGGCCGATGCTCTTGGGGTCGAAGGATTGGATGATGGGGAGGCGTGCCTGGCGCAGGATGTCGAGGACGGCGAGGCTTTGGAATTTGGCGCGGGCGCCAAGCTGGACGAAGTAGATTTTAGGGATCGCCGGTGCGCGGGCGATGGTGAAGTCGGAGCGCTCTAGGCCTTTTTTGCGGAAGAAGATGCTGGCCGAGACCGCTGCGCCCTCTTTTTTATTGGTGAGCGTGCGCAGGTGCTCGTCGTAGCGGCCGCCGACGGCACTTTGGATGACCGGGTCTTCGTGCTCGAGGTCAAAGGCAAAGAGGACGCGCGGCTCGCGCTCGTTGTCGACGAGCAAATCGTCGATTTCGTAGGGCAGGCCGATGTTCTCGATGTACTCGAGCACCTCGCGGAAGTGCAGCCGACTTTTTTCGGAAAGAAAGTTTATTGCGCGCGGCCCGTCGGCGAGTATTTCGCGGCAGCCCTCGTGGGTGCAGGCATAGAGGCCAAAGGGGTTGGCGGCGAAGGCGGCGCGGCACTCGGGTTGCAGTTCGGGCCCGTGTTTGCGGACGTAGGCCGAGAGTTCGCGTTCGAAGCGCACGCGCGAATCGCGGTCGCCGAGCGAGTTGATGCGCAGGCGAGCCACGGGGGCACCCCATTCGCTCATGATGGTGTGGAGAGTCTTGATGAGGATGACCTCGCTGAGGCTCTCGTTTGAGCCCACGACGTGGAGCCCAAACTCACCGGTCTCGCGCGGCAGGTGTGCGGCAGGCAAATGGACGGGCGCGGGTGTGGCGTGAAAGGCGAGAATCGGCTCGGGAGTCTTCGGTGTGACGCGTGCGGCGCAGGTTTGGAGCGCGCTCGCGAAGTTGTGCGGTCGGCCCGGGTTGCGCAACTCTTTGGGGAGCGCGCGCTCTACGTCTCGAAGCGGTTGGAATCCGTAAAACGAGGCTACATCGCTCGCGTGCTCGATGAAGCTGGTGCTGACTCGCTGGTATGACATTGTGTTCGGTTAGGCTTACTGCGGTTCTGCTGCGCTGCCCGGGAAAAGGTGTGCCGTTTGGATGGGGAGGAGTCGCGCGAACACGTGTCCGACGAAGTTTTCGCGGGGGACGAAGCCCCAGGCGCGCGAGTCGGAGCTTTCGGGGCGGTTGTCGCCCATCACGAAGTACTCGTCGTCGGGGACGGTGTAGGTTTGCGTGCCGCCGTTGCCGTGATTGACGACGTAGGACTCGTCGACGGTGATGGTCGTGCCGTCGGTCTTGGTGATGGTGATGCCCGCATCGGTGATGTGCACGGTTTCACCAGGGAGCCCGATGATACGCTTGATGAAAAACTCGGTCGGGTCTTTGGGATAGCGAAAGACGATCACGTCGCCGCGCTTGGGTGCCTCGAATCGGTAGGAGAGTTCGTCGATGATGAGGTACTGACCGTTTTGAAACGTCGGTACCATCGACTCGCCCGAGACGAAGAAGGGTTGTGCGACGAAGAATCGAACGGGAACGACGATAAAGAGAATGACGAGAGCGAACTTAAGGAGTTCGGTGAAGAAATTCTCACGGTGCTCCTCTGACATGCTCATATTTTAGTCTGGATTATAAAGCACGCAAGCGTTTGAGTAATTGAAAACATATTTTCACCGTGTGCAATACAGCGTCGCTCGTCAAAAAATGAGCGGTGCCGTATAGTAGAGGCATGAGTTGGACGATCGTGGGGCTCGGGAATCCGGGAGCAGAGTATGATGGCAGCCGTCACAACGTCGGCCGTGATGTGTTGCGTTCGATTCTGAAAAAGGAATCCATCGACACGTGGAAGGATGATAAAACGTTGCACGCGCAGTCGACCAAAGGAACACTCTTCGGTAAAAAGATTGTCGCACTTCTCCCTGATACCTATATGAATAACTCGGGCCGCTCGCTTTCGACGCTCGTCACGACCAAGAAGGCAGCCGAGCAACTGATCGTCCTGCAAGACGAGCTCGACCTGCCGCTGGGTCGCATCAAACTCTCGTTTGGCAGCTCCTCGGGCGGCCATCGCGGCATCGAGTCGATTCAACGAGCCATCAAAACCAAAGATTTCATACGCGTGCGCATCGGCATCTGCCCGGCCACCCCCAAAGGCAAGGCTAAAAAGCCCGACTCTGACGCGGTCGTCGATTTTGTGCTCGGGAAATTTCGCCCCGCCGAAAAAACGAAGCTCGCGGTGGCCGAGAAAAACGTCACTGACGCCATCGAACTCATCCTCACCAAAGACCTCCAAAGTGCGATGACCGTCATTCACTCGCGGTAAGCGGCACACTACTACATTTGTTCTTCATGTAGCATTCGTACCATGGGTAGTGGACCGCACTTTTCTTGGTCGTGGTCTGCGAGGCTGTGCTGCCGCAGATGCCGTGCCTATATAACAAGGGGATGAGAACATATGTGCCGAAATGGATTGCGAGTGCTTGTCGTAGCCGAAGATTTTACCCGGCAGGAGCACGTGCGCGGTTTGTTGGCGAACTCGGTCGAGTTAGTCGACACCGCGCATGGTCGGGAAGTGTGGACAGCAACCCTCAACCCATACGAAGCGATCGTGATGGATCTTAGCTGCAGTCATCACGAAAACGAAACGCAGCTGACGTTGCTGCGGGCCCTTAAGCTTGAGGGCATCACAGCACCGGTGATTGTGCTTACCGAGCGATGCAACTGCGACGGCACATGGGAGAAATTCCGTGATAGCGGTGCGGATGCACTGATCTATAAGCCAATTAATGACCCAAGAGTGCTCACCGAGCGAATCGAACTGCTCGCGTAACAACTACAAAACGTACACTGTCTTTGCTGCGGCAGCACAGCAGAAGGCCCGCCTCCAACGAATGGGGCGGGCCTTTTCTCTGCATTTTTTTTGCGGGATTACTTCTTGTCGCCGGTGAACGAGAGCGCCATGCGCATGTCCTTGGGGTCAAAGAGTGAGATGACAAACGGGTAGCGCTTGCCGAGCTCGAGGTTGGCGCGGAGCTTGTCCTCCGATCCGAACTCCGAGACGTGCACCAAGCCGGCGATGCCTTCCTCGATCGAGGCGAGCGCACCGTGCTTGTTGAACTTGATGACGACGCCTTCGACTTTGTCGCCCTTGTTGTAGCGCTTGCCGGCATCGACCCATGGGTTGGCCTTGAGAGCCTTCGCCGAGAGCGAGACTTTGCCATCCTTGATATCGATGATCTTGACCTTCACGCGGTCGCCGACCTTGAAGAAGTGGCGAGGATCGTCGACGAGACCCCAATCGATCTCCGAGATGTGGACGAGGCCTTCGAGACCCTCCTGGAGCTTGATGAAGACGCCGAAGTCGACCATGCCGGTGACCTCGCCTTCGACGACGTCGCCCATCTGGTAGCGCTCGATGATCTCCTGCTTCTCTTTGTCGTCGGCACCCTTCTCCGAAAAGATGAGCTTGCCTTCCTTCGGAGCAACCGAGATGAGCGAGACGGCGATCTTCTGGCCGACCAGCTTGCGCAGCTCGTCGAGGATCTTGTCTTTGTCGCCATCGGTGACGCGAGGGTAGTGCTCGGCCTTAAGCTGCGAGGCCGGGAGGAAGCCCGCGATGCCCTGCCACTCGAGGATGAGTCCGCCCTTGTTTGCCTCTTTAACGAGGAGGTCAAACTGCTTCTTGCCCTTGACCGCCTCTTCGGCCTCGGCCCAGATGATGGCCTGGCGAGCCTCTTTAAGCGAGAGTTCGATGTAGCCGTCCTTGGTGTCGGTTGCGATGACCTTGGCCGCGACGGTGTCGCCGACGTTGGTGCGCTTGATGACCTCGCGGGCGTTCATGTACTCGCGGCCCAAAATGACGCCGGTACCAAACGGGGGAAGGTCGATGTAGAGGCGTGCGCGATCGAGCGCCAACACGGTACCTTCGACGATGTCACCCGGTTTCGGTGGCTCCGGTGCCTTCTCGGCGTACCCGGTCATGAGTAAAACGACGGCTTCTTCCGTCGTATCCAAAACGTCCTCCGCACGTGCGGCTGTCTTTGCTGCTGTCATTATTGCTTTGTACGGTGGAGGTTCGCAATGCTGTACCTTGGCCCGACGGGTCAGGGGAGCGAAAACGAGGTTACTTCCACGCGCTATTTCTTATAATTACCCGCAAATCGGTGTAATTGCATACAAAATACACTGTTTTCACGTATTTGCAATAGGCATGCGGTACTGAAAATAAAAAACCCCGGGCGCGTTTGCTTCTTGCTGGTTCCACCGAAGTGGAGCAATGAAACAAACGGCCCTTTGGGGTTGTTGTGCAGCCGGGCCGAGAATCAGCCGGCCAGGACGCCGTCGGTCAGCTCGATGCGGGATTTGACAATGTAGGCGAAAATGGCCGGGTCGCCAGTGCTTTTGGGCATGTTGCCCTCCAAAGTACGTTTGTCCACCTATCGGGACAATGGCACTATACGCCTATCTGAAATCTTGTCAAGCAATTTCCACGGTTTCGCTACTGCGATTGCAAAATACGTTGCAAACAAAGGCTGTTCCAAGGGTAATCCTTGGAGAGAGTTGGGCGTCGGGGCGGGAAATAAGAAACCCCTCGAAGTGCGGGGCTCGAGGGGGTGGTGGGGACCGGGTGCCTACAATAGTGGCAGCCGGTCCCGACCGGGTCGTGTGAGGCGGCGCCGAAGCGCTGCACCCTAGGTTGGGGTTATTGCGGCTGACGACCGATTTCACGTGCGTCCGTGAGGTGGTGGCCAGCTAGCGCTGGTGAAGCACGATTGCTGTGGAATCGCGAGTACATCGATGGCTACGTCGCGACATGACATTCTCCAAACCGTGGATTGCCGAATCGGGAAATTCCAAAGCGGGTCCTTTGGCATTGTGCGACAGGTTATGAAAAATAGCAATACCGTGGTGTCGTCGTCGCGAGTAGGGGATAAAAAGAATCAGGGGAGGTACCAATTGGTACCACCCCCGCTGTTTCTTTATCGCCCGATTTTAATTTGCTGCAGGTTTAATTCCTGCTGTGAATCAGAATAGTGCTGTTACAGCCCGGCGTACGTCGCTGTGTCACCGTAGACGCCCGCATTGCTCGAGAAGTTGCCCGAGTGCAGGATATCTTTGGTCGTACCTCCCCACAACGAATCCGAGCCCGTGATGCTGGAGTACGTGACGGACGTAGGTGTCCGTCCGATCAGCGACTCTTTGAAGTTCACCGACGTGGTGGGATGCGCCAACTCGCCGTTGGAAACAGCCACGCCGCCGAGCATGCCTTCGCCAGGTCCCATCGTCCAGAAGCCGGACACAGCTTCGGTCCAGGCGATATGCACTGGTTTCAGTGCCCCGGCCGTGATATCGTCGAGGCCGACGCTCACGTACCGACCGCCTTGGCCCCCACCTCGTACTCGCGGTACGTGTGCCCAGGGATTCCGTTGAAGGCTTGCTGCTGGATGATGCCGCCCGATTGGTAGAAGAACGAAAAGGTCGTGGCACCACCGGGCCCTACCTGCTCCGCAACCCCAACAGAGCCATCCCCGCTGGTTTGACTCAGAATAAACTGCATCCCCGCCGAAGTGTTGCCCTTCGGGAGCAAGAGAGTGGGGAGTGTAAACTCCAGGTTGCCGCCGACGCTGGTCCCGTTTTTTACGGCCAGCGCGTTCGAAATCATATCGAACCCAGCAAAGTTGCTGGTGTACTTCGTGGTACCCATCAAGTTAGTCCTTTACACAAAGATTCTCCGGCGAACCATTCGTCGGAGGTAGGCGCCCGCGCTAATGCTTTAAAATGAACGAGCCACAGAGTACCTTACCAAAGGGCTTGTTTTTAGTCAATACTGTGTCAATACTCGATGCACTCGTGCGGATGTTGTGCTAAAATGAGGGGTATATGGTAATCAGCTACTGCGGAGGTGAGTGCTTCAAAATTACGCAAGGCGATTTGACGATCGCGCTTAACCCACCGTCCAAAGACTCGTCGCTTAAGAACACCCGTTTCGGCTCGGACATTATGCTCCAGTCGCAAGACCACGTCGATTTCAACGGGAAGGAGAACGTTTCCTTCGGCGACCGCGAACCCTTCGTCATTTCGGGCCCCGGCGAGTACGAGGTCAAAGGGGTTGCGGTGCGTGGCTTCCAATCCGACACCGAGTACGGCGGCAAGCATCTCAATACTATATATAGTATCGCGCTCGAGGGCATGAACCTCTGCTTTTTGGGCACCGTCTCGACCGTGGCGCTGCCTGCAACCGCCAAACAAGAGATGGACGACATCGACATCCTTTTCCTTCCTGTCGGCGGCAACGGCATGCTCGACCACGCCGAGGGCTACAAACTGGCCGTCCAGCTCGAGCCGAAAGTCGTGATCCCCATGGGCTACACACCCGAGACGCTCAAGCTCTTTTTGAAGGAGGCGGGCGTCGAAACCAAGCCGCAAGAGAAGCTCACGGTCAAAAAGAAGGATCTCGAGGGCAAAGAGGGTGAGATAATCGTGCTCGAAGCCTAACAACGGGGCCCCACGCGCCATGACCAACTACATCGCACATATCAAATCGAAGCCGCCGCACGAGCGCCGCAAGCATGCGCTCCAACTTTCGGCCGTCATCACAGCGATCGTCTTTGTGGGGTGGTTAGCATCGCTCGGCATCCGATTTTCAAGCTCCACAGAGCAGCAGGCTGACAATCCTGATGCCACTATACAGACGCAACTCTCGAACGTGGTGAGCGGTGCGAGCAGCTACGTCATGGGGCAGCAGGCCAATTCGCTTGTGGCGGCAACGAGTTCCGACTATGATACAGGTACGACGGCAACGCAATAACCCCGAATTTCAGTATGGCCAAAAAAGATGAACAACACGATATCGAGCCGGTTGATCCTAATCGCGGCATCATCGGGCGCAATATCTCGACCGAGATGCGCGAGTCGTACATCGACTACGCGATGACGGTGATTACCTCGCGCGCGCTTCCAGACGTGCGCGATGGGCTCAAGCCCGTGCATCGTCGCATCCTCTACGCGATGCATCGCATGGGGCTTACTCCGGGTGCGCGCTTTCGCAAATCGGCGGCAGTGGTCGGCGATGTGCTGGGTAAATACCATCCGCACGGCGACTCGTCGGTCTATGACGCCATGGTCAAAATGGCGCAGGACTTTGCGATGCGCTACCCCTTGGTCATGGGGCAAGGTAACTTTGGCTCGATCGACGGCGACTCGGCCGCCGCGATGCGTTATACCGAGGCCAAAATGTCGCGCATGTCCGAGGAGCTCTTGGGCGACCTCGAGAAGGACACCGTCGACTGGCGCCCCAACTACGACGGCTCATTGAAGGAACCGACCGTCCTCCCGGCTGCCGTCCCGAACATTTTGCTCAACGGTACGCTCGGCATCGCCGTGGGTATGGCGACGAACATCCCGCCGCACAACCTGCGCGAACTTTCAAACGCACTCGAACACTTGATCGAGCATCCTGATGCTACCGTCGAGGACTTGATGGAATTTGTGACCGGCCCCGACTTCCCGACGGGGGCTGTGGCATTCAATAAAAAAGACCTGTTGCATGCGTACTCGACCGGCCGCGGCGGCGTCGTTGTGCGCGGCAATGCAGAAATCGTCGAGAACAAGCGCGGCGACTTCCAGATCATCGTCACGTCGATCCCGTACCGCGTCAACAAAGCCGACCTCATCGTCCGCATCGCAGACCTCGTGCGCGACAAGAAGATCGAGGGCATCCGCGGCCTGCGCGACGAATCGACGCGCGACATTCGCATCGCCATCGACCTCAAGTCGGGTGCGCGCCCGCAGCAGGTCCTCAACTTTTTGTACAAGCACACCGCGCTCGAAGACACCTTCCATTTCAACATGGTTGTGCTTGTCGACGGCGTGCCGCAGACGCTGTCGCTCAAAGGCATCCTCCAGGAGTTCATCAAACACCGCCGCGAGGTGGTTCGCCGCCGCACGCAGTTTGACCTCAACAAGGCACGCGAGCGCGAGCACATCCTCCTCGGCCTCAAGAAGGCGCTCGACATCATCGACGAGATCATCAAGACCATCCGCGCATCGAAGGATGTCGTCGAGGCGCACCTGAACCTCATGAAGAAGTTCAAGTTCTCGGAGCTCCAGGCGACCGCCATTCTCGAGATGCGCCTCCAGCGCCTTGCGAACCTCGAACGTCAAAAAGTCCTCGACGAGTTGGCGCAGATCCAGGCGCTCATCGAAGAGCTCGACTCGCTCCTCAAGAGCGAAAAGAAGATGACCAAGGTCATCAAAGACGAAATCGAGCTCGCCGCCAAGAAGTACGGCGACGATCGCCAGACCCGCGTCATGAAGGGTGCCGCAGGCATCATCAACGTCGAAGACCTCGTCCCCGACGAAGAGCAGTGCCTCGTCTTGACCGCGGGCGGCTACGTCAAACGCACCAACCCCGAAGAATTTAAGCGCCAAAAGCGCGGCGGCGTCGGCGTCATCGACCTCGACACCAAAGAAGAAGATTTCGTCACGACGCTCCTGACGACCTCGAGTCACAGCGATGTGCTCTTCTTCTCGGACTTGGGTAAGGCGTATCAAATAAAAATGTACGAACTCCCCGAAGGCAAGCGCTCGACCAAGGGCAAGGCCATCGTGAACTTCCTCTCGATAGGCGACGGCGAGAAAATCACGAGCGTCCTCCCCATGCGCAAAATCCAGAAAGAGGGCGAGCTCTCGCTCTACATGATCACGCGCCAGGGCGTTGCCAAGAAAGTCGATGCAACCGCCTTCCACGATGTGCGCCGCAACGGCCTCATCGCCATGCGCCTTGACAAGGGCGACGAGCTCATCTCGGCACTTTTGGTCGGGAAGGGCGACCAAATTCTCCTCACCTCGCGCGAGGGTCAGGCCATCCGCTTTGAAGAAGACGACATCCGCTCGATGGGTCGCACCGCCGGCGGCGTGCGCGGCATGAAGCTCGACAAAGGCGACGTGATTGTCGGCGCCGACGTCATCCGCAAGGGCGACAAGACCGCCGAGGTCCTCGTCGTGACCCACTGCGGCTACGGCAAGACCACCCCCGCCACCGAATACAAAACCCAAAACCGCGGCGGCTCGGGCATCATGACGGTGAAGGTAACGCCGAAGACCGGCAGCCTCATCGCCGCCAAGGTAGTCAAAAAAGGCGAAGAAGACACCGGAGAGATTGTCGTCATCTCAAAGAAAGGTCAAGTCATCCGCACCGACCTGACCGAAATCCCATCCCTCTCCCGCGGCACCCAAGGCGTCCGCATCATGAAACTCCGCGATGGGGATTCAATTGCAAGCTTCGTGTGTTTGTAAGATATGGAAAACAACGTCAATTTTATTTTTCTCGGATCTGTACTTACGTTTCTTGCAACGGCCTGTGTCGAGTATATTAAGTGGGTCTTAATTCGACGTGAGAAAAAAGCAAATTTTTTACTGCTGGCAACACAACAACTAGCAGCGATTGAGAAAGGTTTCGAGCGTTTAAAAGTTGCGCTTGAGCAGAAGAATTATTTCGACTATTTAGTCCTGGATTCGCTCGACAGGGGAGCAAAATCCCTTGAGAGTTACAAAAACGATTCGATATACCTAAGGTCTGGGCCTGCTAAAGAAAAATTTATCGATCTCATTACCGATATTAGTATGTATCTCGCAGATACTCGCTCCGTTCAGCAACTTTTCTATGCTGAAAGGACAAAAATCTCGGGGCGAGATCCCAGTGCAATTTTCCAGACAGAGTCTGAATTACAAAAATATTTTGATGGGCAGAAAGTCCAAAAGAGCATTGATTTAATAGAGATTCGGAGGAGAATTTCTGATTTCGTTCGCGAAGCAAAGTAATATCCGGAAATCGCAATCAGGGTCAGGCCCCCAACTTTTGTAAAATCTGTGGCGCAATAATCCAAGGGTAAGCCTTGGCAACGTGAATCTGCGGAGGTCGGTCCTCCGTAACGATACAAAAGTCTAAACCGCCGCGGCCCAAAGGTGAGGGCTGCGGCGGTTTGGTTTGGGGTCAGCTTATCAGTCGTAGTAGTGGTGGACGAAGACGGGTTTCGACGTTACCTAGCAAACGACGGTAGCGAGCGGACGTCGACGGTGTTTTGCGTTTCTTCCGCGCAGGCATGCATGGCTCCCAGTATTTCTCTGAGCATCTCCTTCGCCGTCGCCAAATCGACGCCTGTGCGGGTGTTGCGGTAGACGCTGCCTTCTGCAAGCACGTGCAAGCCTTGGTTCGAAAAGAGTGCGAGTCGCCAGCGGCTCTTGTGTCGGCAACTTTTGCCTTTCAGTTCACTCCATCGAAGTTCGCGGGAGTAGACGAGTGTGCCGTCGAGAAGTGTGACGGGTACGCCAGGCGCCGGAGTCATGGAACAAACCTCCTGAACAGTGTATCTGCGGGTATTTTACAAAGATAATGGCATTCTGCAAGAATAGAATCGGAATCGGGGTCAGATTCGAAGTCAGACCCCCAACTTTTGTAAAATGTGTGGCGTACTAATCCAAGGGTAAGCCTTGGCAACGTGAATCTGCGGAGGTCGGTCCTCCGTAACGATACAAAAGTCTAAACCGCCGCGGCCCAAAGGTAAGGGCTGCGGCGGGTCGGGGCGTGAGTGTGAGCAAGTGGACGGTGTTATGCCTGGGCTCGCTCGCACTTGTATTTGACGGTGTAGCCACGTTCGGTGCCCACCTGGGCGTTTTGCATCATCGCGGCGATAGCGCAACCGTTTGGGGTAGTGAAGTACTGGCCGGTCTCATGGCGCGTTACTTGGCCAGTCGAAAGCGAGGTGACGAGTATTACCAGCACGATTTGAAGCATGAGACTCTCCTGAGGTTATCCGTCGTTATTTCAGCAGATTTTCATCTTTCTTGCAAACGCTGTTCAAAATCGGGTTTAGACCCCCAACTTTTGTAAAATCTGTGGCCGACTAATCCAAGGGGAGCCCCTGGAAACGTCAATCTGCGGAGGTCGGTCCTCCGTAACGCTATGCGGCGGCGTGCGGCTGCTCTGATGCTTTTTTGATTTCTGCGATTCGGGTGGCGATCTTTTGTAGGGTTATGAGCGTCTTCGTCATCTCTGCCGCGGTGGCTTTCATGTTAGCGACGCTGGCTTCGAGAGGCACATCGGATTCGTTTTGATGCGCTCCGTGCTGTTGCCCCAAGGCGTGCATGCGCTCGGTAAGCCCGGTTTGTAGTGATAGCAATTCGGGCAGTGTTTGAGGCAACGGTTTTTCAGTCTCGGTAGTTTGTTCGCTTTGTGGCGGGGTGCTTTTGTCGGCTTCGTTTCCCTTCGGTTTTGGTGCGCGATTAAAACGCAAAATTTCGGCGGACATACCGCTTAGTATATACGATGCGCATTGAGTTGCGGAGGTCGGTCCTCCGTAACGATGTAAAAGGTAAAACCGCCGCGAGCCCAAAGGTGAGGGCTGCGGCGGTTTGGGGTGGTGGGGAATGAGGTGCTGAGGCTTTAGATGCCTCGTACCAAAACAGGCTGAGCGACGAGGACCATGCCGCCACGGGCGTGGCACAAAGTGTTCAACAGCACACCGTTAAAGTCTGCGTCACTGTCGACGTGACCCTTGAGGCGACGGTTGATCTCATCCTCCGTCGGTTTATTGCCTGTGTAGCGGATTTCAAGCTGGGGGCCGACTGGGGTGCCGACCTGGCCGTACTTCTTCTCCTCAAAATGGCGAACCCGTCGCGTCCTTTGGGTCGGCACGATATTCGTATCCATGTCGTAGTCCTCCTAGTGCAATCTGAAAACACGTTACATGACAAGTTATAGAATGTCAATATTTGGCTGCGGAGCTGTTACAAAATGAAAACCGCAGACGGAGGGGTTACCTCGGTCTGCGGCTTCGCTGCGTGGGAATGTTTGGTAATGTGCGGCTTTCGGCGGGCTAGGCGCGACGACGGTGCATGCGGATGGGTTGGATGGTCGTGGTCGCCGTGCCGCATTCGTGGTGCGTGCACTCGAGCGTTCGCACTACGTTGGCGCGGAGTCCATGAAGCAGTACCAGGCGGGTCAACTTCCATCGGGCGGCAGTGCGCACTGCATCGAAGTTAACATCGTCGTAGTGGTCGACCGTCAGCCTTGGGCCAACGGGGATTCCTTCCCATCCGCTGACCACGGGCACGAGAAGTGGTCTCTGCATTTTGAGTCTGCGCAGGTAGGTCCTGTGCATCCTCCGAAAGCGTTGGCGATCCTCCTCCAATTCGAGGAACTGACGCACAACCCAAAGATACGCTGCGAGTATCGGGAACATAGTTAACGAACCTCCCCCCGGATACCTTTGAAGTAGGACAGAATGGATGCATTAGCGGCAAAACCATTTTGTATGAAAACGTACACACAGTTACAAACGCAGGAACGGTTCACAATCGAAAAGTTACTGGCGGTAGGCATGCATATTCGGGCGA
>CAISEE010000039.1 GCA_903884345.1 Candidatus Adlerbacteria bacterium | reverse complement strand
TCGCCCGAATATGCATGCCTACCGCCAGTAACTTTTCGATTGTGAACCGTTCCTGCGTTTGTAACTGTGTGTACGTTTTCATACAAAATGGTTTTGCCGCTAATGCATCCATTCTGTCCTACTTCAAAGGTATCCGGGGGTATTACAGCTACATAGAGAAAGGTACTCACGACGATGAACGAACTCGTTCAGTTGCCGCCCCAGGAGGCGGAGATAAGACAGCAGTTCCGCTTGGTGCTGCGAAAGAAATTGGTGTCGAAGCAGATTCTTATTGCGGTCGGCGCCATCCTGACGCTTGCCGCCTTGCTCCCTGTGGCGATTGCTGCAGTGCAGGCCGGCTTGGCACTCATTCTCGTCGGCGCTCTCGTTGCGCTCGGGATCACCTCATGGAAGATGCTTCCGTGGTGGATTCTGGCGGTCGAGAACCGGGTGCGGGAACGCGTCCAGGCCGAGGAGAATCGCAGTCTCGCCGCCATGAAGAAGGAGGCGAGTCAGAATCCGATCGAGCAGGCGCAAAACGACTACCTGCGTCGCAGCAGGCAGATCGAAGACTTCAAGGGTGCGCTTGAGCAGATTGTAGCTCGGGTGAGTTCCTTCAAGGCCAGACTCGAACGGACGAAGAGGGAAAGGCCCAACTTCGACCTCCGGGCAGAGACTGAGGCCCTCGCGAAAATGGAGGAGTTCTGTGCGAATCGACTGCAGCGGCTTACCACAGCAGTCGAAAAACTCGGCAGGTTCAAGGATAAGATCGAGGAGGCGCGCACCAAGTGGGAATTCCAGTTGGCCGCGAACGCCGCGATTCGTGCCATGAACGAGACCGACCGCGATGCGCAGATCAACGAAATCCTGACGCAGGTCGCCTTTGGCACCGTGCAGCAGGAATTCGACGCGATCTTCGCGAAGCTCGACGTCGACGCTGCCGAAATTCGAGGCACGAAAGCGCTCGAGTTCGGTGGGGCTTCAATCGACCTGTCTACCATCGGCCTGAACGGCCCGGAACTCGTTCCGGCTCGTGCAACCAACAGAGGGTAAGATTATCATGAGCGATCAACCAACGGCTGCGCCGAATAAGCCGCAAGGCTTTTCTCGGTGGGTCGGACGCGGCCTCGCGGTCGTGCTCCTGCTCCTCGCGGTCGGTATCGGACTCACTGTCGTCTTGGACGGCGGTTCCCCCACGACGGCACGCCCGAATGCGGGACCGTCCCAGGGTATTCACTTCAACTGAACTGGAAGGGTATCAACATGAAGTTCGCGACTCATTTTCTTGCGGCGGCGCTCGGATTGGCGCTCGCTGCACCTCTGCCGGCGCTCGCACAGCAATCGCCGGCGCCCGCGAAGATGCAGTTCATCGTCGCTGACGCCTCGTCGTCGGGTACGTACAAGGAGATGCTCGGACAGGTCAAGGGCGTCTGCAACAGCGACGACTACGACATTGTCGAGGCTGACGTGAAAGGCGGCGCCACCGACAACTTGGCGGCGCTCTTGGCCAACAAGGTCAGCGCGGCGTTCCTGCACTCGGACGTCATCTACTTCTACGGCCGTACGGAGCCGAAGTACCACGACTACAAGACCCTCGTCGCACTCTATCCCGAAGATATCCACATTGTGGCGCTTCGGAGTTCGGGCATCAAGGCGGGCGGTTACGCTGGTACGGGCATCGGCGCCAAAGTCGTCGAGTTCACGACGATGACCGATCTCGCCGGCTACAAGGTTGGTGCAGCGGGTGGCGGCGTGATCACGGCGCGGATTCTTTCGGGCGAGGGCGAGGGGCATTTCGACGTCGTCCAGTATAACTCCGGCGCCGACGTGCTTGCCGCGCTTGGCAAGAACGAAATCCAGGCGGCTGTGTTCGTCGGCGGTGCGCCGCTGACGAATGTGGCAGCCCTATCGGCCGACGCGTACAAGCTGCTCTCGATCAACGAGGCGGCTGCGACCCGTCTTTCCGGCGTCTATCGTCGGACGACGATTAACTACGTCAACCTGCACAGCGACAACGTGCCGACGCTCGCGCCCATGGCGACGATCGTGACGCGCAAGTACACGGTGGCGAAGTTCGTCGCTCCGCAGCGGCGCTTCCGTGAATGCTTCTATGCGGGGCTCACCGAGCTGCAGGAGACGCCGGGCAACCACCCCAAGTGGCAGCTCGTCAACCCTGACGATCACGGCGTCTGGGAGTGGTACGAGTTCCTTGGCTCGCCAGCTCTGGCTAAGTAAGTAGCAGTAAGTTACGACGCAACAAAATAGTTCTTTTCTGACCACTCGACCCGCCCCTAAAAAGGCGGGTCATTTTTTTGTTTGCGGTATCGCTGGTTGCGCGTAACCCGCAAGTGCGTTTATAGTACAAACATCCACGCGACTAATGGTAGTTCGCGTGTCAAAGGATCACAAAGAATGTGCAAAGTAGAAGGTAGTGACGCAGGGACGGTGGTCGTACAGCGTGAGCCCGGCGAATTGCAGGACTATGAGGACGGACATCTCATCGGTGACCCGCTGAGACTTCAGACGCATGGGCCGTCGACGCGGCAGTTCGAGTACCTCACCGACGGCAAGATGCACCCGGTCATCAAGGGCACGTAGCGAACGAGCGGTTATGCCGTTCGAACAAGTTCAAAATCTAGGGTTCGTGCAGCTAAATCTGCCGCAACCAACTTAACGCGCACTCGGTCTCCGAGTGCGTACTTTTTTTTGCTGCGCTGGCCGACCAGTGCGTACTCTTTTGCAGAGTAGTTATAAAAATCATTGCCGATGGTGCGCACGCGTACCAAGCCTTCGGCGGCGCTGTCGTCGTCTTCGACGTAGAGGCCCCAGTCGGTGACGCCCGAGATCGTGCCCGAGAACTCTTGGCCAATTTTTTGCGCCATATACTCGACCTGCTTGTAGCGGATTGAGTCGCGCTCGGCCTCGACGGCCTTCGCTTCCTGCGCGGACGCAGTCAGACACATTTTCTCGAGGTGCCCGTACTCGTGGCGAGTCAGCGGCTTACCATCGAGGTGCGAGGCGAGAATGCGATGCACGAGCATGTCGGGGTAGCGGCGGATGGGTGACGTAAAGTGCGTGTAGTACTCGAAGGCGAGGCCAAAGTGACCGATGTTCTTGGTCGAGTAGATTGCCTTGGCCATGGTGCGCAAGGTTGCGGTGCGGATCAAGTGCTGCTCGGGCTTGCCCTCGATTTGCGAGAGGAGTGATGCGATGTCGCGCGCGGTGTACTTTTTCTTTTGCTGGCCAAACTCGTAGCCGACCGCACGCACGAAGGTGGCGAGCTCTTCGATGCGATCTTCTTTCGGCACGTCGTGGATGCGATACAAAAAGACGTAGCCGCTCTCGGGGACTTTTTTGGCCAACATCGAGACGTACTTGGCTACCTCGCGGTTGGCAAGCAGCATAAACTCCTCGATGAGCGAGTTGGTCTCGATTCGCTCTTTGCGCACGACCCCGAGCGGCTTGCCCTCGTCGTCGAGGATGAAGCGCACCTCGTTGTCGCCGAAGTCGATGGCGCCCTCCTGCTCGCGGCCTTTTTTGAGGATGCGTGCGAGCGAGCGGAGCGTCAGGAGTTCTCTGACGAACCGTCCCTCTTCTTTGTCGAGCACGGCCTGTGCCTCTTCGTAGGTGAAGCGCTTGTTGGAGCAAATGATAGATTTCTCGAATTTACGGTCAAGCACGTGACCGTCTTTGGTCATGCGAAAGACGGCCGAGAAGGCGAGTCGATCTTCACCTTCACGCAGCGAGCAGACGTTGCCCGAGAGCTCGTGGGGGAGCATGGGGATGGTCGCGTCGACCAGGTAGACCGACGTGCCGCGTTTGACCGCCTCGTCGTCGAGCGCGGTGCCCGGGCGCACGAAGAAAGTCGCGTCGGCGATGTGGACGCCCACTTCGATTTCGCCGTTGGGGAGTTCCTCAATTGAAAGTGCGTCGTCGAAGTCTTTGGCGTCGACCGGGTCGATGGTAAAGGTGGTGGTGTTTCGGTAGTCGGCTCGCTTGGGTGCCTCGGCGGCAATAATCTGCGCGTGCGTCTCTTCGATGTGCTTGGCTTCGGCGGCGACGGCAGCAGGGAAGGTGGTCTTGAAGCCGTGCTCAAGGACGATGGCGTTCATTTCGGTGCGGTGCTTGCCGGCGGCGCCCACAATCTCAATCACCTCGCAGAGCGGGTCTTCCTTCCCGGTAAACGAGACGAGACGCACCAGGGCTTTGGTCTCTTCGGCGGTGCCGTCGGGGACGTTCTTCATGCGCATCGGGCGATAGAAGCGCTGGTTGGCGGCGATGCCAATCCACGCACCGTCCTTTTTCTTGAGGGTAGCGATGTACTCCTCTTGTGCGCGGGAGTCGACGCTGGCCACCACGCCGCGCGGGCGCAGGTAGAGGCCGCGTAACTCGACCGAGACGGTATCGCCATGAAGTGCCCCATTGAGGTCCTCGGTCGCAATCTCGATATCTTCGCGTTCTTTTTTAGCCGCGGCGGGTTTTGCGTTTTGGGCCCCTTCAGAAAGGTCGGGCCAGCGGAGGTAGCCGGTACCGCGGCGGTTGATATCGATAATGCCAGAAATGCGCTTTTTGGGGGCGTGGGCGCTAGCGCCAGCCTTGTTATGTGGAGACATGAGTGGGGGAACTATACCGTATTAATTGACTTTTTACCAGGAGGGGGGTAAAGTGTCCCTATCCTCACTTCAGAGGGCAATTTCTAGACTCATGATAAACATCAGATTACAGCGCCGCGGCCGAAAGAATGACCCGAGTTTTCGTGTTGTCGTTGTCGACTCTAAAAAGAAACCTAAGACCGGAAACTACCTCGAGATGGTGGGTTCATACGACCCTCGCGTCGACCGCGTTGACCTCAAAGCAGATCGCATCCTCGCATGGATGAAGAACGGCGCACAGCCGTCGGACACCGTGCACAACCTTCTTGTTGCAAAGAAAATCATCGACGCCAAGAAGATCAACGTACTTCCCAAGAAGACCGCTCCCGTTAAGGAAGTTGTCGCCGCTCCCGCACCAGCACCCGCAGCCGCAGTCTCTACTCCGGCAGCTGAGGATATCACCGTTGCAGGTGAGGCCTCTGAGGCATAAACTAAAAGGCGTAGCCTTTACAAACTAAATATACAGCAATGGCAGAACGAGATCAGGAGTTTTTGGAATTTGTCGTAAAAGGTTTAGTCGAGCATCCCGAGGACGTCAAGATTAACCGTACCGTCGACGAGATGGGCGTCCTCCTGACCCTCGACCTGCACCCCGACGACATGGGCAAGGTCATCGGCCGCTCGGGCAACACCGCCAAGGCGATCCGCACCCTCCTTCGCGTCGTCGGCATGAAGCACAACGCACGCGTCAACCTCAAAATCAACGAACCCGCAGGCGGCTCACACGCAGCCCCGACCGGCTCCGACTGGGACGGTACGCACGAGGTCCCGGTCTCCCCGGCCCTCAAGTCAGTCGACGAGGCAATGGAGAGTCTCAATCTGTAATTCCTTTCGTTTGGACGCAAAAAAGCGACCTATGAAAACCCGGAAATCTCCTGCTGGAGATTTCCTTGCTTCGGCGCCGTCGCGCCTGCGCATGTTTTCATCGGTCGCTTTTTGCTTTTGTTTGCTATAGAGTATCGTTATTATGAATTTCCACGTCGTCAGCCTGTTTCCCGAAGTCATCGACGCCTATGCCAAGGCGTCTATTTTGGGGCGTGCGCAGGAGGAAAATTTGCTTTCGGTTGCGACGCATCAGCTGCGCGACTATGCCGACAACCCCGCAAAGCCCGACCGCGGGGCAGGCAAGTGGGAGTATAAGTGCGTCGATGGTCGTCCCTACGGCGGCGGGCCGGGGATGGTCTTGCGTGCCGAGCCGTTCATCGCGGCTGTGGAGGCGATTCAACAGAAGCTCGAAGTTGCCGCAAAGAAGCAGTCGAAGGGTAAGCCGTGGAAGAAGGCGAAGGTCTTGATTACTGCGGCGGGTGGCAAGGAGCTCACCAACGCGTACGCCAAAAAGCTCAGCAAACAGGGCGACGTCATCATTTTGTGCGGGCGCTACGAGGGGATCGATTCGCGCGCCAAGAAGGTTTTGCGCGCCGAGGAGGTCTCAGTCGGGCCCTACATCCTCACCGGCGGCGAAATCCCGGCCTTAGCCATCATCGATGCCACTGCGCGCCAAATCCCTGGGGTCCTGGGCAAATTCGAGTCGCTCGAGGAGAGTCGCGTCGCCTCCCACGAGATCTACACCCGCCCCGAAGTCCTCGCACGCGGGGGCAAGAACTACCACGTCCCGAAGGTCCTGCTCTCGGGCAACCACGCCAAAATCGACGCCTGGAAGGAACAGAAGCGCAGCAACCCGATCTGATTCTGTCGGGTTATACACAGAACTTCACGAAAAACCTTGACGCCGCAAGGTATTTATAATACATTCATATTTAGTAAAAACAGCACCTCGAGCAGTAATGCTCGAACCGCTAATGTTCCTTACGTCTAACAATAGTTTTGTTTTTTGTTCGAGCGGTCCATGACAAAGAAAGATTGTCTGCCGCGACTAATGTAAGACAGTGACAGGAGGCTTCGGCTTCTTGTTGCTTGGTGCGAGTGTCTCGGTCATAACTGGTTCTAACCCAGTCATCGCCGAGCCATGTCGCATACGGTAAAGAGTGGTTCCCGGGTGGCTGTCTCCGTTCGCGGAGTTCAACTCATGGGAGAAACATATTGACGAGACGCTAGTCTCGGCTAAAAGAAAGGAGTACGACTGTGACGGCCATGTTGTCTACGGCTTCGGCGTTTCGACTGGCCCCCCAGTCAATCCCGGAGACCAATGATTTGCAGCGGGCTCTGCAAGAATTGCAGAATCGGTGCGATCGAGACCAGTATCGCTCACCTGAGTGTTTGCTGTTTCGATATGGACAGGTCTATCGGCTGGAGATGGCTCGCACACTGAGTCAGATCGACGAGGGTTACGCCCTGTTCGTGTCTGCATTCCAGCCGGAGGAACTTGAACGCGAGAAGCGCTTTCATTTGAACGTCCAGGGCGAGGAATTGGGTGGAAAGTTCACACAATATCGTTTGTTTCTGGTTCGTGACGTCAATTCGGGTTTAATCGTTGCGGCATTTGCGGGCAATGTCATGGACATGGGCGAAGGGGAATCGGTTTTCCTCGTCGCGTACGCTGTGACGCGGCCGCAGTATCAAGGATTAGGACTGCTACGCGAATTATTCGTTAGCAGCCTCATGCAGGCCGAAATGGATGCGAAAGCCAGGGGTGAGAAACTTATTCTGGTGCTCGGCGAGTGCACGGAGTGCTCGATCGATAACTGGAGCTCCCTTGGGCTTCGTCAACTGTGGTTGAGTGAGGATGGTCAGCGGTACAGCGAGTCACGCTTTACGCAGCCGGCACTCTTCTTTGACCTCGGTACCGGTCAACCGGGTGAAGGTGCAGGCGTTGTGACGGAGCATCTGATGCTGCGTCCCTTCGACTGCTTGGTCACGAAATGGTTGGTCTTCCGTGCTGTGCAGGCGTTGTTCATGTGGTGCGCTCGGCGTACACCGGACGATTTCCACAACGAATATGCCTACGAAACGTACCGTCGACACTTCGATGAGCTCCTGTCGGAGTTCTTCGAATCACTGTTCTTACCGCCTACCCTGTGTCTTTTTACGGCACAGGAGCGCATTCAGGCGCAACGTCGCGGAGCAGTGTTCCGCTAAGACTACCGAGCTCCCGTCTTCCTTCAATGGTTGACGGGGCTCTTTCTTTTTTCGCGATAGTGTTGCGATTACGTTCCTAATCTGTGATACTTACGGCATGATTTTCCCAACACTTGCGAACAACACGTTCGGGTACATTAACTTGGATACCGAGGCGCGGCAGTGGGTCGCCAAGAAGGGGCTTGCAACTGAACCAAATCCTCTGCTTGACCCGGTCACGTGCCAGCAGATGGTAACGGACGTGCACGAAAAGTACGGTGTCGACTACTCGTTCGGTGGTTGGTTCGAGGACCGTGGCTTTTTATGGAAGGGGAGCTACCTCGATGAGACTCAAGGCTACGTGCACCTCGGTGTCGATTTCAACGTGCCCACGGGGACCGACGTGGCGCTCGATTTTGCGGGTACAGTCGCGGTAATCGATTCGGATTATCCGATAGAAGGCGGCTGGGGGACGCGTGTCATTATTAAGCATGCCGACCTGCCGCTCTATTTCATCTACGCGCACCTCGATCCAAACGTATTCTGCAAGGTGGGTGATGTCCTCGCCGAAGGACACATTTTTGCCAAAGTGGGGCAGGCCCCGCAGAACGGTAACTGGTTTCCACATACGCACGTGCAAACCGTAGATGCTGCCTATTTAGAGTCGCTGCTTGCGGCGGGAACCCTGGAGTCGCTCGACGGCTACGGAAGCCCTAAGGATGTCTCCGCGAACGCCCGCCGGTTCCGCGATCCGTTGGAGTTCATCCGTATTTCAAGCGCCCGCTAGGGATATTTGGGCGGGAACAGGGACGGGAAGCGAAACGGTGGCTTTGTAGAGCCACATTGTTGCGCTTGACGCCTCATTTGGGGGTGATACACTAGTATTTGAAACCAAAGCGGGGTCGGCCGGGGGCCGAGAATGTGTTACGAGAGCTAGGTTTTGTAGAAAAATAGGTAGTCTCGACTGAGAGACTTTGTGAGCCGGGGAGGTAACCCCGGTGGAGGAGCGCTATAGGCGTCCTCAATTTTTGCGTTTAGTACCTGTGCATAAGAGGTTTGACAGTACTACCGCCTTAGTAACCGTGCGCGTGTGCCCGCCATCGCCATTACTACCATTACCAACATCATCGCAAATCTAACTATGCGAGATCAAAAGTTTTTCAGCCGCTATCGTGCCCCGCGTGTCGCCACGCCGAACCTTGTTGCCGCACAGGTGGATTCCTATAACTCTCTCCTCACTGAGGGTGTTAAAGAAATCTTCAAGGAGTTCACTCCGATCAAGGACTATTCGGGAAAGAAGTTCGACTTGGAATTCGTGCGCATCGAGCTCGGGCAACCGAAGTTCGACGAGCACTACGCCAAGGTGCAGAAGATGACGCTCGACATCCCGCTTCGCGCGATCGTCCGCCTCAAGAACAAAGCCCAAATCATCGAAAAAGAGCAGGAGATCTTCCTTGCCGATTTTCCTGTGATGACCTCCCACGGTACGTTCATCATCAACGGCGTCGAGCGCGTCATCGTGCCGCAGCTCGCCCGCTCGTACGGCGTCTTCTTTACGACCGACGAGGTCAAGGGCAAGCGCCACTTCGGTGCCAAGATCATCCCGGCTCGCGGTGCATGGATCGAGATCGAAGTCGATGCCGACGGTCAGCTCCAGGTGCGCATCGACCGCAAGCGCAAATTCCCCGCAACCTCGCTTCTGCGCGTCTTCGGTGCCGGCAGCGATGCCGAGATCAAGGCACTCTTTGCCGAGTCCGAGTACGGCGCCAAGTGGGCAGCCCAGGCACTCGAGAAGGATCCGGCTAAGTCAGTTGACGAGGCATACATCGAAATCCACAAGCGTCTTCGTGACGGCGATTTGGCAACTGTGGCCAACGCCCGCGAATACATCAACTCCATCTTCGGCGAGGACCGCTACGACCTCTCGCGCGTCGGTCGCTTCCGCTTCAACCAGCGCTTCGACAAGTCGCTCGACGAGAAGGAGCTCACCCGCAAGACCCTCTCGCTCGATGATATCGTCACCGTCCTCAACCAGACCCTCGAACTCGAGAACGACCCGGAGGCCGTCGAGGACAACATCGACCACCTCGGCTCGCGCCGCGTCCGCTACGTCGGCGAGATGCTCCAGCAGCGCCTGCGCGTCGGTTTGACCCACATGAAGCGCAACATCCAGGATCGTATGTCGACCATCGACACCGATGCGACGATGCCGCAGCAGTTCGTCAACCCGCGCCCGCTCCAGGCTCGCATCAAAGAATTCTTCACCACCAACCAGCTCTCGCAGTTCATGCAGCAGGAAAACGCGCTCACCGAAATCGAGCACCTGCGCACCCTCTCGGCACTTGGCCCGGGCGGTTTGACCCGCGAGCGCGCCGGCTTCGAGGTTCGCGACGTCCATCCGTCGCACTACGGACGCCTCTGCCCGATTCACACTCCTGAAGGCCCGAACATCGGCCTTATTCTGCGTCTCTCGACCTTCGCCCGCGTCAACGAGTTTGGCATGATCGAAACGCCGTACGTCAAGATCAAGAATGGTAAGGTCACTAACGAGATCGTCTACCTCAACGCCGCCGAAGAAGAGAAGCAGTCGATCGCGCACGGTGCCACCAAAGTCGAGAACGACATGATCGTCGACGAGATGGTCGAGGCCCGCCTCAACGGCGCCCCGGTCCGCGCACCGCGAAACGAGGTCAACTACATGGACATCGCCGCCGAGCAGCCGTTCTCGATCGCGACCTCGATGATCCCGTTCCTCGAGCACGACGACGCGAACCGCTCGCTCATGGGTTCGAACATGCAGAAGCAGTCGACGCCGTGCATCTTGCCGGAGGCCCCATTGGTGGCAACCGGTATGGAGGGCCGCGCCGCACTCGACACCGGCCGCCTCATCATCGCCGAGGAAGAGGGAACCATCGTCCAGGCTGACGGTCGCCGCATCATCGTCAAAAACACCAAGGGCAAAGAGACCGAGTATCCGCTCGTGAACTTCGTCCGCACCAACGGCTTTACCGCGCTCCACCAGCGCCCGACCGTCTCGGTTGGCACCAAAGTCCAGAAGGGTGACCTTTTGGCCGACACCTCATCGACCGACAACGGCCAGCTCGCCCTCGGACAGAACTGTCTCGTGGCCTTCATGTGCTGGTCTGGTGCCAACTACGAAGACGCCATCATCATCTCTGAGCGCATGGTCAAGAACAGCAAGTTCTCGTCGATTCACATCGAGGAGTTCGTCTGTAACGTGCGCGACACCAAGCTCGGCGAAGAGGAGACCACCCACGACATCCCGAACGTCTCCGAGACCAAGCTCCGCAACCTCGACGAAGAGGGCATCATCCGCGTCGGTTCTGAAGTGCGCCCGGGCGACATCCTCGTCGGCAAGATTACGCCGAAGGGTGAGACCCAGTTGACCCCTGAGGAGCGCCTCCTGCGTTCGATCTTCGGCGACAAGGCGCGCGACGTGAAGGATTCGTCGCTTCGCATGGAGAACGGTAAGCGCGGTCGCATCATCAGCATCAAAGTATTCTCGCGCGAGGCAGGGCACCAGTTGGAGTCCGGCATCATCAAGCGCATCCACATCGAGATCGCACAGTTGCGCACCGTCTCGGTCGGCGACAAACTCGCCGGTCGCCACGGTAACAAAGGCGTCATCTCCCGCATCCTCCCTGAAGAGGATATGCCATACATGGAAGATGGTCGCCCGGTCGACGTCATCTTGACCCCCCTCGGCGTGCCGTCCCGTATGAACCTCGGTCAAATTCTCGAACTCCACCTCGGTCTTGCCGCAAACACCCTCAACTACCAGGCAATCTGCCCGCCGTTTGCAGGTGCAACCGAAGGCGAGATCCGCGAGGAGCTCAAGAAGGCTGGCTTCCAGGAGAACGGTAAGATGAAGCTCTACGACGGACGCACCGGTGACGCCTTCGAGCAGGACATCTCGGTCGGCTACATGTACATCCTCAAACTCCACCACATGGTCGAGGATAAAATCCACATGCGCTCGATCGGTCCGTACTCGCTCATCACCCAGCAGCCGCTAGGCGGTAAGGCACAGGGTGGCGGTCAGCGCTTCGGCGAAATGGAAGTCTGGGGCCTCCTCGGCTACGGCGCCGCATACACGCTTCGCGAAATGCTCACCGTGAAGTCAGACGACATCGCAGGCCGCTCGGCAGCCTTCGACGCCATCGTTCGCGGCGAGCGCATCTCACACCACTACGCACCGGCTTCGTTTAACGTGCTCCTCCACACCCTTCGCGGTTTGGCGCTCGACGTTGAGCTCATGCAAAATGGCTCGGCGCTCGTGAATGCACGCAAGACTCCGGGTGCCGAGGTCGCCGACTTCGACGCACTCCGCATCCGCCCGGCATCGCCCGAGAAGATCCTCGAGTGGTCGCACGGCGAGGTCACCAAGCCTGAGACAATCAACTACCGCACCCAGCGCCCCGAGAAGAACTCGCTCTTCGATGAGAAGATCTTCGGCCCGGAGCGCGACTACGAGTGTTACTGCGGTAAGTATCGCGGCATTCGTTACAAAGGCATCGTCTGTGAGAAATGTGGCGTCGAGATCACCCGTTCGATCGTGCGCCGCGAGCGCATGGGTCACGTCGACCTCGCCGTCCCGGTCGCACACGTCTGGTTCCTGCGCGCGATTCCGTCACGCCTTTCGATGGCGCTCGGTGTCGCCTCGGGTGACCTCGAGAAGGTCGTCTACTTCGCCGGCTACATGGTCACGAGCGTCAACAAGGACGAGAAGACCCGTATCTGCGCCGAGCTCGACGCCGAATTCAAATCAAAAACCAAGAACCTCCAGGACGAGAAGTCCAAGGACAAGATCAAAGAGCTCTTCACCGAGGCTAAGCGCGACATTGAGTCGATCACCTTGGGTGCCGTCCTCGACGAGCCTCGCTACCACCGCTACACCATCAAGTACGGTGCGATGTTCGAGGCAGGCATCGGTGCAGAGGCTATCTTCGAGCTCTGCAAGAAGCTCAACCTCAAGCAGATGATTGCTGACGCCGAAGTCTCGCTCGAGAAGGCAGGTGCCGCCGAGCGCGAGAAGACCAGCAAGCGCCTCTCGATCCTTCGCGGTATGGAGCGTGCGAATATTCGCCCCGAGTGGATGTTCCTCACCCGCATCCCGGTCATCCCGCCTGGGCTGCGCCCGATGGTTGCCCTCGACGGCGGCCGCCACGCAACCTCAGACGCCAACGACCTCTACCGCCGCGTCATCAACCGCAACAACCGCCTCAAGAAACTCCTCGAGATCCACGCGCCGGATGTCATCTTGCGCAACGAGAAGCGCATCTTGCAGGAGGCTGTCGATGCATTGATCGACAACTCGATCCGCCACGGTGGCGCAGCCTTCTCGGCAACGACCCAGGCTCGCACCCGACCGCTGAAGTCGCTCTCGGACAACCTCAAGGGTAAGCACGGTCTCTTCCGCCAGAACCTCCTCGGTAAGCGCGTCGACTACTCGGGTCGCTCGGTTATCGTCGTCGGTCCGGAACTCAAACTCAGCCAATGCGGTCTGCCGAAGCACATGGCGCTCGAGCTCTTCCGCCCGTTCGTCATCGGCAAGCTCCTCGAGAAGGAGTTGGCCTACAACATCCGCGGCGCAGGTCGTCTCATCGACGAAGGCGTGCCGGAAGTCTGGGCGATCCTCGAAAACATCATCAAAGACAAGTACGTGCTGCTTAACCGCGCACCTACGCTTCACCGCCTCGGTATCCAGGCCTTCCAGCCGATCCTCATCGAAGGCAACGCTATCCAGCTCCACCCGCTCGTGTGTTCGGCATTCAACGCCGACTTCGACGGCGACCAGATGGCAGTCCACGTGCCGCTCTCGCCTGAATCACAGGCAGAGGCACGCGAGATTATGTCGGCTACCAAGAACATCCTCAAACCGGGTAACGGTGAGGCAGTGGTAGCATCGAAGCTCCTCGACATTCTCCTCGGCGCATACTGGATGACCAAGGAAGTCGAAGGTGCGATGGGCGAGAACTTGGCCTTCCCGAGCCCGAACGCCGCCATCCTCGCATACGACTACGGCCGCGTCGGCTTCCAGGCAAAAATCAAAGTCATGCCGTCGGAGAAGGAGAAGTACGCCGCATTCGGCGGTCAGATCTTCGAGACTACGGTCGGACGCCTCCTCTTCAACACCGTCTTCCCGAACGACTACCCATTCATCAATCAGGCCGTCGACAAGAAGGGTCTCGCCAAGATCATCGACAATCTCATCGCGCGCTACGGCCTCGAGAAGATTCCGGAGATCATGGACCGCATCAAGAACTTCGGCTTCCGCTACGTCACCCAGTCGGGCATCACCTGGTCCTTGGACGACATCCGCATCCCTGAGGAGAAGAACGGCATCGTCGCCGTCGCTCAGAAGAAGTCGGAGGAAATCATCCGCCACTGGCAGGAGGGCTTGCTCTCGGAGGAAGAGCGTTACCGCATGAACATCGAGGTTTGGCACAATGCCAAGGCTGATGTCGAGAAGCTCATCCCGGGCACGCTCGTCGTCAACGGACCGGTTTCGGACATGCTCAAGTCGGGCGCCCGCGGTTCGGTTGCACAAGTCACCCAGATGGCCGGTATGAAGGGTCTCATCGCATCGCCGACCGGCGACACGATCGAGCTCCCGGTTACCAAGTCGATGAAGGAGGGTCTCTCACCGATCGAGTACTTCCTCACGACGCACGGTTCGCGCTCGGGTCTTGCCTCAACGGCACTCTCGACCGCAAAGGCCGGTTACCTTACTCGCCGACTCTTCGACGTCGCACAAGACATCGTCGTCACCGAGGAGGAGTGCGGCACCACAACGGGCCTCACCATCCGCCGCGAGTCGGCATCGGGCATCGGCACCTTCCTTGCGAAGAACATCGAAGGCCGCTTCCTCGCCGCAGACGTCGAACACGACGGCAAAGTCGAATACAAGAAGGGTCAGTTCATCACCAGCGTCGACGCAAAACACATCGAGGAGATGGGCACCCCGTCGGTCTACGTTCGCTCACCAGTCGGTTGTAAGTCGCAGCAGGGCGTGTGTGTCCACTGCTACGGCGCGGACCTCGGCACCATGAAGCCGGTCGCGCTCGGCGAAGCAGTCGGTACCGTCGCCGCGCAAGCTATCGGCGAGCCGGGTACGCAGCTCACCATGAACATCAAACACGCCGGCGGTGCCGCATCGGCTGCAGGCGACGTGACGCAGGGTCTCCCACGCGTCGAGGAAATCTTCGAGCGCCGCACGCCTCGCAACCCGGCAGTCGTCGCAACCGTCTCGGGCGAAGTCGTCGAGATCAAGAACGACGGCAAAGAGAAGGTCATCTGTGTCGCTCCTGACCTCGAACACCGCAAGGCGGGTGCCAAGAAGGACGTCATCGAGTACGACCTCAACTACCGCCGCGTGCCGCTGGTCAAAGTCGGCGAGAAGATCGTGAAGGGCCAGCTCATCACAGACGGCTCGGCAGACCTCTCGGACCTCTTCAAGTACGCAGGCAAGGAGAAGACGCAGGAGTACATCATCAAGGAGGTCGTGAAGATCTACGAGCTCCAGGGCGCCTCGATCTCGGTCAAACACCTCGAGACGATCGTCCGCCAGATGTTCTCGCGCGTGCGCATCACCTCACCAGGCGCCACCGAATTTAGCAACGGCGACGTCATCAGCGAGAACGAGTTCGCGCTCATCAATGGCGAGACGCTCGACGCAGCAGGGGAGGTTTCGACCGCAGAGCCGCTCGTCATGGGTATCCTCGACGTCTCGCTCTCGCGCGCATCGTTCCTCTCGGCAGCGTCCTTCCAGAACACCACCCGCATGCTCATCCGCGCGGCGATGTACGGAAGCGTCGACTACCTCACGGGCCTCAAAGAGAACGTCATCATCGGACGCCTCATCCCGGCAGGCACCGGCTTCAAGGGTTCGCCCAAGGAGCAGCTGATCAACCGCTACGGCGGCCAGGTCACCCCGGAGCCAGTCGAAGTCGAGAAGGAGGTCGCGTAAGCCACTCCATCGACACACAAAACGCCGCCCTCACCAGGGCGGCGTTTTGTGTACGTAAATGACTAGTTGTTTAGGAAAGTGTAACGGCCCGGCTCCCAAAAAGGGGAGGCGGGCCGCTGGGTTACTCCGACTTCGGAGGAGGAATCATTGCGAGAGCGATTCGAGGGAACTGAATAGCCGAAAGCGTTCCTATCATCGCGAGTGCTGCGCCGCACGTCAAGAGCGTATCATGTACGTACCACCAGCACATCATGCCAACGCCAACTCCGGCTGCAGTCACGAACAATACTGTCACTTTCAAAATTGATAGGAACAGGTCGGCGCGTTCTTTGTCACTCTGACTCATCGGTATTCTCCAAACGCTTTACTTGAGCTATTAGATACCATCACGACATCTTTGTCAACCCCTCTCTACAGACGGCTCAAAAACGGCTAGAATAGGGACAATGACCGATTCTCAAGTGCGGGAGATAAAAGACAAGCTCGGGATACTCGAGGTGGTGGGGCAGTAGTTTGGTGGTTTCTGAAGACTAAGTTGATGCGCATATGGGCGATGCTATACTGGTGGCATATGGACGAGAAAATCGATCGGATTGAGAAAAACGTCAATGACCTCATCGAGATAGTTGTTGCCATTAAAGACAACATGGTGACAAAGCATGAGTTCGAGGAATTCAAACAAGAGATGACCGAATTCAAGTCAAACACGGAAGCGCGTTTTGACGCGATAGACGCAAAATTTGAAAAGATGGACGCAAAAATCGACCGCGTGCAGCGAGCCGTCGATGCGGGTTTTGAGCGTCAAAGCATGCTCGAAGCTCGCGTAACGAAAGTCGAGATTGAGCTGGGTGTCTGAAGTTTCGAGCGTATAAAAAGTCGAGGCGCGGTCCCTCTGGTGGGGAACCGCGCCTTTGGTCGTTGCTGTGTCACTTGTCGGATGCTTCGACGAGCAGATAGATGAAGAATCCCGTGACGCCTGCTGCTATAAGACTCGCACCGCTAGCAATCAAAAACGCAGCGAAGCCAATAGCGGGCACTGCGTAAACAAAAGTACGCATATGTAGGTCTCCTTTCCGAGAGGAACAATACAATAGGCTATGCAAATTGGCAATGTCTCTACAGACGGTCAAAAAACGGCTAGAATGGGGGGCAATGACTGACTCTCAAGTGCAGGAAATAAAGGACAAGCTCTCGATTGTCGAGGTGGTGGGGCAGTATGTGAAGCTCGAGCGGGCGGGGCATAACTATCGGGCGAAGTGCCCTTTTCACAAAGAAAAGACGCCGTCGTTTAACATTTCGCCCGAGCGGGGGACGTACATGTGCTTTGGTTGCGGCGAGCGCGGGGATATTTTCTCGTTTCTCGAAAAGATAGAGAACATCGACTTTAAGACGGCGCTCTACCAGCTGGCCGAGCGCGCGGGCGTCACCCTTCATCGTGACTTCAATCAAAAAAGCGAGAATGATAAGGAAAAGGATGAAACGTTGCGCGATATCTGCGAGTCGGCGACCTCCTTTTTCGAATCAAAACTGAAAGAACGAACTGATGTACTGAACTACCTACATGACAGAAAGATAACAGATGAGACCATTACACATTGGCGCTTAGGGTACGCACCGGCGCAGTGGAGAGAGGTGTCCGAGTATCTGGTTTCGGTCGGGTACTCGAAGGCGGACATTGCCGAGGCGGGCTTAGCGGCGGTGTCTGAGCGGTCGCCGGGCGAGATATACGATCGGTTTCGCGGGCGAATCATGTTCCCCATATTCGACGCGGGCGGCAAGGTCATCGCCTTCTCGGGGCGGTTCTTCGAGAAGGTCGCGGGGTCAAAAGAAGAGGGTGAGCCGGCCAAGTACGTCAACAGTGCCGAGACGCCGCTCTTCAAAAAGTCGAAGGTGCTCTATGGGTTCGATCGGGCCAAGAACGTCATTCGAAAGTCCGATTGCATTCTGTTGGTCGAGGGGCAGTTTGACCTGCTTCACTGCCACCAGGCCGGGCTCTCGTATGCGGTCGCG
>CAISEE010000038.1 GCA_903884345.1 Candidatus Adlerbacteria bacterium | reverse complement strand
AGACGACGTGGTAGTGCGTGTCATAGACGCAGTGGTTGCTTCGGGTGACGCCCATGTGCCTATCATATCTGAAAACCGAGGGTTTTCAGACTTTCCTACAGGGAACCCGCGGCAAGCCGCGGGGTAAGGGCTGGCGCCAATTTGCAATTGTATATGCAGATTTTGCGCTATCGTCTGGATTCTGATTCAAACTTCGGCATATCAAACCCATGGCATCGAATGACGTATGCAAACTATAGGTAAGTCTTTTCAAACTTTCGGCATCTTCAGCAACAGCGCCTCTTGTCCGCACGAAACCGTCCAAATTAATTCGTATGCGCTGGAAGATATTCCCGAGCGCAAGGTAATCGGTGGCGCCTAATCGACGAAAATCCTCGAGTGCATGCGCTGCCTCGACGACTTTTTTGACGGCTTCGGATGGCAGCAGCGCGGTTAACCGCAGATCCTCTCGCTTTCGCATTGCTACGCCAAAATTAACAAGAGCGCTTGCCATTTGCTCCAAGCTTAACTTTACGTTCTCGGGAGACGTTACGTGTTCAGCGTGGTTTGGCGGGGGAATCTTTTCATCGCCCACTGCTAATGGGTGCGTAGTTTCGACCGCGGCCAGTTCGGGCGCGTCTTGTGTAGCGAATTGACCCACCTCATCGGGTTGAGAATGTTCAACTTCAGCATTGGGAAGTCCGACAGGTATTTGAGCCACAGGTGTACGCGGCGCTTGACGCTCTTCGATTGTAATCTGTCGCAGTTCTTTTTCGAACTTTACCAACTTGCCGTACATCTCATTAACGTGAGTCTGAACGGCGGGAGTATCATAAATCCCCATGTTGATTTCGGGATGCGCCTGCAAGAGTGCAGCTAACTCGGTTTTTACCGCTTTTTGTTCATTCACCACCACGCTCCGCTCACGCAACGGAGTTGTGTCCTCTTTGTGGCGTTCCGTACTGGAATGGGTTTGTAATCCTTCAGGCGACATATCTGTAGTCGGATTATAACACCCGCGCTTAGTACCTCCACCACCGACTCCAATTGAGGCGCAGCACCGTTGCCTGCAAAATCGTCGCGAAGGAAACCCAAAAGAGGTACGGGATGTTGACCACCGAAATCCACGCGGCGTGCGGGTAGATGGCGAACATAGCCCACACCAGCGTCACTAAAACCAGCACAATGTCGATGGTCGCCAAAAAGAGGTTGCGCATGCCGAACTCGATCGGATTGAATGCTGCGTTTGCGATGATGTTAAGCAAGAATGGTAGCGCTACCGAAAACGGGATACTCCCCTGCATGTACATGTACGCGACTGTGCCGTACGAGACGCCGATAATTAAGTAGAGCACCGACCACACAGGCGCAAAAAGCCATGCGGGTGGTGCCCACGATGGCTTGCGGAGACGCATATTGTAGAGTTCTGTGGTCTTCATACTGTGGGCTTAGCCTACAGTATAAACCATGAAATCTGCTTAACGTTTGATGCAGCGCAGACAGGTCGTCTGGTCTTTGCGCGTTTTGAGGTATTTATTGCCGCACGTGCACACCAAGATCTCGGATCGAGTCGTTTTCTCGATCCATTTTCCGTTTTGTTGGAATGTCTTAGTAACCTGTTTCATGGCGTTCGATAAAGGTGAGCGCTTTGCCTCGTTTCGATCCGCGGCCGGTTCGACCGATGCGGTGTACGTAGTCGTCATAAGTCGTAGGCAAATCATAGTTAATAACGTGGCTGACGTCGGCGATGTCGAGGCCGCGTGCCGCGACGTCGGTGGCGACCAAAACCTGTGCGCGATTGTCTTTGAAGGTGCCGAGTGCGCGTTGGCGCTGTGATTGACTCTTGTTGCCGTGAATCGACTCAGCCTTGAAGCCGCGCTGATTGAGCATTTTGCTGAGTTTCTCGACGCCGTGTTTGGTGCGGCCGAAGATGATCACTTTGCTAAACTCTTTCTGCGCCAAAAGGTCGTGGAGCGTGTCAAGTTTCTTGTCGGGAGTGGTGTGGACGACATCCTGCTCGACGTTCTTGGCGGTCTCGCCGGTCGTGACCTTGATGCGCACCGGTTGGGTCAGGAATTCGTTGATGAGACCCTCGATCTGCGGCGACAGCGTTGCCGAGAAGAAGAGCGTGTGACGGGGCTTCGACATTTGCTGCATAAGGAAGCGCATGTCGGCGATGAAGCCCATGTCGAGCATGCGGTCTGCCTCGTCGAGCACGATGGTCTTGTACTCGGCCGGGCGGATCTTGCCGCGCTCGATGAGGTCCTTCAAACGTCCCGGCGTGCCGATGACGAATGAGTTGAAGTAGCGAAGTGCCGAAATCTGCGGGCCGATGTTGGCGCCGCCGACGCAGCACACCGAGAAGATCTTGAGGCCGCGGGTAAAGCCGCGAAGTTCCTCGTCGATCTGGAGCGCCAATTCGCGCGTCGGGACGACGATGAGGATCTGCTCTTTGGGGTTGCGGCGCACTTTGTCGAGGAGCGGGATGAGGAAGGCGCCCGTCTTGCCGGTACCTGTGTTGGCGATACCGACGACGTCCTGACCCTGAAGAATGTGCGGGATAGCGCGATCTTGAATCGGGGTCGGAGTCCTGTAGCCCTTGGCGACGACGGCCTTCTTAACCTCGTCGACGACCGCGAAGTCGGTAAACTGATGCTGCGGGACGAAGACGACGGTCTCCTCGACGGTCACGGCCTTATGGATGAAGCGGGACGGGTCGATGCGCTCGCCACCGAAGTTGCGCTTGCCGCCCGAGCGACCGCCACCATTGCCTCCACGGCTAAATGACGGGCGACGTCCGCCCGCGGATCCACCGCGGCTAAACGACGACGAACCGCCACGACTAAAGCCGCCGCTGCGCGATTGACCATCGCGCGAGCCGCCTTGCTGTGTCGATGACGACGAAGATGATTTGTTGAACCGATATTGTTGCATAGTTGCGTGCGAGAGCTTTCCTCCCGAGGTACCTCTAGTCTTTTATGATAAGAAAGCGACTAGCTCTCGCAAGTTTTAGAAAAGCCTTACGCTTCAGCGTATTTGGGCTATGCCCATACGCAAAACCAATGAGATGCGGTATGGATACATAATATACCAACCGACGCATTTTGTCAACTGTCCCGCTGTATAGAAAAAAGGCCGAGGGATGACTCCCCCGGCCCTGTGCGCCAATACTGTGGCGCGATTACACGTTACTTCTTCTTGGCATCGGCCACGCTGACGTTCTTCGCCCGCATGAACCATTCGACCAGGCGTCGAACTTGTCGTTCGGTATACCCACGCGCGGTCATCCGTTCGACGAACTCGGTGTGCTTCTTCTCGGTCTCAAGATCCTTCTTCGATCCGAAGCTGATGACCGGCAGCAGTTCCTCGACCTGGCTGAACATGCGCCGCTCGATGACGTCTCGAATCTTTTCGTAGCTCGTCCACGAGGGATTCTTGCCGTTATTGTACGTGCGAGCGCGCAGGCAGAATTTGACGATTTCGTTTCGGAAATCCTTCGGGTTTGCAATGCCCGCAGGCTTCTCGAGTTTCGCCAATTCCTTGTCGAGCAGCTCCCGATTGAGGAGTTGTCCCGTATCAGAGTCCTTAAAATCGATATCCTCGATCCAAGAGTCCGCGTACGCGACGTACCGGTCGAAGAGGTTTTGGCCGTAGTCTTTGTACGACTCCAGGTAGGCTTTCTGGATCTCGTTGCCGATGAACTCGGCGTAGCGAGGCGCCAGCTCTCCCTTGATCAACTCCAAATACCGCTTTTCGGTCTCTTGCGGCAGTTGTTCGCGCCGAATCGCCTGCTCCAGCACGTACATAAGATGTACCGGGTCGGCGGCGATTTCCGTGACGTCGTGGTTAAACGTCGCCGCGAGAATCTTGAAGGCAAAACGGGTCGACGACCCATCCATGCCCTCTTCGACGCCGGCGGTATCCTTGTACTCCTGCAAGCTGCGCGCACGCGGGTCGGTCTCCTTCAGGCTTTCGCCGTCGTAGACCCGCATCTTCGCAAACAGGGTGGAGTTCTCGTGCACCTTCAGTCGAGTCAGCACCGAGAATCGAGCCAGCATCTCCAACGTCGCCGGCGCGCACGGTGCCCGCCCCAGCTCCGAGCGAGCGACCAGCTTTTCGTAGATCTTCTGCTCTTCGGTGACGCGCAGGCAGTACGGGACCTTGATGACATAGATACGGTCGATGAAGGCCTCGTTGTTCTTGTTGTTCTTGAACGTCACCCACTCCGACTCGTTGGAGTGCGCCATGATGATCCCTTGGAACGGGATCGCGCCGATATTCTCGGTGCCGTTGTAGTTGCCCTCCTGGGTTGCGGTCAGCAACGGGTGAAGCATCTTGATCGGCGCCTTGAACATCTCAACGAACTCGAGCATTCCCTGGTTGGCCCGGTTGAGGCCACCCGAGAAACTGTAGGCTTCGGAGTCGTTCTGCGAAAACAGTTCGAGCTTACGAATATCCACCTTGCCGACGAGAGTCGCGATGTCCTGGTTGTTCTCGTCACCCGGCTCCGTCTTGGCGATGCCGATCTGGCGTGCCCGAGACGGATAGAGCTTCACAACGCGAAACTTCGAAATGTCACCGTTCACGCTGTCGAGGGCTTTGACGAGCCACGGGCTCATGAGCCCGGTGAGGCGGTGTGTCGGGATGCCATACGACGCCAGGAGCATCGGCCCGTGCTTCTCGGGGTCAAACAACCCGAGCGGGCTTTCGAACACCGGACTCTGCTCGTCGCCGAGCTTCAGCACGTAGATGGGATGTTTTTCCATCAACTGCTTCACGTGTTCGGCAAGCGACGATTTACCGCCGCCGACCGGACCAAGCAGGTACATGATCTGCTTGCGCTCCTCAAGCCCTTGCGCTGCATGACGCAGGAAGCTCACGATACGATCGATCGTGTCCTCCAAGCCGTAGAAGTCCGAAAACGAGGGGTACATGCGCACCGTCCGATTGTTGAACAGGCGCGCAAGTCGCGCATCTTTCGATGTGTCGACCATCTCGGGTTCGCCGATCGCGGACAGCAACCGCTCGGTCGCCGACGCGTAGACCATCGGGTCTTTGCCGCAGAGTTCGAGGTACTGTTTGACGTCCATATCGGCCGTCGCACTGACCGGCCCTTGCCGCCTATTGTATTCGTCGAAAATTGAGGTAACGCCGATTCCGTCAGGCATCGAAAGTCTCCTTTGTGAGTTTTTCAGCCTAGAGCCCTTCTGTAAAAGAGCAGCGCGACTCGGGTGAGTCGACGTCTGGCGTGAGCATAGCGTGAAATGCGAAAATGTAAAGCACTCCTTTCCAAATAGTCAATATGTGCGGCTTAGCCCCGGTTTCGGGTCCCCACGTGCCCGAGCCCGACTGTTATGAAAACACCCCGATAAAGAAGACCAACTTGGTTTCCTTTATCGGGGCGATAACTTATTTGAGGGTGCCGGAACTCATTTGGGGGTGCCAGCAAACCACCAACCTCTAGTTGGCCAGCCTTTCCCACCACAGCGATCCACGATCACCGGTGCAGCATAGCTGCGCCAATTGAAGGACGTACAGTACCACACTCCCGAGTTACCTTTCCAGAGCGAGCAGTTGACTTACTTGTCGCTGAACGCAAGGTCGAGCTCATTGACGACGAGTTGCGCGTACGGATCAGGCTTGAGGCCATACAACTCGTACAGCTTTTCCAACTCGACGAAGCTGATCTCTCCTCCGATAACCGACATGTTGTCGATGCGGAAGAAAAACACATCCTCCTGAGCGCTGTGGTAATTCGCCACTTGCGCGAGCACGTCCTCCTCAATCAGGATACGGCTACGACCCAATCCGACGATCCTTTCTTTCATCGGACGAGTTCTGTCAACGGAAATGTGGCGAATGATTGCTGCACCAGTGGGAATGATGCTCTCGAGCACTTGGTTCATGTTATCCTCTCGGATAGCTGAGTGAATATGTTCAAATATGGCGTAAGAATACGCCTTCTTAATCAAGAACCCCGCCGCAAGCGGACGGGGTATAAAAGGAACACAGGCTCACTGCCACAGTGTGAGTTGCGTGGTGCTCGACGTCGTCTTTCCTTGGTTTGCGACGTAGCGTTCGACGGT
>CAISEE010000037.1 GCA_903884345.1 Candidatus Adlerbacteria bacterium | reverse complement strand
TCTAAAATTGCCATTCTTTTTGGTGCGCACAGACGCACACCTGGGACACTTTTTTTGTAGTCATACCTTGATTGTAGCTGTTGCGTTGTGGTTGGGCCATGGTGTGGCAAAACAGCCTCACATTTTCCCATTAAGCCGAAATTTGCCGTCCTTTCGATAGCGGCGGTCGGTGATTCAATGGACGTAGTCGGTCGCTGTTGGACGGATTCTGGGTTGCTTTTCATGCAGATAGTATACCATCGGCACTATCTGCCTCTGAGCACCTTCTTTAAATACCGGCCCGTGTGCGAGTGTTTGTTGTTGGCAACATCCTCGGGTGTGCCCTTAGCAACGAGGTTACCGCCGCCGACACCGCCTTCGGGGCCGAAGTCGAGTACGTAGTCGGCGCTCTTGATGATGTCCATATTGTGCTCGATGAGGACCACCGAGTTGCCCGCGACCACGAGTTTGTTGAGAATGTCGATCAATTTGCGGACGTCTTCGTAGTGAAGCCCCACCGTCGGCTCGTCGAGGAGGTAGATGGTCTTTTGCAGGTGTGGGCGGTAGAGCTCGGCCGAGACTTTGATGCGTTGCGCCTCGCCGCCCGAAAGCGTCGTGGCCGATTGCCCGAGTTCGAGGTAGCCCAACCCCACCTCTTTGAGAGTTTTTAAGCGATCGTAAATTTGCGGTATGTCGACGAAGAAGTCGATTGCCTCCTCGACGGTCATTTTGAGTACGTCGTAGATGGTCTTGTCTTTGTACTTAACCTCGAGCGTCTCTTTCATGAATCGCTTGCCGTTGCAGATGTCGCACGTAACGTAGACGGTCGGCAAGAAGTGCATCTCGACGGCGATGGTGCCATTACCTTCGCAGGCCTCGCAGCGTCCGCCGCCCTTTGCCTGTTGCACGTTGAACGAGAATCGACTCGACTTCCATCCGCGGGCGCGCGCCTCGTTGGTCGAGGCGAAAAGGTCACGAATGTAGGTAAACGATCCGGTGTAGGTCGCCGGATTACTGCGCGGTGTGCGCCCGATGGGGCTTTGGTCGATGAGAATCGCACGCGAAAGCTGCTCGGCACCTTCGAAAGTGGCGGCGTTGTAGACCTTGTTGGTGCGGTAGCGTTTGTCGAAGCGTGCGCGCAGGTTTTCGTACAAAATGTCGTAGAGGAAGGTCGATTTACCCGAGCCCGAGACGCCGGTGATTGCCACCATGCGACCCAGTGGGATGTCGGCCGAGAGGTTGTGGATGTTGAACGCGTGCCCACCGCGAATCTTGATGGTGCCGCGGTCTTTGTCGCGACGCTCCTCCGGGACTTCAATTTCGGTCTCGCCGCGCAGGTAGGCCAGGGTGAGCGAACCGCTGTCATTTTTCTTGGCGGTCAGGAGTTTTTCGAGGTCGCCCGCGACGACGATTTCGCCACCGTGCACACCCGCGCCGGGGCCGATGTCGACGAGGTAGTCGCCCGAGTAGATGGTGTCCTCGTCGTGCTCGACCACGATGATGGTGTTGCCGAGGTCGCGCAGGTTGACCAAGGTTTTAATGAGGCGCTCGTTGTCACGCTGATGGAGACCGATGGTCGGCTCGTCGAGCACGTAGAGCGCGCCCACAAGCCCCGAACCCAGCTGTGAGGCCAGGCGGATGCGCTGTGCTTCCCCGCCCGAGAGTGTGTTGGCACGACGATCGAGCGTCAGGTAGTCGAGCCCGACATCGAGCATGAATTTGAGTCGCGCCGAAATCTCTTTGATGACCGTCTTCGAAATCTCCAAATCTTTTTTCGAGAGTTCAAGATTGTCGAAGAAGTCCCATGCATTTTGGATGGACATCGACGTGAGGTCGACGATGTTCTTCTTCTCGCCAACGAAGACGCTCAGTGCCTCGGGGCGCAGACGCAGGCCACTGCAGACCGGGCATGGGTCGTCGCTGAAAAAGTGTTTAGTACCAAGGCCGTTACAGGCTGGGCATGCGCCGTAGGGCGAGTTAAACGAGAAGAGGCGCGGCTCGATCTCGGGGAATGAGAAGCCGTCGTAGGCACACATAAACTTCGCCGACATGAGTCGCTCGCCCGCGGCGTCCTCGATCAAGAGCAATCCTTCGGATTCGTGGAGCGCTCGCCCGACCGCCTCGGAGAGTCGCTCGAGTGCCGCGGCTTTGCTGTGCGTAAACTCCGACACCAAAATCTCGTCCACCATGACCGAGATAGTGTGCTTTTTGTTTTTAGAGAGGATGATCTGCTCGCGCAAACTTTTTTTCTCGCCATCGATTTTTGCCTTCTCGTAGCCCTTGCCGAGGAGGTCGTACAGAAGTTGGTAGTACTCGCCTTTACGACCGAGCACGACTGGCGCGTAAATGGCGACCGTCTCGTAGTTGATTTCAACCCCCATGACCTCGCGGGTCTTCTTGGGCTTCTGCTTCATCGTCGTGTCCACAATCGACTGGATGATTTCTTCGTTGCTGAGCTTTTTTATTTCGCGTCCGCAGGTCAAGCAGTGCGGTTTGCCCACTCGCGCGTAGAGGATGCGCATGTAGTCGTAGATTTCAGTGATGGTCGCCACCGTCGAGCGCGGGTTGTTGGAGCGGCTCTTTTGGTCGATTGAAATAGCGGGTGAAAGGCCGGTTATCTCCTCGACGTCGGGCTTTTGCATCTGGTGGAGGAATTGGCGCGCGTAAGCCGAAAGCGACTCGATGTAGCGGCGCTGCCCCTCGGCAAAGATGGTATCAAAAGCGAGCGACGACTTCCCCGAGCCTGAGAGGCCAGTGAAAATCACCATCTTATTGCGCGGGATGGTGAGCGAGACGTTTTTGAGGTTGTGGGTCTTGGCCCCTTTGATGTGGATGAAGTCTTCCATAGATGTAGTTACGACACGAGCCCCCGGATTGGCTCCTGAGGGGGTGTATGGGCACAGTATACATCAAGAAATGAATATAGAAAATAGCAAGACCGCACTACGCCACTTTCGGTTTGCGGGGTTTTTTGACTTCTGCCTTCCCTATCAGTGCTTGGATTTCGTCGCGCAAGATGGCGGCGGTTTCGAAGTCGAGGTTTTTGACGGCCTCGGCCATCTGCTCGCGTTTCTCGGCGATGAATTTCTTGGGGTTTTGCTCGTAGAGCGCGTTGTCGAGCGACAAAAGTGTGCCGACCGCTTTGCCGTGTTCGGTGCGCAGCTCCTCGGTGATGTCTATAATTGCTTTGATGATGGTCTTGGGCGTGATGCCGTGTTTGGTGTTGTAGGCCACCTGAATGGCGCGGCGGCGGTTCGTCTCACTCACGGCCTTTTCGAGCGAATCGGTCATGTGGTCAGCATACAAAATGACACGGCCGTAGATGTTGCGGGCGGCGCGGCCGATGGTTTGGATGAGCGCCGTCTCCGAGCGAAGAAATCCTTCTTTGTCGGCATCCAAAATGGCGACGAGCTCGACTTCGGGCAGGTCGAGGCCCTCGCGCAGGAGGTTGACGCCCACCAGGACGTCGTAGGTGCCTTTGCGAAACTCGGTCAGCGTCGTGATGCGGTCGAGGGTTTGCACGTCGCTGTGGACGTACATCGATTTAAAATTGCGATCTTTGAGGTACTCCGAAAGATCCTCGGCCATCTTTTTGGTGAGTGTGGTAACGAGAATGCGCCCACCGTGCGCGATAACCTTCCCGGCTTCATCCAAGAAGTCCTGCACTTGTCCCAGCTGTTCCGCTGCACCTTTATGCGGGTACGGCGATTCTGCTGCTGCAGAATCACCTGAAGTTCTCGCGCCGTCGCGCTCGAAACCCCCTTCTAAAGATGCAGCTGCACTTCGACGGCCCGTGACGGGGCGAATGATGATTTCGGGATCGACGAGGCCGGTCGGGCGGATGATTTGCTCGACGACGTTTGCAGCTGACTTCTCGTTCTCGTAGGAGCCTGGCGTGGCCGAGGTGTAAATGGTCTGCCCCACGCGCTGCTCGAATTCTTCAAATTGGAGCGGGCGGTTGTCGACTGCTGACGGGAGGCGAAAGCCGTAGTCGATGAGGTTGACCTTGCGGGCACGATCGCCGGCGTACATGCCGCCGATTTGCGGCACGGTGACGTGCGATTCGTCGATGACGGTCAGGAAGTCGGGCTTGCCATCTGGCGTGTGCGGGAAATATTCGAGTAGCGAAAACGGCGCCTGGCCCGGTTTGCGGCCGTCGAAGTGACGCGAGTAGTTCTCGATGCCGTTGCAGTAGCCGATTTCTTTGATCATCGCCAGGTCGTGGTTGGTGCGGCGCTTCAAGCGCTCGGCTTCGAGCAATTTGCCCGCACGCTCAAAGTTTTTGAGTTGCTTGGCAAGCTCGTCTTTGATTTCTTGAATGGCACGTCCGCGCTCCTCGGCGGGCGTCACATAGTGCTTGGCGGGGAAAAGAAAGAGAGAGTTCATCTGCTCGCGCTCGGCGCGCGAAATCGCGTCAATGACCCGCACGCGCGAAATGATTTCTTGGCCGCCTTCTGCCGAAAATTCGACACGATACAAGATGCGCTCCCCCGTCGGCATAATTTCGACACTGTTGCCGATTGCGCGGAATTTGCCCGGCATCAAATCGGCGTTGGTGCGTTCAAAGTAAATGGCGATGAGTTCGCGAATGAGCTCGGCGCGATTCTTCTTCATCCCCGGCGCAATCTCCAAATGCACCTTGCGATACTCCTCGGGCGAGCCGAGTGCGTAGATGCACGAGACAGAGGCCACGATGATAACGTCTTGGCGCGTGAGCAGTGCTTGGGTCGAAGCATGGCGCAGACGGTCGATTTCTTCGTTGATTTGCGCCTCCTTCTCGATGTAGGTGTCCGAGTGCGGGATGTACGCCTCGGGCTGGTAGTAGTCGTAGTACGAGACGAAGTAGTGGACCGCGTTGTCGGGGAAGAATTCGCGATACTCCTGCGCCAACTGCGCAGCCAGAGTCTTGTTGTGGGCAATCACCAGGGTCGGCTTTTGGATTTGGTTGATGACGTTGGCGATGGTAAAGGTCTTGCCTGAGCCGGTGACGCCAAGGAGCGTCTGGTCGCGCTTGCCCGCGCGAATACCATCCACCAGGCCTTTGATTGCCTTGGGTTGGTCGCCTGCCGGCTCATATTTAGACTGGAGTCGAAACTGCATAACAATACTCTAGCAGGTCAAGATGAAATGAGAAAGCGGCGCGAATCGGGTGATTCGCGCCGCTCGAGTCAAGGCACATGTGCTTCAAACCGTTTTGCAGCAATGGCGCTGGCTGCTCGCTCGGGGTTCGCATACACCGCGTCGATGAGGTCGATGTCTTCGAAGACGCGAACGGCGGCGAGGTTCCATTCAAACAGGAATGCCATCACCGATACGGTCAGTAGCAACCACGTGAAGATGAATGTGCCGATGCTTGCAATCAGCGTTATCGCTACATACATAAGCGCCGACGCGTGATGCGATATCGCGAACGATAGAGCAACACCGTACGAGACAAGTCCCAGTACGACACCGGTCACGATCGACTGTGTAATACGCTGCATCACAGGCACGTGTTTGCCGAGAATCGGGCTGGGGACAAAGAGTCCCTCCAGCTTGCGGCACAGTTCAAAATAAGAACTTCGCACCTCCTCAGCACTCATCTCGCGCGGATAGTCGCCTTGTGCAAGATGATATCCGAGACGAGTAGCCATGACCGCTTGGTATAGATTGCTGTGCGTGGCGCCAGATGGGGCTGTTCGCGCGCGGTCGAAGTGGGCGAGGTATTGGTCGCCCACCGCTTGAACGGCTCTGACTTGTGCCTCGCCGTCATCTGGATCTTGAAAGAAGATCGACAGTTTCAGCCAAGAAATGAGGCTCTTGTCGCGGGGTGCATTGTGCGGCGGCTGCATGCGAGACTCCTTGCAGGTGCAGGTTATAGATGAACGCAGTCCAATCCCACTATGGCGAGAGACGCCTGTAGTGTCAATGAAGTTAGTCTTGCACTTTGTACCGCGCCATGAACGCGTCGCGAAATTCGTCGAAACGGTCGTCAAGAATTGACTGACGAATCTGCTCCACGAGGTGGGTCAAAAAGCGGATATTGTGTTGCGAGACGAGCATAGGCGCCAGCATCTCTTTGGTGCGGAAGAGGTGGTGGATGTAGGCGCGAGTGAATTGTGCGCAGACGAGGCAGTCGCACTCGGGGTCTAGCGGCGTGAAATCCTCTTTGTATTCGGCATTCTCGACAAGGTATTTGCCGTCGTGCGAGTAGACGCCGCCGGTGCGGCCGTTGCGAGTCGGGAGCACGCAGTCGAATGTGTCGATACCTGCGGCCACGCCGATGAAAATGTCTTCGGGTTCGCCGATGCCAAGCAAATGGCGCGGTTTTTCTTTGGGGAGTTGGCGATTGACTGTGTCGAGGATGCCAAGAATATCGTCTTTGCTGAACGAACCGCCGATGCCGTAGCCGTCGAAGTCCATATCGGCCAACGTTTTGGCGCTGTCGATACGCAGGTCGGCGAAGCGTCCGCCTTGGACGATGCCGTAGATCCCCTGTCTCTCGTTCGCCTCGATGTTTTGGCGGTGCGCTTTAAGACTGCGGTCGGCCCAGCGATGCGTGCGCTCCATCGCCTCTTTTTGGTAGTCCCAATCGGCCGCGGGTGAGGTGCACTCGTCGAAGGCATAGATAATGTCGGCGCCGAGCTTGTGTTGAATCTCAATCGAGCGCTCGGGCGTAAATCGGTGCAGCGACCCGTTGACGTGCGAGGTAAACGACACGCCGTCTTCATCGACAATAGCGAGCTTGCCGTGCGAGGTCGCGAGTTCTTCGCTGTACGCCGCGGGGATCTCCCTCCCAAAAGGTCCTCGGTTCTCCTCGCTTTGCTCGGCCAGACCGTTTTGTCCGAGAGATTCCCGCTTTGAAAGTTTGGATATTTTTTTGCCGTACCCTTCGCCGAGCGAAAAAACCTGGAAGCCGCCCGAGTCGGTCATGATGGGGCCGCGCCAGCCCATAAACTCGTGAATGCCGCCGGCTTTCTCGACCAGATTTTCGCCCGGCGAGAGGTACAAATGGTACGTGTTGGCGATCATGCACTGCACGCCGAGTTCCTTGAAGTCGGCAGGCGAGACGCCTTTGACCGTGGCTTTGGTGCCGACCGCGACGAAGCACGGGGTCTTCACCTCGCCGTGCGGCGTGCGCAAAACGCCGGCTCTCGCGAGAGAGCCGGGCAGTTCTTTTTCGATGGTAAGAGAGATTGGTCGCACTTAATTTGTCGTGGTGCTGCTTGCAGGTTTGATGCCGACCAGTTCAACCTCGAAGACGAGCGTAGAGTTGCCGGGGATTGGGCCGTAATCGTTCGGGCCGTAGCCGAGCTCGGGCGGGACGATGAGGAGGCGCTTACCGCCGACCTTCATGCCCGGGATTCCCTGATCCCAACCCTGGATGACGCGACCGACGCCGATTTGGAAGTCAATCGGGCCGCCATGCTTGGCTGACGCGTCGAAGACGGTTCCATCTTTGAATTTGCCGGTGTAATTGACACTGACCGTGTCACCCGCTTTTGCGACCGCGCCGGTGCCGACTTCTTCGTCCTGAACGATCAGCTGCGCGCCGCTCGTGGAGGGAACATTCGTTGAATCCATGCTTTGTTTTTTAGGAATGAAAATAAAGAAAAATGCGCCCACTCCGACCGCGACGACGACTGCGATGCCTGTGACCAACTGCGTACGTGTCATATGTTGCATAGTACTTATTTATAGACGTTTCAGCAAGACGTATCGATTCCGCACGAAACCGCTGCCGCCTGCGTTGAGACGGTCGTCGGGTCGCGCAGAATGAATGCATTGAGGAGCACCAATCCCGAAGCGAGCAATGCGACAACTGCGCCCCCGGCCAACATCTCCCACGACTGAATGGAGATATGCATGAAGAATGCGACGAGAATGAGAACCGCAAGCAGCGTCCCGATGGTGGCAAGAATAACGAATGCGGTCGATCGCGGCGAGCCCGTCGCGTGCACCACCGACTGTGCCACGAGCCGACTCACCGACGCGGCTGTCGTTTGTATCGACGCGAGCGCCGAGCTGGTAGACGTGGATGTGCCGAGGACCGCTCCGTCTGGCTTCTGCGGAGACGCGAAGAATTGCACCACAAACGTCGCCGGTTTCCCTTCGTAGAGCCCGGTCGCCACGCCGACGCCAATGTTGCTGTACGCAGGTTTCAAAATATTTTCCCGATGTTCGGGTGATGCCATCCACGCACGCACGACGTCCGAAGAATCGACGAACCGAACCGCGAGGTTCTCACCCGCGTAGCTGTAGTCATATTTTGCCTCTGCGATCCATGCCCACGGCTCCTTACCGTCGGGGCCGACGTGCGAGAAGTAACCTTTTGCGGCCATGTCGTTGGCCTTTGCCTGCGCCGCCGAGTCGAGCAGCGTGCTGTCACTGAGTGGCGACACGTCGGCATGCATGCGCTCGGCGTTCGTAAGTGACACGATGTCGCTCGACACGACCGCTGCCAAAAAATTATCATTCGATTGGTGTGCCACGAGGCTCGCGACTAAAAATCCCTCGGTCGCAAGTATGACTGCCAAGAAGGCGACGAGCCATGACCGATTAAGAAGGTGCGGTCGGTACGCATTCGCGTAGGACGGCACGACGTGACGATGAAAAGTTCCCCACACCCGCATATGCAATACTGTAGCATACAACTTATACTGTACGTATGAGATATCTACCCGCAGTCCTGTGTGTGCTGTGCCTGCCCTCGCTCGCGTTCGCCGCAAGCTTCCCGAAGCAATCGATCTTCCTCTCGAAAGAAGCCGTGACCGAGGGCGACTCCGTCCTGATTCATGCGACCATCGTCAATGATGCGACGAGCGCGTTTAGCGGCGACATCAAGTTCTACGACGAGGACGGCCTCCTTGGCACCTTCCCCGTCTCGCTCAGCTCCGGCGAGACTGCAACAGAGTCCGTGTCATGGAAACCAAAGGCTGGGTCGCACACCGTCTCGGCAGATATAATCGCGAAAGGCAGCACCGACGCCGTCGAGACCGAGCAGGCAACATTCACCATCGCCGCAAAACCCGCACCGGCTGCCGAAGTATCGGCCGTACCCAGCGTGAGCGGTCTGAGTGGTCCCAACGGCCCGGTCGGATCCTCGGCGCCGATCGAAACCGCGATCGCTAACACCTCGCCTACCGCAGGCGGCATCCTCAAACCGGTGCTGTCGGCCATCGACTCGGGTCGCGTGAGTGCCGCAAAATCGCTCGACCAAGGCATCGCCTGGGCCGAGCATCAAAACGCAACCACCACGACCAAAGCGGGTGCAGTGCTCGGCGCAAAAACCCAAGCGCCGTCGGGCGTGAGTGTAGCCAGCATCACGAGTTTGCTGTGGACCGCGTTCGTGACGCTCTCGCTCTATGCATTGACGATACTGCGCTACATCGTCTCGAATGTTGCGCTCTTCTACCCCGTCTTCATCATCGTCTTCTTCGCCATCATGTGGCGACTCTTCGGCTCGATGCGTCGTGGGCCGCAGTACTAAAAAACTACCGAATGATGGTTCGCTCTTTGGTGGCCGAAAAGTGCCACAGCGCTAAACCGAACAGGGTCGCAGTCGTGAGTGCCGAAATCGCGCAGTACATGCAAATGGCACCGATGAGAAATATCTGAATCGATTCGAACATAATCGAGGACAGTAATCCGATGGTCGCGTACATCAAAAGTCCGAAGCGAAGACCGCGCGAGGTCGGGTCAATGGCAACCAGGATGGCGAGCGCCAACATGTAGGCATAAAACACGAGGCCGAAGTATGCCAACGGCAGCCCCATAAACTTCGAATACGGGCTCGTCAGCACTCGCTCGCAGCCATGCAGCAACGCGCAGGTCGGCGTGATACCCAGATACTGGTAGTAGGCCAAAAAAAGCGTGTCGCCGATGCCGACGAAGGTCGCCGCGATGATCCAAAACGGTGTCAGAAGTACTTTTGCTTGCATATAGCGACACTATACCACGCCTTGCGCCTGTTATTTCTGTAAATGCGGAAATTTTTTGGCGACCTTCTCGACCTTCGGTGCGATGATCAACTGGCAGTAGGTTACGTTCGGGTGAGTTTTAAAATAGTTCGCATGATAGTCCTCGGCCGGGTAAAACACCTCAAGCGGTCGCACGGTCGTGACGAAGCGCGGCCCCTGCCCCTTATTGACAACGTCGATGTAGTGCTGCGCCTTTTCGCGCTGACGATCGGTCGTGTAAAAAATCGCCGAGTTGTACTGCGGCCCAATGTCGTCGCCTTGTCGATCGATCGATGTCGGGTCGTGGCTGGCAAAGAACACGGGCAGCAATTCCTCGAGTGCAATCACATCGGGATCAAAGACAACTTCAATCACTTCAATGTGCCCGGTCGTGCCCGAACACACCTGCTCGTACGTCGGATTCACGACCTTCCCACCCGCATACCCCGGCCGCACCGACAACACGCCTTTGAGTGTGCTAAAAACGGCTTCAGTACACCAAAAACACCCGCCGCCAAACACGATAGTTTCGGTTCCCATGCACCCAGCATACCATGGTCCCTATGAGCCTTTTTTGAGAGACGCCATGCAGACACTTGACAAAGACATTCAAAACTGATATTATAATCTACAGTAAAAACGTTCCCTCTAAAAAGGGCTCCCGATCATGTTGAACGATGTGCTTCTCTTCCTGTTCTGTCGCAACCCCCTAGAAGTTGCGGCAGGGTGGCTTGTTGTTTTGGGCATTCCCGCTCTCATCGCCGACTCTCGGTTTAACGAATGGCCGTTCTGGCGGCGTGCGGCGCAAAAGCTCTTTTCGATAGGGTGGGCCATCGTCCATCCGATTGCGCGCTCCGCCGGCGAACTGATTGGCTCGCTCGTCGCCTGTACTCGCCGCTCATAACGGCTTACGACCCCACTGCTCTTGCAGGAGGGGTCGTTCTACTTTAAATACTTCTTCCCTTTTAATTTTTCGGGCAGATAAGATTTCTCGTCATACATCTCGTAGCCTTTGTGATAGCCGAGGTCTTTCATGAGTTTTGTCGGGGCGTTGCGGATCTGCATGGGGATGGGCAGATTGCCGAGGGTTTTGACGTCGCCCAGCGCCTCGAAGTAGGCGTCATACGAGCGGCGACTTTTCTTGCATTCGGCCAGGTACGCGACGCCGTGTGCGAGGTTGATCTGGCACTCGGGGTATCCGACGGTCTCGCAGGCGCGAAAGACGGCGTTGGCGACGACGAGCGCGGTCGGTATCGCCAGTCCCACGTCCTCGCTCGCAAAGATGACCATACGGCGCGCGATGAAGAGCGGATCCTCACCCGCCTCGACCATGCGTGCCAAATAGTAGAGCGCCGCGTCGCCCTGGCTCGCGCGCATCGACTTGATGAACGCCGAGATGGTATTGAAATGCTCCTCTCCTTTTTTGTCGTAGCGAAGGTTGCGCGACTGGATGGTCTCTTTGAGTGTCTCGAGCGTCACTGTGCCGTAGAGGTTGCGCGCATTTTCGAGCACACCGATGGCTTGCCGCGCGTCGCCCTGAGCCATAGCTTTGAGCCATTCGCGGGCGTCCTTGGGCATCTTTATCTTCGTGCGCTTGAAAATCTGCTCCATGTCGCCTTCGTTCAATTCATTGAGCACGAAGACGCGGCAGCGCGAGAGGAGTGCTGGTATCACCTCAAATGACGGATTCTCGGTGGTCGCACCTATTAGGGTGATGTCGCCGCGCTCAACGAACGGCAGCAAGAAGTCCTGCTGCGCCTTGTTGAATCGATGGATTTCGTCGACGAAGAGGATGGTCGGCTTGCCAGAGAAGTGCAGCTTGCCTTCTGCTAGCACGCGTTTGATGTCATCCTTGCCCGAGTCAACGGCCGAAAGCTCGTGAAATTCGGCATTGAGCGCGTTGGCGTAGATGCGTGCCAAGGTCGTCTTGCCGCTGCCCGGCGGTCCCCACAAGAGGAACGAAAACAAATGCTTCCCCTCAATCGCCTCGTGCAAGGGTTTGCCCGCCCCCACCAAATGCGCCTGCCCCACAAACTCAGCAAGACTTTTGGGTCGAATTTTGTTCGCCAGCGGTTCCATACGGGCATTGTACCAAATGCATCGCATCAGCACTTGATGTTCCTGAGTATAATGATATTGTATAGTTTGCACTGTTGGACCTCTAGCTACCCCTCAAGTAGGACAGTCTGAATATCTGGATAATACTCCATCGGACTCGCAAACCCCAAACACTCCCTCGGTCGGTCGTTGAGAAAGGCATGCACCTCGTGCAACTCTTCCTCAGTCACTGACGCAAT
>CAISEE010000036.1 GCA_903884345.1 Candidatus Adlerbacteria bacterium | reverse complement strand
CTAAAATTGCCATTCTTTTTGGTGCGCACAGACGCACACCTGGGACACTTTTTTTGTAGTCATACCTTGATTGTAGCTGTTGCGTTGTGGTTGGGCCATGGTGTGGCAAAACAGCCTCACATTTTCCCATTAAGCCGTAAAACCCTGCTCTATAGCATATCGGGCAAGGTCGGCCAAACTCCACTCGCCGGTCGCTGCCGATTCGAACATATCCTTTATGACTGGCGCACGGACCGGGTCAAACGGTTTTTCCTCCATACTGCCAAGATTCAAATAGCCGACTGGCGCTTTGTTGGTGCATAGACCGCGAGCGCGGGCGTTTCGAATCGTGATGCTCACTTTCTCGCGGGTTACGCGCGAATGGTGCTCGGCAAACATGCCGTCAATATCCATATGCAGCTCTCCGGCGCTCGTCTTGTCGTATTGTGCCAGAGTAAAGCGAATATCGACGCCCGCTTTCATCAGTTTGCGGATGATCGTGTCATCGCCTTTATTGCGGCTCGCTCGGTCCCAGCAGAGGAATATAACGCCCTTGATATGTCCCTTACTGAGAAGTTCGACGAGTCGGTGGAATTTTGGTCGGTCGACTCGGTATTGGACCATATTGTCGCTACTGAACGTCAGCTCAATATCTTCCTTAAAGCCAGAGTGTCGCTCCGATATAATGCCGTCCGTGCAAAAGCCTTCGAGTGTGAGAGGCGCGATTCTTAAATTTTGGCGAAAGGCAAACCGGGTATTCTCGGCCTTTTGGTACTTGATCGAGTTTTTCTGATTGTCGGTATCGTCGGTGCTCTTGCGGTTGTATACCAGATAGCCATCCCGGTATTCACCGGCGAGAAGGTCTTTGAAAATGTCCTCGGTCTTTGTCTTCATGCGCGTATGATTTCCTCTCTAACAATTTTACCATCTTTTATGACGCATCCCTCGGCTTTGAGACGTTTCCGCACGGTATCGAGTACGGCCCCAAGCTCGCGCAATCCTTGGATTGTTTCGTCAGTAAAATACGTCTGCGCGTCTGGCAGATATACCACCTCCGAGAGTTGTTCTTTGCGGTTCTTGTTCATGTTGGTAGTTCGACCCCAAGCGCCCGCGCTAGGGCTTGCATACCCTTTGCAAAGCGTTCTTCCATCAGCAACAGCCTTATATATTGCTTGGTCAACCTGCCAGCATAGTGGGTGCGTTTTACGCGGTCCTTCTGGCGCTCAATATCGGGGATACTCACAAACCCTTTGTCATACGGTGGCGCGTTGCGGCTGGCGTAGGTGAGATTGTTGCAGTGTCGGCACGCAAAGCGATCGCCAAGCAGATACAGCGTCCCAACTCTCCGGCCGCAGTGTTGGCCGTCTGTATCCCACGGGCATACAAACCAGTAGCGCCTCCCGCCGTATGCGCATGGTGTCGACGTGAGCGGTATTTGATAATCCAGATACTGCTTTTCGCCAGTAACCCTGTCTGTGACGTTGTATACAAGCCGTACAGCCGATGAGATGCCCGAACTGGGTGCCTGGTTCGTGCATAAGAGCGGCAATATGGTGGGTTGCGGGACGGGCACTGCCCCGATCGTCGATTCGACCCAGTTCCCGACGCTTTCGACTGAAGAAATCTGGGACATCCTCGTCGCCGAGTTGGCGAAGTTGAAACTGCCCAAAGCCTAAGTGCTGATTACCTTGAGACCTCAAACCCATACCAGGGAATGAGGTCTCTTTTTTTATGCGATACTGCTGGCAATCGGTGTGACGTATGTCCTCGCCGTGTCGGGGTTTGGCTGGGAGTATTTTGAGGCGACGCGCTCGAGTGCACGGGTTAGCTGTGGGGCAATAGTCGTGATTTTCAGTTTGGCTTTATGCGGCAGGGGGTATTTTGGGCTGCGATGCGCGACGTGCACCCTGCCTGACGCCCGATTCGTATACATGTATGCACAGGACGAGTGTCACATTAACTCTTCATATAACAACGTAACGCAAGTCGCACTATGAAAAACAAACTCATTTATATCGTCGGTTCGACCATGGTCGTGGGATCGCTCGTGCTGAGCGGGTCTGCGTTCGCCGCAACGAGGCAGACGGTGGGCGCAGCCACGCACCAAAGCGCATCCGCACGCGTGGTCGGGACGCCGCCGTTGGTCTTTGGGACGATCGCCGCAGTCAACGGGACGAGTGTCACCGTGACGGGCAAGGCAGGCAAGCATGCGACGACGACGGCCTACACGATCGACGCGTCGGCCGCCAAAATTACAAAGGGGTATGGTCAGGGCGCGCAATCAATCGGCGTAGCAAACCTCGCGGTTGGTGATATGGTCGCGGTCGTCGGTGCGGTCACGGGCAATACCGTCTCGGCGACGTCGATTCGTGACACGGGCTCGGCAACCAAACAGGTAAAGACGCACAACGGCAAAAATACGTCAGCACACCCAAAGAAGACGAAGTAGCAGTACGTGGATATAAATAAAAGCGGGGGACGAGCCCCCGCTTTTTTTGTAGTCGTGCGTGGTCGACGTTTTTACCATCCGCCGCAATTGGGGTAATACGGCGCTATCGGGACCGAGAATCCCCAACTCGTGCCGCCATTGTTTTGGCCGTAGTAGAAGCCACCACCACCTCCGCCATAGTAGCCTCCGCCGTTGTTCCAACCGCCGCCTCCGCCCCAGCCGCTTTGGTTACCGCCCCAATTACTGCCGCCGTAGTACCCTCCGCCGCCATTCCAGCCGCCTTGGCCGCCGTGCCAGTGATTGTTGCCGCCCCCAGCCGCCGTTGCCATTCCAGCCACTTTGGCCGCCACGCCAACCGCCGCCCCAGCCGCCACGTTGCGCCTGCGCATCACTCATACCCACAAGGAGCATGAGTACGCACAGGCTGGCGACTCGTTTAGTACCCGTAGTACCCATAGCCGCCTCCACAAGATGAGTAGTAGCCACAAGTCGGTCCTTGGTAGGTATAGCCATAGCCGCCGCATCCGCTGCCGCAGCCTCCATAGTAACCGCCGTAGTACCCCGGATAGGGTGCCACGTAACATCCGCACAGCGACACGCACAAGAGCATGCACCGTGCGGCACGAAACATCCCTTTCATGACAAAGGCCTCTTCACTGTCCGCATATAAGCGTACCGAGTCGAAGCTGTGATTTGCTGAAAGCGCGAGTTACGCCAACAACGAATCGATCACTTCCTTTACGATTGTACCATCGGCTTTGCCCTTTAAATCTTTCATGAGGGCGCCCATGAGTTGATTGGCTTTCGATGTGTCGGTGATGCCAAGTTCTGCCGCTTTGGCGCGAGCAACCTCAAGAACCGCCTCGGCGGTCATTTGGGCGGGGAGCATGGTGTCGAGGATGGCGAGCTCGGCTTTTTCTTTGTCGGCCAAATCCGCACGACCACCTTTTTCAAATTGCTCGATCGAGTCCTTGCGCTGCTTGGCGGCACGGCGGATGAGCATGGTGACGTCGTCTTCGGCGAGTTCTTCGTTGGGCTTTTTGCCCTTGGCGACGAGTTCGTTCGTAATCGACGAGAGGAGTCCGCGCAGGACGAGGAGTTTGAGCTCTTCGTGCGCACGCATCGCCGCCTTGACGGCCTCTTTTAGTTCGTTGTGTGTCATATCCCCATCATACCAAACAATGCTTTCGTGATAAACTGAGCTCATTATGGAATGGCTTATCATCGTGCTTCTTATCGGCAATCTTGGTGCGATTTTCTTCCTGTGGTACAGCCGCAAAGAGGTGGTGGTCCCGCCGCCCGACATGCAGGGGCTCGTGCTGCTGCAGGGTCAGATGCAAGAGTTGACGCGTGCCATGGACGCCAAGCTCGACCAGGGCACGGCGCGCATGTTCGACTCGATGAAAACCCAGTTTAGCCAGTCGCAGCAATTGATGAGCGACATCACCAAGCGCGTCTCCGACCAACTCATTGAGGTGACCAAAGGCGTGACCGAGACGAAGGAATCGACCAAGCAGGTCTTCACCATCGCCGAGCAGCTCTCTAACCTCGAGAAAGTTTTGAAAAATCAAAAACAGCGCGGCAACCTCGGCGAGGCGTCGCTTGAATTGGTCATGGGCAACATTCTGCCGCCGACCGCGTTTAAGATGCAGTACGAGTTCCCGGGCGGCGAGACCGTCGACGCGGCCATCTTTACCAAAGAGGGCGTCATCCCGGTTGATGCGAAGTTCCCGCTTGAAAATTACACGCGCATCCACGACGAGAAAGATGACACGCGCCGCGCCGAGTTCGAGGAGGCATTTAAGAAAGACCTCAAGAAGCGCATCGACGAGACGAGCAAGTATGTCCGACCAAAGGACGGGACGCTGCTGTTTGCGTTTATGTACATCCCCGCCGAAGGCATCTACTACGACCTGCTCAACGATGGCATCGGCGGCGTTAACACCCGCAACCTGCTCGACTATG
>CAISEE010000035.1 GCA_903884345.1 Candidatus Adlerbacteria bacterium | reverse complement strand
TTCAATAAGGGCCTCGGTTCCTACCGCGCCTGCTTCAAGGAAATCTGCGGTTTTTTCGACCTTATGGTCGTCAGACAGCCCGGCTTCACCGCGAAGCTGTGCAAAAAAACCGGGGCCGCAAAGAGCTGAAGCAGACATAACTAGACAACCAAAAGGAGAGATAACATAACCGGGCGCCGCAGACAAAGCGGCGCCCTTGCTAATTTTCATGCCCGTTCAACAATAGTCACGATTCCTTTTTCTGCGTCCACTTCAATGAGGTCACCGTCTTTGATTACTTCAGTCGCATTTCCCGTCGCGACGACGCACGGGACCTGCAGCTCGCGACTAACAATCGCCGCATGTGAGAGCATACCGCCCTGGTCGGTAACAATGGCGCCTGCCTTTTGACATGCAGGCATCAGCTCGGGCGAGGTCGTCTCTGCCACGAGGATATCGCCTTGTTGCATTGACTCCATCACGTGACGCAGCGAGTCGAAATTGTCGTATCCGGCCCGAATGATGCGGGCAATACCACGCACCTTGCCCGCTCGAGCAACCGTACCCCTAACGAATGCGGGCAACGCGTGCGGCGATTCTTCGCCAAATCCACCAATAGCTCGGTGTGCGTCAACACCGGCCCTTGTCTCACACACACCATTTGTCCCCCAAACATAGAATGCCGCATCGCGATTGGCTATGTCGGCAGGAGAAACCCGCATGCCGTCAAAGAGCGCGAGTATTTCACTCCGCGAGTACTGCTGCAATTCGCGATTAGGCACACCAAACTGGCGCTCAAGATTCTGGAGTAACCGCGGCAATACTGAATCACTCCCGAAAAATAGACTGTTCATCAGGCTGCGCCCGTCGTTCTTGAGCACACCCATCCGCTCAAGGCGTGCCCCGAGGGCCGCGTCCTTCGTCGTTTCAAACTGTTTGTACGCGTCGTCGGTAGAGAAGAACTCCGTTCGGTAGTAGAACGAGAACAAGGCTGCCATGGTGCGGAAGGCCGATTCAACAGTCGCACGCTCACACTCGCCGTCAATGATTTCTTTTTGCAGCGCTTGCGCGTCTCGCATAAATGCACGAAATGTTGTTTCGTAGACATCGACGGTGGCGTCACTCGACAGAAGCTCTTTCCCCTCGGCGAGTAACCGCGCCATGGTGATGCGCGGCAGGTAGCTCGTGAACTCGTCGTTGGTAAAAATAACGAGCGCCCCCAGCGACTTGTAGTGATCCATCCATATATCGCTAACCAAAAACCGAAGCCCTTGCACTCGAAACAGTCGTTGCCATTGATTGACCGCGCCAAACGGGTTCGTCGTCGCTCGCGACAAGACGCGTATGGTACCGTTGTTTGCGTCAACTTCGACGTCATCACCATTTGGGTCGATATCCTCTTTACGCAATTTTTTCATGTGCAAGTGAAGTTTTATGTATTGCAGCGCGCTCGATAACCCGCACCACACCGTTATCGGCATCGACTTCGACAAGGTCGCCATCGTGGAGCACTTGTGTGGCAATTTTTGTACCGATGACGCACGGCTTCTTTAGTTCTCGCGAGACTATGGCGGCGTGCGAGAGCAT
>CAISEE010000034.1 GCA_903884345.1 Candidatus Adlerbacteria bacterium | reverse complement strand
CCAACTCACTCGATGGTTCGTTCAAGAAGGTGAAGCTTGCGGTTGCCGTGCATTCGGGGCTCACGCATGCGCGGCGGATGAAACTTATCACGACACTGCTTTCGCCGCCTGCATAGCCTCACATTTTCCCATTAAGCCCAAATTTCGAGGGGAATTATTCTGAGATGCTGTTTTCTCGTTTGGAGAACCCGTCTCTATTCGCTCAATTAACGGAATTCATACGTCACGCTGAAGCAGGTGAGGAAGAGCGACTGAAACAGGAAACGTTTACGCTGATCAAAACATTAGCAGGAGGAATGAATTTGTTCAGAGACTCGCTGGGGAATGCACACATGGTTAAAGAAGGAGAGCGCCCGTCCTTTTCAGCACGAACACGCGATGAGATAGAAAAAGATCTCCGTGATCGCATCGAAAGACAGAAGACGCAAACCACGATCGAATTTTCAGATGATATATCCGACGCAGGACGAATCTGTGTCGGACAGCTACATCCCGTATCCGGAAAACGTCTAAGCACGCGACAAATGTGTCTTGCTGAGGCGCATGAAAAAGGTCACGAAATCAGACCACTCGACGGAACGTTTTTCAAGTCATATTTTAGCGCTGCTTTTGACGAAGCACCCGTCTCATTTTCTCCCGTTGAGATGGAAATGTATTGCAAACTCATGTATCCACCATCAGATGGCGCTATGCCAGAGCCTGACACAATTAAGCAACAATTGATTGAGTATCTATTTTCGCCCCACGAGCTCATGGAACGAATGTCACAGCTAAAAAAACTACTTTGGCATGGATGGGAATCAAATATTCACGGCAGCCCATCTTGCGTATGCTCGCGGCCACTATATTTCTGATATTGACTTCGATAACGGCATGACACAATTCTTTCAAGCCATAAGCAAATCTACAGAACCGGCATTTCTTACATTGATCAATACGATAGGGGTATAGGTTTGCCACAAGTAGAGGTGGTGTTGCGCGGTGCATAACTCACCCCTTCACTTTTTATGTGACTTGAGATATATTATTAAGTCTAGGAGTTCTCATTCATCATTTGTGCGCGAGGAGGCGCAATTCGATGCCAGTATTCATTCCACCCGACGTGCAGGACGCAGTCGCCAATTTTACTTTGTGTCACCGCAGTGTGCCACTGACGACTCGTGTCGAAGCTCTCAAAGAAGCGGAGCGGAGGGTGCTCACGCACCTCGGCGAACCTGGTTTTGACGACATGGTCTGGTACGTCGCCAGCCGTGCCAGGTGCACCTTCCTGGAGCCTGGATGGATTTATGCCCCAGACGCAAATGTGGTCGTCGTCCAGGTGTACAAAATCCGCGACAGACTGCTCTCGCAAACGATTCACTAAGCGTGCACGCGCCCTCCAACTAGGAGGGCGCCAACAATTTCACCATGACCCTCGCTGAATTCGAAAAACGAAAGAAGCAGTTGCCCGACGCACCGGGGGTGTATTTTTTTCTTGGCAAAAATAAGGAGGTGCTCTACATCGGCAAGGCGACGTCGCTGCGCTCGCGTGTGCGAAGTTATTTCGCGTCTGACTTGATGCAGACGCGCGGGCCACTCTTGGTCTCGATGCTCGAAAAGGCGGTGTCGATTGATTGGCGCGAGACCGACTCGGTCCTCGAGGCGCTCATCCTCGAAGCGAACCTCATTCGCACGCACAAACCCAAGCACAATACCGACCTCAAAGACGATAAAAGCTTCAACCACGTTGTCATCACTGACGAGGATTTTCCGCGCGTGCTGTTGGTGCGCGGGAAGGAGTTGGCAAGCTACGGCACGAGCAAGTCTTCGGGTGCGCCCAAATCTTCTGTTGAAGATTTAGTAACTCCGGCGCCGTCGCGCCTGCGTATGCACCCTCAGACTTCTCATGCCTACGCACATGTGTTTGGACCATTTCCGCACGGGGCACAGCTCAAAGAGGCACTGCGTATCATTCGCAAAATCTTCCCATACCGCGACACCTGCACCCCGTATGCCGACAAGAGTGCCGAGGTGAGTCCTCCGCGTCCTCGTGGAGGTCTTTCCTCGTCACGAAACGCATGCAAACCATGCTTTAACGCACACATCGGGCTCTGCCCTGGCGTCTGTTCGGGTGCTATTTCAAAAACCGACTATCGAAAAATCATTCGCCGCATCGTGTTGCTCTTTCAGGGTAAAAAGAGTGTCCTCGTCACGAGTCTCGAGCGCGACATGAAGCGTGCGGCCAAACTCGAGCACTTCGAGGAGGCAGCATCCTTGCGCGGGCAGCTGTTTGCACTTAATCATATCCAGGACGTCTCGCTCATCAAAGATGAGTATCGCCGACCATCGGCCGACAGTCACAGCAACACGCGCATCGAAGCCTACGATGCAGCGCACCTGCAGGGGAGCGCGGCAGTCGGCGTCATGACGGTGGTCGAAGACGGTCTCGCCAGCAAGGCCGAGTACCGCAAATTCATTTTGCGTGCCACAAAACCCGGCGACGATGCCGGAGCGCTGCGCGAAATTTTGTCGCGCCGACTCGGGCACGACGAGTGGCCACTACCGCGCCTCATCGTCGTCGACGGCTCAAAAGCGCAACTCAACGCCGCTGCCTCGGTCCTGGCCGAGCGTGGCATCGGCATCCCGCTGGTCGGCGTCGTCAAAGACGAGAAGCATCGCCCCCGATCGATCGAGGGTGATAAAACCATTATCTCAGGCCGCGAGAGCGATATTTTGCTCGCCAACGCCGAAGCGCACCGCTACGCGATCACCTTTCACCGCAATCGGATGCGCAAGCGGTAGATTGACCTTTCAGAATTTTCGTGTATAAATATTTTGGCAATGTTCGCCCCTCGACCGCAGGTTCAGAAAGGAACCAGTATCATGCGACCAGTTCTTCTTGCTGCCGCCATGCTTCTCATGCTGCAGTGCGCTGCGAGAGCGCAGATTGATCAGAAAGCTGCAGAACAAATGTACGGCGCGTGCGTAGCACGGTACGGCGCTACGCCGAAGATTAATGAACCGGGCAAGTTCCAAGATTGTAAAAACGTTTGGAAGACTCCTGACGGCAAAACGTTTGAACTTTCAAGGATTCGATTCGAATCATACCTCGACGCTCCCTTCCATTACTTTTATCGTGAGGTGCAGCCGAACAAATCCGACCGCGGCAAGTAGTCGTGCCAAAGCACCCTCGTCGACAGTTGTCGGCGAGGGTGCTCTATTTTCTTTGCTATACTATTTGCATGAGAACAGTGGTAGGTGTATTGCGCGGCGGGCCGTCGAGCGAGTATGAGGCGTCGCTGCAAACCGGCGCGCACATTTTGGCAGAACTTAATCCCGAGAAGTACGACGCGCGGGACATTTTCATTTCGCGCGATGGGCAGTGGCACGCACGCGGCGTTGCCGTTGACCCTGGTCACGCATTAAACGGTATCGACGTCGCCTTTAACGCGATGCACGGCGAATACGGCGAAGATGGTCAGGTGCAGCGCATCCTCGAGGCGCACGGCACGCCCTACACCGGCTCGGACGCGTTTGCCTCGACCGTCGCGTACAACAAACAACACACCAAAGAGCTCGTATCGAAACTCGGCATCAAAGTCGTGCGCGGCGTCTTGGTCGAGCCATCGCGCGACATCGATACCGTGGCGCTCAACCTCTTTCGCACCTTCCCGCACCCGTCGGTCGTCAAACCGATCGCGGGCTCGGCGTCCAAAGGCGTCACCATCGCACACTCCTATGACGATTTGCGCGATGCACTCTCGCAGGCTTTTGCCGTCGCACCGGTCGCATTGGTCGAGGAGTACATCAAGGGCAGGGAAGCGACCGTCGGTGTGATCGACAGCTACCGCAACGAGAAGGTGTACTCACTGTTGCCGACCGAAATTACCCTGCCGCCCCAGCCGATGTTCTCGCGCCAGGTGCGCGGCGTGACCGGCGTCGTCGAGCGCGTCCCCGGCATCTTCACCGACGCCGAAAAGGCCGAGCTTGCCGCATCCGCCAAGAAGATTCACGAGGGGTTGGCGCTCTCGCACTACTCGCAGTCCGATTTCATAGTCGGCAAACGCGGCATCTACTTCCTCGAGGTAAACACGCACCCGAGCGTGGCTCAGGAGTCGCTGCTGCACCGCTCGCTCCACGCCGTTGGCTCGAAAGTCTCGGACTTTGCCGACCATGTCGTGTCGCTTGCTCTAAAGCGAAAGAAACGGTAATCTAGGCGTTGGGTATGAGTAACCACGGCACAGAGGGCAATTGCGAGGGATGCGACAAGCACGAGCTGCCCATCCTCCCCGTCAAAGCCAAGAAGCTCGTCAAAGAGCTCAATGACTGGATGCTCGTCGACGAGGCGCGCCTGTTGGCCAAACAATTCATACTGAAAGACTTCATCGAGGCGATGCGCTTCGTCAACGAAGTGGCCAAGTTAGCCGATACAGATGACCATCATCCCGACATCACGATCTCGTACGATGTCGTGACGCTCGAACTCTCGACCCACTCGGCCGACGGTTTGACCGACAAGGATTTTGCATTAGCGCGAAAGATTGATAAGATAGCTCTGTAGCGACGCAGTAGGGCCCTTAGCTCATTTGGTAGAGCGCCTCATTTGCAATGAGGAGGTGACCGGTTCGATCCCGGTAGGGTCCACAACATACCAAAACCCGCCTGACCACGAATGGTCGGGCGGGTTTTGTTTTACGCACTACACACAAACTTCAAAAACATTTTGGTACTGTCGCGATTGGGCGCTTGCATTCACGTGTCATTTATATCGGGCGGGGGATTTTTACAATTTTATTTTGTACGCTATGCCAACATCAAAGGGTGCGTGGGCGCGGCTTTTTGTTTTTGCGTTTTCGTTTTTGTTATTATTACCAACAGGGCAGGCGCACGCCACGGGCTCGATTCTTAACAAGAACGTGACGCCGACGCCGATTATTAATACAAAGACATCGACTCCCGCCAATGGGGTCTCGGCGTTTGCGTCACTTGCTGCGGCGGCGGCCACGACGACCGACCCGTCATTTGACCAGGGGTACGTGTCGCTCACCTTCGATGATGGACTTCTTAACCAGTATCAAAACGCGCTGCCGATCCTCACGGCAGGGAACGTGAAGGGGTCGTTCTATATCATCACGCACACGGCAGGGATGGGCATCGCCAATGCCAACCTCGACACACCCGACGCGGCGAGCTCGACCAAACCGTCAGGATGGACGCCATCGGGTGGCAATGCAAAGTTTACCTACCCGGTCGCAGGACAAAGCGGCAATGCGGCCGAAGTGTCGTCGACCGTGACGAAGAGCAATGCGGCATGGACCTTCCCGACAATGACGGTCCTGGCCGACGAAGACTACGTCTATGCAGACGCGTATCGCAGTACGGCTACATCCGACTTGGTCATTCAAATGACTGATGCGAGCGGAACTCTGTCCTACATCAACTCGTCGGGCGACGCCGTATCGACGTTGACGCCTGCCAAAACGTTCGCCTCGACCAACGGCGCGTGGGTGAATATGCCGTCCTTCCTCTTTTACGTGCCCGTTAACATCGTCAGCATCACTGTCATGCATCGATTGACCGGCGTGGGCCTCCTCGACATCGACAACGTGTCGCTCGGGGCCTCGACCGACTTCATGACGCCGACCCAGGTTCGCGATCTGCAGGCCAAAGGCATGGAGGTCGGCGGCCACACACAGACCCACCCCGACTTGGCCACCCTCACCGATGCGCAGCAGCAGGCTGAGATTGTCGGCGGACGACAAGAACTGCTGAACAATGGCCTCACACCGGTCTCGACCTTCGTCTATCCGTATGGCTCATATAATGCCTCGACACTGCAAATTGTGAAGCAGGCAGGCTACGTCGCGGCACGCACAGTGTCGCCTGGCTACAACGACCGCGCGAGCGACCTGACGCAACTCTTGGCACAATCGGTCACCAATTCGACGACCGCGGCCGACATCGAAGGTTGGATCGATCAGGCGCGAGCCAACCACCAATGGCTCATCATTATCTTCCACCCGATCGTGGCGAATATCTCCAACGAAGAGTACGGCGCGACGCCGCAGACGCTGCAAGCGGTCGTGAACTACCTCAACACCAACAAGGTGCCCGTCATCACGATGCTTCAAGGCGAGCAGATGATCGCCAACGGCCCGCAGGTCAACCACGCGCCGACGGCAAATAACGCCGCAGTGACCACCTTGCCCAACACACCGGTTGCAATCACATTAACTGCAGCCGACGTCGATAATAATCCACTCACGTACTCGATCGTGACGCCGCCCGCGCACGGCACCATCTCGGGTACCGCACCGAACATTACCTACACGCCCGCGAGCGGATTCTCGGGGCTCGATTCATTTACATTTAAAGCCAACGATGGCCTCGCTGATTCGAACGTCGCGACGGTCAACGTCACCGTGTCGGCGACGCAGATTCAATCGAATCTCGTGCTCAATCCATCGTTCGTGACGCCCGACCCCAACAACCCCGGATACCCGCTGCATTGGACGCAGGGCGGATGGGGGACCAACGTCGCAACCTACACCTACCCGGTGACTGGACACACCGATGCCTACGCCGCGAAGGTGCAAATGACCTCGTATTCGAGCGGTGATAATAAGTGGGTCTTCGACCCGGTTGCCGTCATCCCGGGGCACACCTACACCTACACCGATGCGTACGAGGCAAACATCTCGTCAATCGATGAAGTCGAGTTCACGAGCACGACGGGCACGCTGACCTATGTCGGCGCAACGTCGTTCCCGGCATCGGCTAGCAAGTGGGCAACGTCGACGCTCTCGTTCACCGCGCCAGTTAATGCCGCGTCGGTGCGTGTGTACCACTACATCACGGGCGTGGGCTGGCTCACCATCGATGATGTGAGTGTCGTCGACCAGGCAAGCACGCCGCCGCCTCCGGCACCGACTGTTGTCATTACGCCAACGTCGATTGCGAGCGGCACGACGACCACCGCGTACTCGCAAACATTGACGGCAAGCACCACCGCGACAGGCACGTTTACCTGGAGCGTCTCCAACGGGTCGCTTCCCGCAGGCCTCACGCTCGGCGCATCGACGGACCTAACGAATACTATTTCGGGCACGCCGACCACCGCGGGCACGGCAAACTTCAGTATCCGTGTGACCAACGGCACAAGTTCAACGACGCAAGCGTTTAGTGTGACGATTAACGCGGCAGCCACAACGACGCCGCCGGCGCCGGGCATCAGCATCACACCAACGTCGCTTGGGAACGGCACGACGACGACCTCCTTCTTGCAAACACTGACGGCAAGCACCGCCGCGACCGGTACGTTTACGTGGAGTGTGTCGAGCGGATCATTGCCCGCTGGACTTTCACTGGGAACGTCGACGGGCAAGACCAACACCATCGCAGGGACTCCAACGACCGCGGGAACGTCGAACTTCAGCATCCGCGTCACCAATGGGACGAGTTCGACCACGCAGGCGTTTGCGATGACGATATTCGCCGCGGCGACCTCGACGCCGACGACGACCAACCTCGTGCTCAACCCGTCGTTCGTGACACCCGACCCCGCGAACCCGGGCAATCCGTTGCACTGGATACAGGGCGGATGGGGGACCAATACGCCGGTCTTCACCTACCCGGTAACTGGCCGCACCGACGCGTACGCCGCGAAAGCGCAAATCACCGCGTACACCAGCGGCGACGCAAAGTGGGCATACGATCCTGTCGCGGTGACACCGGGCAAGTCGTACACCTACAGCGACTACTACCAGGCGAACATCGGCTCGACGCTCGAGATCGAGTACGCCACCTCAGCAGGAGCGACCTCGTACGCAAGTGCGACCGCCGTCCCCGCATCGGCAAGCTCATGGGGCACGTCGAAACTGACCTTCACTGTGCCATCGGGCATTGCGACCGCGCGCGTCTTCCACTACATCACTGGCGTTGGATGGATCACGCTCGACGACGCAAGCATGGTCGCGAACTAGCCGCTGACTCGTTTAAACGAAGGGCGCTCGGCAATAGCGCGGGCGCCCTTTGGTGTACGCACGTCCCACAAGCTGTGGTAGCATGACGGTATCGACCGTTCGCCATGCGAAACTACCTGCCGAACATCTTTTTAAAGCGCCGCTTGTGGATTACCGCGACCAACCTCGCGTTGGGATATATCGCCTTTGTGTTCACGTTCATCACCGTCGGCGGCGTCGCGTTCGCCTTTCAGGGCCGCTACCTTTCGATGCTGACACTGACCGAGTCACTCTTCTTTTGGGGCACGATGGCGGCCGCTGCGGCAGGACTCATCGCGACCCTGTGGCTCATCTATCGATCGCAAAAGCACTCGTCATTTAGGCTCGCGCTGCTCTCGGTCGCACCACCGATTGTTATCCACACGCTCGCACTGGGCGTCGCATACCTCCTTTTTTCTTGATATAATTGTGTTCGCTTTAAAAAGTAAATTTATCGTCATGCCCAAACCGACACTTCGACCAAAAGATAGCCAAAATTTCTGGAATTTCGTCCTTTCGGTCGCGTTTTCATGCGTACTCATCGTCGCGATGTACGAGATCTGGGGCAAGCATGGCGACTTCCCGCACTCCATCCCGCTGTTTGACGCACTCCTCTTGGCGCTCGCATCGTTTCGCCTCACGCGACTCTTCGTCTACGACAAGATCATGCGCTGGTTTCGCGAACTCTTCGTCTCGAAACGCGAAGTCGTCAAAGATGGCGCAACCTGGGTCGAGATGCTCCCCGCGGATGGGATCCTGCGCACCGGGCACGACCTGTTGGGCTGCCCTTGGTGCATCGGCTTTTGGTCGGCACTCGTCGTAACCTTCCTCTACTTCACGTTCTCGTGGGCGTGGCTCGTCATTCTTTTTCTCGCGGTCGCGGGCGCAGGCTCGGTCATGCAGATTACCGCCAACGCCATCGGCTGGACGGCCGAGAATCTTAAATTGGACGCTCACCGAAAAGAGGAGACCAATAGGTAATGTACGGCGAGAACTACTATGGCATACTTTGAGAAAATCGGTCTGTTAGTTCTCAACGAAGATGCTACGAAGTTTCTCGTGTGTGAAAAATCGCCCGATTACGACACGACCGAGTACATCATGCCCGGCGGTCAGCGACACGACATGTCTGACGTGGCGTGTCTACGCAAAAAAATCGACGACGAGCTCGGGTGCGATATCCGTACCGAGTCTCTCGAGTTGATCGGCGAATACATCGGCCCCGCGGCGGGGCACCCGGGCAAGGACGTGTGGATCCGGCTCTACTGCGCCAAGCTCCTCGGCATCCCCACTCCCTCGAGCGAGATCGATGTCTTGCACTGGATAGGGAAGGACGACCGCGACAACCCACGAGTCTCGTACATCGTCCGAGAGAAGATCATCCCAGACCTTGTCAAACGCAAAATTCTGTATTGACATATTTGCCCTTTCATGTATACTGTATGAAGTAGTAAGCGCAGCATTATCCGTTCGAATGCATGCGCAAAACAATGAGGAGCATGACGATGCTTGAACATGGTCTCTACCGGGCGCAGTACACGTGCTCGATTTGCGATCGAGTGATGAACCAGAATCAGCTCACGGCCGTGTATACAGTGGGTCCGAATAGGACTCGACACTCTGTTCTCGGCCACCCGCATTGCGCCGCAGTGGCGGTTGCAATCGGTCGCGTATTCTATTCCGACAGCGTGCTCCAGGCGCGGGTCGACGAACAGCGTATTGCGACCATGTTCATCCTGTGCCTGTCGGCCGTGCTGCTTATGCACCACGCAATGCGCAAGCAGCGCGCTAGCACCAAGAAGCTGACTGCACCCGAGGCTCTGCCGATGGCAGCCTGACCCCAACAACCGCGCCGGCATCACTGGATATTCCAGGGTGCCGGCCTTTCGTTTATGCACTCAAAATTTCGCCTGTGCTGTATATTCGAGGTACTATGCATGTGTAATGCGAACGGCACATTCGATGCTTCGGGAAGTTGAGCGTGGCGTTTTGCGTCGCATGCATGCCGTCCTCTACATCATCGGCCTCGTTTTCTTTTTGTTTATCTCGCCGATTGCGATTTTGTATTTTGGGCTCATCCCATTCACGTATCGGCTCTGGCTATTGGCGATCTACACCGTCATCGTCGCCGTCGTGGCGTTTCGCGATCAGCGTACGCTGCGAAGCCTCGGCCTTCGTACCAATAATTTCAAAGAGACCGTCCTGCCATATGTCATATTTACGACCGGCGCCGTGGCATTGCTCCTCATTGTTGCGCACCTCTTGGGCAAGCAAACCATCCCCGAGTGGACGAGCAATTCACACCTCCTCTTTCTTTTTATCCCCATTAGCTTCACGCAGGAGTTCCTCTACCGCGGATTTCTTATGCACGAACTGCGCCGATTTTACACATCGATCCTCTCGGTCATCGCGGTCGACGCACTGCTGTTTACCTACCTGCACGTCTTGTACGGCGAGCCGTTCGTGACCCTGCCGCTGGCACTTGTCTCGGGTGTCGCGTTCTCGTACATGTACTACAAGTACCCAAACCTGTGGATGGTCGCGCTCAGCCACAGCGTTCTTAACTTCGTCGCCGTCTTGTACAGCTTTTTTTAGGAACGATTCCATGGTAGATTACGAACGTTCGCACCCTTAGCTCAGTTGGTAGAGCACACCCTTCACACGGGTGGGGTCGCAGGTCCGAGTCCTGCAGGGTGCACCAGCAGAGACACGATCTGCCGCAGCGTACACCCGATACGCAGTGAGAGTTTGACAGAGTTGAAAATACGGAGTGTGGTATAGTGGTATTACGTACGCTTCGGGTGCGTAAAACCCGAGTCCGATTCTCGGCACTCCGACAAAAAATAGTGTATCCTTGGAGCATGAAAAAGAACGAACTGGGGCAGACGATCGATTTTATCTACGAGATCGGTAACCTGCGCAAAACACCCCGTTCGGGTTTTTGGCTATTGGGCACCGGTGACCAGACCGTCGCCGAGCACCTCTACCGCACCGCGATGATCGTCTATACCTTGGCGCACTTCACACCTGAGGCAAACAAGGAGCGCTGTATGTTCATGGCGCTCGTCCACGACCTGGCCGAGGGTCGCACGTCGGACCTCAACTACGTGCACCAGCGCTACGGCCGCCTCGCCGAATCGACCGCCTTTGACGACCTCGCCGCATCGGTACCCTTTGGCCACGAGATGCGCGACGCCTTCCTTGAAGAGCAAAAGCGCGAGACCCTCGAGGCGAAACTGGTCAAAGACGCCGATGTCTTGGAGTGGATGGCGTCGCTGCGCGAGGAAGAGGAGAAGGGCAACACAAAAGCGAAGGAGTGGATCATCATCGCCGAGAAGCGCCTCTCGACCCCGATTGCCAAGAAGTTCGGCAAAGAACTCATAAAGACCAGTCCCGACGCGTGGTGGTTTAATAAATCCGACAAGTGGTTCGTCGACCGCAACGAGTCCGACCGCAGCATGAAGCGTCGCAGCAAGGCGTAGACATGAGTGGGCATGCGCAAAGCCTTAGACAGGGAAAGGTCGGTGTCATACCGACTGATACGCTCTATGGTATCGTCGCTTCGGCGCTAAACCAAGACGCGATCGAGCGCGTATACAACATCAAGCAACGAACTCCGACGAAGCCGCCAATCATCCTTATTTCTTCGCTCGACGACCTAGCGCTTTTTAACATCACACCGACCGAGGGTGAACGAACTATTTTATATGCACACTGGCCCGGCCCCGTCAGCATCATCCTGCCGTGCGATGACGAGCGGTTTGCATACCTTCACCGTGGCGCCCACTCGTTGGCATTCCGCCTACCCGACAAAGCCGATCTGTGCGCACTTCTTGTCGAGAGTGGCCCACTCATCGCACCCAGCGCCAACCCCGAGGGCCTGCCACCTGCAATTACAATCAATGAAGCTCGCGCGTATTTCGGCGACAAAGTCGACTTCTACATCGATAGTGGGGAAGTCGCCGGCCACGCATCGCACATCATCCGCATACACCCCGACGGCACGACTGAAGACGTGCGCAAGTGACATGCGCCGGCCTACAAAATGGTGTACAGTATTTCCTGTTAGGGCCCGTAGTTAAGTGGTAAAACGCTGCATTCGCATTGCAGAGGCACGAGTCCGATTCTCGTCGGGTCCACTAGTATAGCGTCAAGCCGAACTGCGCGCTGCCGCGGCGACCGAGGACGGCGACCTCAAAATGGCCGCCTGATTGAAAAGGAGAGCTACAGCTCCTGGTTACTCTGTAGCAACAAGGGCGGGCGGTTGGACTTCCAACTTGCTCGCCCTTTCTTCATGAAAGGATTTTTTAGGGCATCCTTGGTAGACTGATTCCATTGCCTGTCGACACACACTGCGAGGCATCACGAATCAACGTAATAACGCATACTATGAAACCTAAAATTACTCTCATCACGCTCGGCGTTTCGAACTTTCAAAAGGCGCTCAAATTCTATCGCGACGGGCTCGGATTTCCCGATTACGGCTACAAAGACAAGGCCGACATCGTCTTCTTTAAACTCGAGGGCACGTGGCTGTCGCTGTTCCCGAAAGCAAAACTCGCCGAAGATGCCACCGTGCCCGTGGCGGGGAGCGGATTCTCGGGGATTACCATCGCGCACAACGTCGCGACCATCGGCGAGGTCGACGAGGTGCTGGCCCTTGCCGTTAAGGCGGGCGCGACCCTGGTCAAACCGCCGCAGCAGGCCGAGTGGGGAGGGTACTCGGGCTACTTTGCCGACCTCGACGGCTACCTGTGGGAGGTGGCGTACAACCCATTTATGGATTTGGCGTAATATGCACCTATGACTCTTACCACCCACGCAATCGTCGGCGCAGCCGTCGCACAACTCTTTCCCGAGCATCCGTTCTTGGCGTTTTCGGCGGCCTTTCTGAGCCACCTGACCATCGACTCGCTGCCGCACTGGGATTATGACCCCAAGTCGATGAGCAAGGATTCGGCCGACCCCTTGGCGACCGACATGAAAATCGGGCCGCAGTTCTTCATCGACCTGTGCGTCATCGGCGGTGACGCGATTTTGGGTGTCGTACTCAGCGTCGTGATGTTTTCCTTTTGGCTCTTTCACGCGCCGGTACCCATTGTGCTGATCGGTGCGATGGCGGGGCAGCTGCCCGATCTGCTCCAGTTCGTGTACTTCAAAACGCACAGCATCCTCCTCGAACCGCTGCAGCGATCTCATAAATTCGTCCAAAAAGGCAAAAGCCTCCACATCCCCGCTATGCGCGGCATCGGGCTCCAGGCGGCGCTCGTGTCGCTCATTCTTATTATTGAGAGTTTTTTGCTGCGTCTACCTTAGTGGTGACATTGCTGAGGAGTGAGGCACTGGTGGCCAAGACGCGCGCACGGGTGAGGATGGGCGCGAGCGAGACCTGCTCGCCCACGGTTGAGTGGCCGCTCGTCGCTTCGAGGGTCGACTTTTCGCGCACCAAGAGTTCGCGATAGGCGCTCGAGATTGTGGCCGCGTCTTTGTATGACTGTTTTTCTTCGAGCGCGACGACACTATGCGCGATGTCTGCGTCGTGCGCCACGATGTTGTCGACGAGGAGCGTTTGGCCGGTGGCATCGAGGCGACCCTGGGGCGCGAGCGTGAGTGCCTCATCGAACCTCGTGGCGATGGCGTCCATGTCGTGCTGCGCCGCGGCTACGTCGGTTCGTGCCAAGAGATGCTGCGCCCGCTCGTTAATGCCTATTTTAAAGGGATACAGCGGCTCGCCGGGCAGGGCGCGGTCGGCCAGCGCCGAGACACCGCCCCCGATCAAAGCCGTAACCACGAGTGCGAGCGCGACATAGGGCATATATGAACTCAGTATACAACATAAAATTGCGACTTTGTGCTATAGTGGGGGAGTAATGACCGGAGGGTTGCACATAACGCTCGCCGCAGAGCGACTATTTACGGTGTGGGGTATCCCCGTCACGAACACGCTCGTCGCCGAGTGGGCGGTCATGCTCGTGCTCATCACGACGGCGATTTTCGTCGGCCGCAAGCCCACCCTCATCCCGGGGAAAGTCCAAAACTTCTTCGAAATCATCATCGATTTCGTCTTGAACTACATGGAGCAGGTCTTCGGCAGCCGCACGCGCGCGATCCAATTCTTCCCGCTCATCGCGACCATCTTCCTCTTCATCGCGTGCTCCAACCTCTTTGATTTCATGCCGTTCTTCGGCGCGCTCGGGATTCATAAAGGCGGCGAGTTCATCCCGCTCTTTCGCCCGGTCAACACCGACCTTAACGTCACACTGGCGCTTGCCATCATCGCCGTCCTTTCGATTGAAATCAGCGGCATCCTCATCGTCGGCGCCTTCAAGTACGCGGGCAAGTTCTTCACCTTCCGCGGCACGAGCGTCGGGAATCGACTCCTCAACATGACGGTCGGCATCATCGAGTTCGTCTCGGAGCTCTCGCGCTTCGTCTCGTTCTCGTTCCGTCTCTTCGGTAACATCTTCGCGGGCGAGGTGCTTTTGGCGGTGGCCGGCTACTTTATGCCGTACCTCCTGCCGGTGCCCCTCATGATGTTCGAGACCTTCGTCGGCATCGTCCAAGCGGCCGTCTTTGCCATGCTGACACTCTTCTTCATCAAACTCGCCATCGCACAGCCTCACGGGGCACCGGGCGAGGCGCACGCCACGCACTAACAGCAGGTGCTGTGCGGGCGATTGTGTGGTACAGTGCAAGCATTATTGTTATTAAATAGACGAAATCATTGGTATGGATATGGAATCAGCAAGAGTAATCGCAATGGCAATCGCCGCTGGTCTTGGCGTGCTCGGCCCGGGCATCGGCATCGGACTCATCGGTGGACGTGCTATGGATGCTATCGGCCGCAATCCGGAGGCTTCGGACAAGGTCGTCTCGAACATGATCCTCGCCATCGTCTTTACCGAGGCGCTCGGCATTCTCGCACTCGTCGTCTCGTTCATTATTCGCTTCGTATAATCCGTAACCTCGCACCCGCATGAGCGACTTATTGGCAGCGTTTGGTATTGATTGGCGTCTCCTTGGCATCAACCTCGTTAACTTCGGGTTGCTGCTTACGGCGCTGTGGTACTTCCTCTACGCGCCCATCACGAAAATGCTGGAGAGCCGTCGCCAAAAGGTCGCCAACGGCGTTCGCGACGCCGAGCGTGCCGCCCACCAGCTCGCAAAAATCGAAGAGTCCCGCAAGGAGATGCTCGCCAAGGCGGGGAAGGAGGGGGACGCCATCATCGCCAACGCACGCTGCGCCGCAATCGAGAAAGAGCGCGTCATCCTCGAGAACGGCGAACTCGCAGCCACGCTCATCGTCCGCGACGCCGAGGCCGAGGCGAAAGAGCTGAAGGCTCAGGCCGAACTCCAGGTTAAAAAAGAGGCTGCGAAGCTGATTGTTCTGGGAATGGAGAAACTCGCGCTCGACAAAACCCACGCCTAATATGAATCCCGCCGCACACTACGCCCGAGCGCTCTTCGAGCTCGTAGAGAAAACGCCCAACAACGAGGCCGTTTTTTTGCACAATCTCGTTTCGGTCTTGAAGCGGCGGGGGCACGGTGCGCTCCTGGCGCGCATCTTTTCTGAATATCAGAAACTCGAACTGCAGAAGAAACGAACCGCGGGGCGGTCCAAGACGTCTGCCGACGAGCGGCGCACGAAAGTCCTCCTGGAGCTTTATCGAAAACTTATCGCAAGCTAGTCAAACACGCCATGAACAATTTCATCGAACAATTCAAGAAAGAAATCGAGAACTTCTCGCCCGCAGTCGAAGCGCGCGGCACCGGCGTGGTCATTAAAGTCGGTGACGGCGTGGCCGAGATCGAAGGGCTCGGCAAGGCCGTCATGTCCGAGATGGTACGTTTCAATACGGTCGGCAAAAAGTCGCTCAGCGAAGCGCTCGAGAATCCTGACGACGTCTTCGGCGTGGTGCTTAACCTCGAGGAAGAATCAACCCGCGCTATCATCCTCGGCGACGCCAATCGCATCTCTGAAGGCATGATCGTCGAACCGACCGGCATCGTCCTTTCGATCCCGGTGGGCGAAGGGTTGCTCGGTCGCGTCGTCTCGCCGCTCGGTGAGGCACTCGACGGCCAGGGCCCCATCAAGGCGGTTAAAAATAATCCCATCGAGCGCGAGGCGTACGGTGTGATGGATCGCCAGTCGGTTAACTCGCCGCTGCACACCGGCATCAAGGCCATCGACTCGATGATCCCGATTGGTCGCGGCCAGCGCGAGCTCATCATCGGCGACCGCTACACCGGCAAGACCACCATCGCCATCGACACTATTTTGAACCAAAAGAGCGAACCGGCCGACAAGCGCCCGATTTGTATCTATGTGGCAATCGGACAAAAGGAATCGAAGACCGCCCGCCTGGTGCAGCAGCTGCGCGAGCAGGGTGCGATGGAGTACACCATCGTCGTCGACGCATCGGCCGCAGCTTCGGCAGCACTGCAGTACTTGGCCCCGTTCGCCGGTGCCGCGATTGGTGAGTACTTCATGGAGCAGGGCAAGGACGCGCTCGTCATTTACGATGACCTCTCCAAGCACGCCGTGGCCTACCGCCAACTTTCGCTCTTGCTTCGCCGCCCACCGGGTCGTGAGGCGTACCCGGGCGACATCTTCTACCTCCACTCCCGTTTGCTCGAGCGCGCAGCACGCCTCTCGAAAGAGAAAGGCGGCGGCTCGCTGACTGCGCTCCCGATCATCGAGACGCAGGAAGGCGACGTCTCGGCGTACATCCCGACCAACGTCATCTCGATTACCGACGGACAGATCTTCCTCGAGACCGACCTCTTTAACAAAGGCATGCGCCCCGCAATCAACGCCGGCATCTCGGTGTCGCGCGTGGGTTCGTCGGCACAGACCAAGGCGATGAAGAAAGTCTCGGGCAAGATTCGCCTCGAACTCGCACAGTTCCGCGAACTCGAAGCCTTCATGCAGTTTGCCCAAGACCTCGACCCCGAGACCAAGAAGCGCATCGATGCTGGTCAGCGCCTCACGGCAGAATTGAAGCAGAAGAACGGCGCGCCGATGTCATTCGAGCGCCAGGCCGTCTCGATCTACGCGGCAGTTAACGGCCACATGGCGATGGTCGCAGTCGAGCGCGTGCCGGAGTTCGAAGAAAAATTCCTCGAGTTCCTCGACGTTAACGTCACCGACCTTTTGCCGGGTATCAAGACCGCAAAGGAAATCACCGAACCGCTCGAGGCCAAGCTCAAAGAAGCGCTCGGCTCATTCCGCGAGACGCATCCGGACCTGTTCGCCTAACCCACCATGTCGGGACTCAAAGCCATCAAAACCAAAATTCGCTCCGTCGAAAAGACCCAGACCGTCACCAAAGCGATGGAGGCGGTTTCGGCTGCGAAGATGCGCAAGGCCCAAGTGCGCGCCATCTCGGGTCGCTCGTACGCACGCGCCGCGGTCACCATCCTCTCGCACATCGCTAGCTCGCGCGACGCAGCGTCGCACCCCCTGATGGCAACCCGTCCGGTCGCTCGCGCCGCATACGTCGTTATAACCAGCGACAAGGGGCTCGCTGGCGCGCTCAACAGCGCCGTGTTGCGCGCCGTCGAGCGAGACATCGCGACACTGGGACTGTCGCCTCAAAACGTCGACATCATCGCGGTCGGCCGCAAGGCGCACGATTTCTTTGCCGCGCGCGGATTTGATGTCGCGGCCTACCATCCCAACACCGCCGAAGTGACGACCGACACGATGGCAACGATCGTGAATGAAGTATCACACCGCTTCGCACTCGGCGTCGTCGACTTGGTCAAAATCGGCTACCAAAACTTCATCTCGACCTTCGAGCAGCGCCCGACCATCCACACGGTTTATCCGCTCTCGCTCGGCGAACTCGCACGAGTGGTCGAGGGCATCACCCCAGCCAAGGGTGCGCTTTCGGAGAACGGCCAAGGAAACACCTCCACTAAGAGCGGAGGAGTCACCTTGGCCTCGGTGGGCACCTTCGACATCGAGCCCTCGCCCGAGGAGGTGCTGTCGGTCATCCTTCCCAAACTCGCTTCGATCTTCGTCTACCACGCACTGCTCGAAACGCAGGCGAGCGAGCACTCGGCGCGCATGGTGTCGATGAAGTCGGCATCGGACAAGGCGGGGGAGATGGAGTACAAGTTATCGCTGCAGTTTAATAAAGCACGTCAGGCGGCGATCACCAGAGAGGTTTCGGAGATTACTGGGGGCATGGAGGCCATGGCGACGCAATAATAATTTTAGTAACGAGTATGCAAAAAGGAACCATAAAACAAATCATCGGTCCGGTCGTCGACGTCTACTTCGAGGGCGAGTTGCCACAGCTCCACAACGCGCTCCACACGACGGTGGGCGAGCGCGGCATCACGCTCGAGGTGGCACAGCACATCGGCCTCGGCCGCGTGCGCACCATCGCGCTCCAAGACACTACGGGCCTCACCCGCGGCGCCGAGGTTATGGACACGGGCAACCCGGTGATGGTTCCGGTCGGCGAGAAGGCCCTCGGCCGCCTCTTTAACGTGATCGGCGAGCCGATTGACGGCAAGGGCGCCATCCCTGACGCACCACGCTCCTCCATCCACCGCGACGCGCCTCCCTTCAAAGACCAGCGCACCAAGGCCGAAGTCTTCGAGACCGGCATCAAGTCGATCGACCTTTTGGCACCGTTCATCCGCGGCGGTAAAGTCGGCCTCTTCGGCGGCGCCGGCGTGGGCAAGACCGTGCTCATGCAGGAACTCATTCACAACGTGGCAAAAGAACACGGCGGCTACTCGGTGTTCGCAGGCGTCGGCGAGCGCGTCCGCGAGGGTAACGACCTCTACCACGAAATGACCGAGTCGGGCGTCATCGACAAGATGGCACTCGTTTTCGGCCAGATGAACGAAGTCCCGGGCGCACGCGCACGCGTCGCACTCTCGGGCCTCACCATGGCCGAGTACTTCCGCGACGAGATGGGCAAAGACGTCCTTCTTTTCATCGACAACATCTTCCGCTTCGTGCAGGCAGGCTCCGAAGTATCGTCTCTCCTCGGCCGCGTGCCGTCGGCCGTGGGCTACCAGCCGACCTTGGCCGAGGAAATGGGCGGCCTCCAAGAGCGCATCACCTCGACCAAGAAGGGTTCGATCACCTCGGTCCAGGCAATTTACGTCCCGGCCGACGACCTCACTGACCCGGCACCAGCCACCACCTTTGCCCACCTCGACTCGACCATCGTGCTGACCCGCGGTCTCGCCTCGCTCGGCATCTTCCCGGCCGTTGACCCGCTTGAATCGAACTCGACCGCACTCACGCCCGAAATCGTCGGCCAAGAACACTACGACGTGGCACTTCAGACCAAGCAGGTCTTGCAGCGCTACAAAGACCTCCAAGACATCATCGCCATTCTTGGTATCGAAGAACTCTCGGACGAAGACAAGCAGACCGTCTACCGCGCCCGCAAGATCCAGCGCTTCCTCTCGCAGCCGGTCCACGTCGCCGAAGTCTTCTCGGGCATCCCGGGCGTCTACGTCCCGGTGTCGGAAACCATCCGCTCGTTCAAAGAAATTCTCGAAGGCAAACACGACGACAAAAACGAGAACGCCTTCTACATGAAAGGCAGCATCGACTCGGTCAAGAGCGAATAATCGCCATGAAGGTAACCATCGCCAAAGTAGATCAAAACCTGTTTAGCGGCGACGCCATCTCGCTGACACTCCCCGGGAGCGCCGGCGAGTTGACGGTACTGAGCAACCACGCCCCACTCATCACCACGCTCAATGCGGGGACGGTAACGGTACGCACCAAAGAAGGGGAGCAGACCTTTGCAATCGAGGGAGGGGTTCTTGAGGTAAGTCGCAACGAGGCAGTGGTGGTGTTGTAGCATTTAAAAAAATCGACTTGCTACCGTATGCCCGAAAGCGCTCCAAGGCAAGCAAATAAGAATTCAGCAGAGATCGCGCCGGGTAAACTCACTGAGGTAGTGAGTAACATAATGTCGCTCCAAGAATACAGTGAACTTGGACATACATCGTGGCCGTACACGTATGAGATGCATTCGGGCGAGCGACATCTGCACTATTTTGGCTCATCGCACCCTGGGAACGATATCGACCATCCTGAATATAGGGAACTCGAAGAAGTATTCCGCGCTGCCAATCCAGACATTGTCATTGTCGAGGGCGCGAATATGCAGAGCCAAGAACGCAAAAAAGCGTTTACAGAACGCCTCAACGCACTCTCTCACAAAGAATCCGTAGCTCGCTATAGCGAAACAGGGTTGGCTATTAAACTCGCAACCGAGAATAATATCGACTGGGTGTGCCCCGAACCCACTCTTCGCTCGCAGATTGAACATGTACTGCAGAGTCAGACGAAAGAGGAAGTTTTTGCGTGGTATGTACTCCGTCATCTGCCACAGTACCAGCGCAACGAACCCAAGAATGGCTTTGAAACCTATTCCCAAACGTTTATCGAATCATTTAAGAGCGAGACAAACTGGCCGGACTTCGACTACACATACGACCATGCGCTGCGCGTTGCCGAGCATGTTGTTGGAGACGCAATCGACGTCGAGCACATACAAGACGCATCCGCACTCGTAGACCCAATTCCTTGGAAGGGAAGGCCGTACACCACTCTTAATAGAATCAATGCTACGGTGAGCCGATTTCGGGATGAAGAAATTGTGCGTACCATTGCGAAGACCTTAGAACAGCACAAAAATGTTTTGGTGGTGTACGGCGGTTCACACGCCGTCATGCAAGAGCCAGCACTTCGGGCGCTCTTGTCATAATTGGCGAGCGGTTTTTTTCAAAACAGCCTTGTGCTAGTATCTGAACACGGGCCTATATCTACGGCTTCGCCTTCGATATACACCCTCGCTCGGAGAAAATGAAAGTCGGACTCTCTTTTTCTCCTCGCTCGGGCCTATAGTTCAGCGGTAGAACGCGTCCATGGCATGGACGAGGCCGGGGTTCGACTCCCCGTAGGTCCACAATTATAAATATGCCCATCCAACTCCACATCATCTACGGGCTCAAATTCGAGATTATTCGCGTCACTGAGACGGTGAAATTGTTGCCGTGGTATCGGGAGCGTGGGTATGGCGAGAATCATGTGCGGCTGCCGGCGGGGATTACCGAAGAGTCGACAGCGGAGGACATTGAAAGGGTAGTTGCGGCGGAGTTTGATGCAAGTGGGTACGAGGCGGTGGCGGAGTATCTTACAAGCCAATGGGAGGTGCATGCTGCGGGGTTTGTACCAATGAAATCGGTGGCGGCGTTTGCGTGGCGGGACTCGTTTGAAGTCGTGCTCACCAAGTATGGGAGCGGTGGGAGTTTTGATGTGGGGAAGGGTCGAGTCATCGTCAACATCGCGACGCGCGAGAGGGAGAAACTCGTCGGGACGATCACCCACGAGATCATCCACATGCTCATTCAGCACATGATTAAGGCCAACAACGTCTCGCACTGGCGCAAGGAGCGACTCGTCGACCTCATTGGCGCGAAGTATTTCCCAAAGCTCCTCAACAGGAAGCAACTGACCCCTGAAGATGTGTCGATGATCGACCAGGCATTCAAAGCACACTCAATCGACGAGATTGAGGTAACGATACAGGAGTTGGGGGCGTAGCTGCAGCCAGATCGACATATCGCATTTAATATGTAAAATAGTATTTGGCTGTAACCTGTTTCGCCGCTGGCGAAATAGCTCGAAATAGAAGTGGAGAGTAACAATGATAAATCCGCTGACCCCGAAGGAAGTCCGTGCGTTGAGCCGACTTTCTAACAACGCCATAGTAGCCATCAATGCTCTCTTGGTCGAAATGTTTGACGCCCAAGAGTCGATGGCGAAAATTGGATGCACAGCATTAACGGTCGCCTCAGCACCGCCGATCAACCCGTGAACGAGAACCACTTGCTGAACACCTACAATTGCGCGGGATGGGATGTGACGTATCGGTCGCCTGCTCCTGGGAGCGAAGACCCATTCTGCGGGTTTATCTTCAAGGAGCGCTCGGTCGATTAATCGGCTTCCATTCCATGGACGACCACTGCTGTTCCCGAAACTCGGGCCCTGCACATCTGTGTGGGGCTCATTTTTTTATTCTCTCTTAGGGTCAATACCCCGCAGCTTGCTGCGGTGTTAGAGTTGAGCAGTGAGCATCTACCTGCATAAAAGCCACAACGTCAGTGTCCTCATCTACCACCTCGTCTGTCCTGCTAAATACCGCAAGGTAGT
>CAISEE010000033.1 GCA_903884345.1 Candidatus Adlerbacteria bacterium | reverse complement strand
CCTCTAAAATTGCCATTCTTTTTGGTGCGCACAGACGCACACCTGGGACACTTTTTTTGTAGTCATACCTTGATTGTAGCTGTTGCGTTGTGGTTGGGCCATGGTGTGGCAAAACAGCCTCACATTTTCCCATTAAGCCGCGAAACATAGACAGGGCCAGTGTCGCCTTCGGTTGCACGCAGGCGATTTCGACCATGTTTGCAGGGTCGGCAGGCACCGCGCTTTTCTCGTCGATTTTCTCGACATCGAACAAGCTAACGGCAGTATGTGCGGAGCGTAGTGCGAATGGTTGTGACATGACACCCTCGTAGGGTTTGGGTTGAATGAGCTGAACTGTTCATTTTATACATGAGATTAGGGCAGAAGTCAAGTGCCTCTTGACCACAAAAAACCCCGGGCCGCGTGTGCGGGCCCGGGTTTGTTTTAGCGCCTTTGTGTCACTCATCGAGCAGCGGAAGGCGCCATATCTCGTTTACGGCGGGGATGATCCTCGACGAGATGATGGTGTCATCGGGAAGTTGATCAACAAGCGTCCAGTCGCGACCGAGGATGATTCGGTCGTCGACGCTCATACCTTTCCATGGCAGGAGCCCCGTCTTTTTGCCGTCACTCCAGATGGGGCTCATCACGCACATCTTCGTGCCAGGGATTGCCAGCGCCAGTGCGATGTTCTTTATTGCGAACACGATGCCGAGTGCTACGTAGTCGTCGTCGCGGGGTGCACGCAGGTCGAAGGCATCGCCCACATAGATGCCGAAGTTCAGCATGTCGGGCAGCTTGTGCTTAAAGTCGATGGCGCTTGTCAGACGTTCCTGGTACGCACGAATGTATCCGAAATTGATGCGCAGTGCGTCGAGATTGTGGCCCGTAGATGCATGGCTCATTGGGAATCTCCCGTATAAAAGTGCGAGTCTCTGTCGCATTCATACCGCGCACATACTCGAGCGTCAAGCAAAAAAGCGCAGTCTAGACGCCAGGGTGAGCGTGGTATAATGCCTGGTATGACTATCCTATACATCCTTTTAGCAATTCTCGCGGTCATCGTGCTGTGGGTCATCGTTTCATACAACGGGCTCGTTACCTTCGTGCAGCGCACCAAAGAGGCGTGGGCCGATATCGACGTGCAGTTGAAGCGCCGCTATGACCTCATTCCGAATTTGGTCGAGACCGTCAAAGGCTATGCCGCACACGAGAAGGGCGTCTTTGAACAAGTGACCGCCGCGCGCTCGGCTGCCATGGGTGCCACCGGTTTGGCCGAAAAAGGTGCGGCCGAGAATCAACTCTCGCAGACGCTGAAGTCGCTCTTTGCCGTCTCTGAAGCGTACCCCGACCTCAAGGCCAACCAGAACTTCCTCGACCTGCAGCACCAGATCGCCGACACCGAAGACAAGATTCAGTCGGCGCGCCGCTTTTACAACGGCAACGTGCGCGACCTCAACACTAAGATCCAAACCTTCCCGGGCAACCTCATCGCGGGCATGTTCCACTTCGAGTCACAGCCCTTCTTCGAGCTCGGTGACACCGACGCTGCCGCAAAAGAGCCAGTCGCGGTGAAGTTCTAACCCGGTCTACCGAATGGCAACCCTCTACACCCATAAAGACGAGAATGTCGCAAAGACGTGGGTCCTCATGTCGGCATTCTTTGCCGTGGTCATTGCGGTCGGGTGGGCCGTCTCGTGGTACTACAACAATCCCGGCATCCTGATTGTCGCCGTCATCCTCGCGGTCGTCACGAATATCTGGAGCTACTGGTACTCGGATTCGTTGGTCATTGCCATGGCGGGTGCTAAACCTGCCGATGGCCCCGAGTATCTTGACCTCAATCGTGTGGTCGAGAATCTTGCCATTACCGCAGGGCTCCCGAAGCCAAAAGTCTACGTCATCGACGATCCCGCACCCAACGCCTTTGCCACGGGCCGCGACGCCAAGCACGCTGCGGTCGCCGTAACCTCGGGCCTGTTGAACATGATGGAGCGAAGCGAGCTTGAGGGCGTCATCGCGCACGAACTCTCGCACGTCGGCAATCGCGACATTTTGCTCTCGACGGTCGCGGTGGTCTTGGTCGGCCTCGTCACCATCATCTCGGACTTCTTTTTGCGCTCGATGTTTTGGGGTGGTCGCGACCGCGACGATAGGGAAGGCAAGAATCCACTCGTTGCTATTTTAGCGATTGTGATGATTGTCCTCGCGCCCATCCTTGCGACCCTGCTCCAGCTCGCCATCTCGCGCAAACGCGAGTACTTGGCCGACGCCTCGGGCGCCCTGCTGACCCGCTACCCCGAAGGTCTCGCCTCGGCCCTGCGCAAAATCGGCGCCTACAGCCAGCCCCTCGAGCGCGCCAACAATGCGACCGCACATTTGTACATTTCCAATCCGTTTGGCCCGCAGGCTGCCAAAAGCTTCCTCATCCGACTCTTTTCGACGCACCCGCCGATCGAAGATCGCATCAAAGCCCTTGTGGGCAGCAATGATTGACGCCCCGTCCCACTCTCTGCTATAAAGGGGAGTCGACGCACATAGGGTGTGTTCGAGTTCTTGGGAGAAACCCGTGCCTAATAAAGGTCGCAAGTTCACCGGTCGCGGTCGCGCATTCGCCACATCCGCCCACAAGCGGACCCGAGCATTGGTCGACAAGCTGTCAAAGGTTGTCGCCGAGAAGCGCGAGAGGCGTCACGGCAAAGTCGAGCGGCTTCAAACGGCCACACAATAGACGGAGGCTGCGTGCTGAGCAAAGTTATCGAAATAGTCGGAGGCTTCTTTGACTGGCTGCGAGAATGCCAGGACAAAGCTCGCTATGACGCAAAATTGCGGCAAGAGCGACAGGAAGCGGACCTTCGGCAATACCGACAGTGTACCGAGGAGGGCAACATTTGAACCAATCGTGACGTAAGTCGCGGTCACACCGGGACGGCTCATTCGTGAGTCGTCCCTTTAACTTTCGTATTGAAAAATAGCCATTTTCGTGCGAAACTCAGAGGCGCACGGAGGCGTCGCATAGCGGTCTAGTGCGCACGCTTGGAAAGCGTGTGTGGGGCAACCCACCGAGAGTTCGAATCTCTCCGCCTCCGCCAGATGGAGAATTTGCATTTAAGTAACATTTAAACATTTTTTAAAACGAAGTGTTTTTCAAATTATGAAAACAAAATCTTCAAATACAGGTCTTCACAAAGCTGGTCAAGCAAAGAAAGACGAGTTTTATACGCAGCTTGTCGACATCGAGAAAGAGCTAAAGCACTACAAAGGGCAGTTTCGGGGCAAAGTGGTCTATTGCAATTGCGACGATCCGTTTGAGAGTAATTTTTTCAAGTACTTTGCTAGCAATTTCAAAGAGCTTGGATTGAAGAAACTTATCGCCACAAGTTACAAGCCGTCGCCTATAGCTAATACGCAACTAGTGTTATTTGGCGATAGTAAAATACCCCCCCCCTCGCAAAGAGGCCGCCCAAAGGTAACCGCAAATAAATTAATTATCAACGACGTTGCCGATGTAAATAACGACGGCGCATTTGACCTGCGTGATATTGCCGAGCAGCTCAAGGCGAACAAAAACAACGAATGGTCTCCGATGGAAGGAGAGGGAGATTTTAGAAGTCGAGAAAGCATCGAATTGCTCAGGCAGGCTGACATTGTCGTGACCAATCCGCCATTTTCGCTCTTTCGTGAATATATTTCACAACTAATTGAACACGATAAAAAGTTTTTGATTATCGGCAACATAAACGCAGTCACATATAAGGAAGTATTTCCTTTAATTCAGATAAACAAACTATGGCTCGGGGCGAGTATCCATAGTGGCGATCGTGAATTTCGAGTACCAGATCATTATCCGCTTGAGGCAGCTGGATCACGTATTGATGCGGAAGGAAATAAATACATCCGTGTTAAGGGCGTGCGCTGGTTTACAAATTTGGATTACGAAGGCCGCCACGAGGATATAGTGCTCTATAAAAAATATTCCCCGAAAGAATACCCAAAATACGATAATTACAATGCAATAAACGTAGATAAGACAGTCGATATCCCAATGGATTATAAAGGTGCCATTGGCGTGCCGATTACTTTTCTAGATAAATATAGCCCCGACCAATTTGCAATATTAGGTGCATTGATATCCGGTCCGCTTGGGCAAGAATTAGGGGCTACTAAAACACCACAAGTCAGGCCAAACGGAAAGACAACTTTGGAATACGGGCCAATCATAAACAAGAAAGGGTATTACGGGAGAATAGTGATAAAAAATAAAAAGTTATGAAAATCGAGCTACACAAACTCAAAATACGCGAGGTGGTCGAAGGCTTTAAAGATAGCGCAGAGGAGGGTGTCTCCGCATATGGTGGCAAGCTCGATGTCCGCCCGAAATACCAGCGCGAATTCGTCTACAAAGACAAGCAGCGCGATGCTGTGCTCGAGACCGTCAAGAAAGGTTTCCCGCTTAACGTGATGTATTGGATGGTTCGCGACAATGGCGGCTTTGAAGTGCTCGACGGGCAGCAGCGCACCATTAGTCTTGGTCAATACGTCAGCGGCGATTTCTCGCTCGGTGACCGCTTTTTTCATAATCTCACCAAAGAGGAACAGGAGCAGATACTCAACTACGAGCTAATGATTTACTTCTGCGAAGGGACAGACAAAGAGCGTCTGGACTGGTTTAAAACCATCAATATCGCGGGTGAAAAACTGACCGAACAGGAGCTGCGCAACGCGGTCTATACCGGCCCGTGGCTTTCGGACGCGAAACTCAAATTCAGCAAATCGCACTGTGCGGCCTATCTTTTGGCGAATGATGGCGGCGCACTTCTCTCGGGGTCGCCTATTCGACAGGATTATTTGGAAACGGCTCTGTCGTGGATAAACAACGACGAAGTCGCGGACTACATGGCGAAGCATCAGCACGACAAAAATGCCGAAGAACTGTGGCAGTACTTCCAAAACGTCATCGCATGGGTCCGAAAAACGTTTCCGAATCATTGCAAAGAAATGGCGAGCGTGAATTGGGGTAAATTGTATAATCAATACAAAGATAAAAAACTCGACGCTAAGAAACTCGAAATCGAGGTTGCGGAGTTGATGCAAGACGAGGACGTCACGAAAAAGTCGGGCATTTATCCGTACGTTCTCACGAGACAAGAGAAGCATCTGTCGATACGCGCCTTCAACGACAAAATGAAGCGCGAGGCATACGAGAGGCAGGACGGCGTCTGCATAAAATGCGGCGACCAGTTTGCGCTAGAAGATATGGAAGCCGATCATGTTACACCTTGGCACGAAGGCGGCAAAACAATTGCGGGAAATTGCCAAATGTTGTGCATGGAAGATAACCGCAGAAAATCTGGAAAATAAAACATTTTCTAATTGATTTAGTGTGCGATTCCCACATACACCTCGTACCAGTCGGTTGAAATCTCTTTTTGCGCTTCCTCAAGCGTCATCTTGCCTGAACAAACTTGGTCGTGGAGGTAATTTTCGACGACATCCTTTTCGTGGAAGCCGGGTTTGGGGTTTGCGGGTTCGGGCCAGAGGTTTTGGATGTCGTTTGAGCCGCCGAGTTCAAGCGAGATGAAATGGTCGACCTCGTAGCCGCTGGCGCAGACAGTGGTGGCATCGGTCGTGAGTGCCTTGCCCGGGGTGAGCGTGGGGTCGGGGTAGAGGTCGGCGGGGCCCGCTTTGCGGGGTCGTGCATCGAATCTAATTCTTTGCTATAGTCCTGCCAGTTGTAAGGAGGGTGCTATGCAGCTTTGGCTCAAACACACGGCGGCGCGGTTGGACGATATGGGTGGTGGCGTCATGTCGCTTCGCGTCGAGCAGCACCGCGACGGTGATGTCGCGCTGTACATCGAGGTCGACGGGGCGCCGATCGAGGATGAGAACGGCAACAAATCGGTCGTCGAGTTTTGCACCAGCGGCGGGCGTAGCCCCAAAACGAGAGTGGCCCTTATGGCGCTCTTCGCCGCGATGCGGGAGGATGACAAGCAAGACCCGGATGGGACGCCGGCGTTCCCGTTCTTCGTGCGCGACATGATGCGCCAGCACGAAAAGTCAAACTAACGTCAGAAGTCCGGTTCCCAGCGATGGGAACCGGTTTTTATTCTCTCTTAGGGTCAATACCCCGCAGCTTGCTGCGGTGTTAGAGTTGAGCAGTGAGCATCTACCTGCATAAAAGCCACAACGTCAGTGTCCTCATCTACCACCTCGTCTGTCCTGCTAAATACCGCAAGGTAGT
>CAISEE010000032.1 GCA_903884345.1 Candidatus Adlerbacteria bacterium | reverse complement strand
CCAACTCACTCGATGGTTCGTTCAAGAAGGTGAAGCTTGCGGTTGCCGTGCATTCGGGGCTCACGCATGCGCGGCGGATGAAACTTATCACGACACTGCTTTCGCCGCCTGCATAGCCTCACATTTTCCCATTAAGCCCAATACTCTGTATCTCGGGACGTCGAAATCCGGACGTCACCGCGAGCATCACCCCATCAGCACGCGCCGCTGCAAACAATAAGGAAAGTGCGCCACTTGTTTGTTTAGTCACACAGGACACCTGCTCAACCGGCACCACTCCTTGAAGCGATACTAAGTCAGCGGGAATATAGTCAATAGGAAGCCCAACGGTTTTTGTGACGACGAAATCGGAAAGATTAGGTTCTGTGGTGGTTGCCAAAGGACACAGTTGTGCAAACAGTGCGCCATTCATACTGGTGCGCGTCTTCGTGTCCATCATCCCTGTCACCAGCAGCTCGTGCGTTGATTGAAACGATCGAATAACTTGCGTGGTGGCACCCTGCTCTTCCCATTGTTTGAGAATGGAAAACGGCACCTCCCCAATTGCCGCTAGAATCGAATACGTTCCGTTAATCTGTACCACGAGCAACATTGCACCAATACACGCTGCTAGCACGAATATAGCGCGTCTGAGAGGCATACCTAGCGGTTCATTGGCATCACCAAATAGAGGAAGGATTCGTCGGCAGTGTTCTTGATGATAATCGGCTTACCGGCACCATTGATGCAGATGCGAATGGACTCACCAGTAATCGCCTGGAGACTGTCGGCCAAGTAGCGGCCGTTAAACGACATCGTGAGCTCCTCGCCCGCGATAGTGGCGCGGATGGTCGAAACCTGCTCCCCCACCTCGGGGTTGCGCGATGTTAAGAGCAGCGCCTTCTCCGCGGGTTTAATTGAGAGTGAGATGTGCGAGAACTTATCGGCAAATATCTGGAGCGACTTCAGTGCCGCGGCGAAATCCTCGCGCAGGACGACCACCTCGGTCGAGAAACTCTTCGGTAAAATCTGGCGATAGTTCGGGAAGGCGCCGTCGATGAGGCGGCTGGTGTAGTAGATCGAATCGATGTGCGTCGAGAGCTGGTTGTCGTTGTAGTAGAGCTCAACCTCGCCTGAGGCGGCATCGAGGATGCGCATCAGTTCTGCCGCATTGCGTGCAGGGATGAGGAGTTGTTGGATATCTCCACCCGAGCGCAGCGGGATCGCCTTCTCGGCCAGACGGAAGGAGTCAGTCGCGACCGCAATAATTTTTCCACTCTCACCATACAGCAATACACTCTGAAGCTCGGGTTTGATAGCCGAGAGTGACGCACAGTACGCGACGTTGTGGATTGCTTTCGCGAGGTCGGCACCTTTACAGGTAAACGAACGCTCGGCCGAGACGCGGGGTAAAACCGGGAAGTCGTCGTTGGGGATGGTCTTGATCGAGGCTTGTGCGCGCTCGGTCTCAAATCGGCATACCTCCCCCTCGAGCGAACAGGTGAGGGTCTTGCCGCGGGCGTTGCTTAAAAATCCCAACAGGACGCTGGCAGGGATGGCGACAATGCCGTCTTCACTGATCTTCGCCGCGACCTGAATCTCGACCCCACACTCGAGGTTGGTCGATCGCAGCACCAAACGACCACCTTCGGCGACGATGAGGATGCTCGCGAGCACCGGGAGGTTGGCGCGCTTCTCGGCGAATCGTGCTGCGGTCGATACGGCTGTGAACAGGTGTTCGGTGTTGGTCTCGAATTTCATATCTCTTCTTATTAAAAGACTATTATTACTACTAGGGCTGTTGATTACAGGATAAGTCGAGAATGTCTTTATCTAACGCCATGTAAATGAGATTTTTATGAAGCACTTCCTGGGGATATCGACGCACTACTTCTGGGGATAACGGTTTCGTCCACTTTCTTTCATTCGTTTTTCACATGCTATTCGTGGGGTTATCAACACTATTTCAACATGAGCCGAATCTGGTTTAACTCCTGATTGAGAATGCTATCGCTCGTGATGTCGTTCTTGATTTTCTCGCACGAGTGAATGACGGTGGTGTGGTCGCGGCCGCCCAGTTTTTCGCCGATTGTCGGGAACGAGATTTTAAAATCCTCGCGCAGGAGAAACATGATGACCTGGCGCGGGCGCACGATTTCCTTGCGACGGGTCTTCTCGTAGATACTCCCCTCTTCGATGCCGTAGAAGTTGGCGATGGTTTTGACCACCTCTTGGATCGAGACGCTCTTCTTCGTCGCGTTACCGGTGCCACGCAAAAGTACCTTCGCGTCGCTCACAGTAATAGGCTCCTGACGCATCTCAAGCTGAATGAGGAGGAGGTTGAGTGCACCTTCGAGTTCCCGCACGTTCCCTTCGATGGTGTCGGCGAGGTACTCCAAAACTTCGTCAGGGATGATGACGTTGTGGAGCGCGGCTTTGGAGCGCACGATGGCGAAGCGTGACTCACGATCGGGTGGGGTCACCGAAATAATCATCCCGGCGTTAAAGCGCGACTTCAGGCGGTCTTCGAGGTTTTGGATGATGTTGGGGTGCTGGTCTGAGGTGAAGACCAACTGTTTGTTGCCGTCGTGGAGATAGTTAAAGAGGTGAAAGAATTCCTCTTTGGTCTTCTCCATCTTCGCCAAAAATTGCACGTCGTCCATGATGAGGAGGTCGTACTGGCGGTACTTCTCTTTGAAGCTCTGCACCTTCCCCGACTGGAGCGACGAGACGTAGTCCATCGAGAACTTCTCGCTGGTGCAGTACTGGACTTTGCGATCGGGCGCGTTGATACGGAAGTGGTTGCCGATTGATTGAATGAGATGGGTTTTGCCAAGGCCGGTGGGGCCGTAAATGAGGAGCGGGTTGTAGGCGATGCCGGGTTTGCGCACCACCGCCTGCGCTGCCGCGTGCGCTAATTCGTTAAACGCACCCACGATAAGGGTGTTGAACGTAAAGCGCGGGTTGAGGTTGGTTTTGGAGTGGATACTCTCCAAAGGGAGCTCCGAGACGGTTGCGGGAACGACCCGGACCTCTTCGTTGACCTTTTTGGCGTTGCGCGAAATGACGTACTCAACGTTGCGCACGTTCTCCGAGAGGCCGCGCAAAGAGCGCAGGATGTCCTTGTGAAACTTCGTCGAGAGCCAGTCGCGGGCGAACTGACTGGGGACGCCGAGGAAGACGACCCCATCTTCGACCCGGACGATGTGTGTGTCCTTAAACCACGTATTAAAATTGGGCTTCGAAATCGTGAGCTCGAGTTCTACTAATGCGTTTTCCCAAAGTTCTTTGATGGTGGTCATAGCGGAAGTGTCTCTAGGATACGCGAGTGTGGGGTCAGCGTCAAAATATCCACTTTTGTGCACAAGTTGTGGAGAACGTGGGGATATTGTATAGTGCCCCTATGTCGCAAACGTATCAACCAAAGAAGCGCAAGCGCGCTCGTGCCCACGGTTTTCTTAAGAAGATTGCTACCCCGGGCGGCCGTAAGACCGTCGCGCGCCGCCGCCAGAAGGGCCGCGCCAAACTCTCGGCGTAATTACACCCATCTATGCTTCCCAAATGGAGGCGTCTTAGTGCGCATGAGGTTCGCACCGTGATACAAAAGGGCCGCTCGCTTAGAGGGGCCACTTTATCGTTGCGCCACCTCGCCACCGACACACCCCTGCGCGCCGCGGTGGTGGTGCCAAAGTCGGTCGCCAAACGGGCGGTCGACCGCAACCGGGTGCGCCGGGCGGTGTATAGTGTACTCACACCCCTTTCAGTCCGGGGGACTATCGTGTTCTTTATCCACGCAGTGCCCAAAACACAGCTACCAGAGGTCTTTTCGGGAGAAATTGCGGCACTGCTCGCTAAACTCAAATAACACATGTTTCAAACCTTTTTGACACAACCTTTCTATAACGGGTTCGTGTACCTGATCGGGATTATGCCGGGCGGCGACGTCGGCTTCGCCATCATCGTCCTTACCCTCCTCATTCGCACCATCTTCTACCCCGCCTTCGCCGCCTCGATTCGCACCCAGATCGGGATGCAGACCGTCCAGGGAGAGGTTGATCGCATTAACGAGCAATACAAAGACGACGCCAACGAGCGCGCGCGGCTCACGATGGAGCTGTTTAAAGCCAACAACATTCGCCCATTTAGTAGTATTTTGGCGCTCCTGGTACAAATCCCGGTCTTTATTGCGCTCTACTGGGCCTTCTTTCGCGAAGGGCTGCCGAAGATCGCGACCCACCTCCTCTACACCTTCGTCCCGACCCCGGTGGTCGTAAATACCGAGTTTTTAGGGATGGTCAATCTGCTCAAACCCCATAACCTTCTCTTTGCGCTCCTAGTCGCGGGGCTCCAGTACGTGGTGGCAAAACTCTCAGTCTCGCGCATGAAAAACGGCACCGCCAAGGCCGACCCGGCCAAAGAGGCGGCACAACGCATGCAGCAGCAGATGCTTCTCTACTTCCTCCCCTCGCTTATGGGTTTTGTGACCTACTCCTTCCCTGCCGCCGTGGGCCTCTACTTCATCGTCGGCAATATCTACTCGATCGGGCAAGAACTCCTCATCAAGCGCCAGATGCAGCAGAAAGCGGCCCGCTAACAGGGTCTAGAGTTGCGCGCCAGGGCCCCAATGGAGTATTGTGGCTCTATGCAAGCTGACTTTCTCAAAGAGTTCGTAGGCGCGTTATTGGAGAAGTTAGGGTACACACCGACCGCAATCGAGGTCTCAACCGGCCACCGGACGGTGGTCATGGTGACGACGAGTGATGCGGACGCACTGATTGGGCCAAACGGCGACCATTTGCGCGCACTCAATACGATTGCCCGCCGCATGGCCGAGCATCAGTACAAAGACCAATCGACCGACTTTTTGATCGACATCAACGGCCACCACGAGGCTCAAATGGAAAAAGTGCGCACCAATGCGCGACTCCTGGCACAGCGCACGCGTTTGTTTAAACACGACGTCGAGATGGAGCCCATGAGCTCCTACGAGCGCTTGGTCGTGCACGAACTCTTTGCCGATGATCCCGAAATCGAGACCGCCTCGGCTGGCGAGGGGAAGTTTCGCCATATCGTGCTGAAGTCCCGCGGCGCAGGCTCCCCTGCTACTGCGTAAGGCGCACACCCCAGAGGCTGCGGTCGCCGTAGGTCACATAGGACAGATACGTATCTTGGGGCGACAGTGCGATGTTTTCAATCGGCGTCGCAGTGCCGCCCTGTTTGCTGCCCGGCACCGTGGCGATCTCGGTCATCCCGCCGAGGGTGTTGAAGACGCCGATATCGTCGGCATCGACCGCGACCCCAACGTGGAGAAGGTCAACGTAGTTTGCGGTGCGTGAATCGACTGGCACTGCGCAGTAGAGTGTTGTGGTTGCGACGCTACTCCAGCGGCATTTTTCGGGTGCAGGGCTTGCGGGCACCGGCAGATCGAAGCCGTTGAGCGTGTCGTGCGAGTATGTGAGCCCTTGGGTCGCTGGGTCGGCGATGGTTTGGTAGATGACACGCGAGAAATCAACATTTGCCATCGCGGTCAGCCCGTTGGCGTAGACCAGCGGTGTTGCCGAACCGTCCTTTGTCTTTATCGAAAACGCGATACCGGGGACGCCCGCCGCCTCTTTGGAGGTCACCAAGAGCGCACTTTTGGCAGGCCAGGACACGAGGGTTTGGGTCAGTGGCAGCGAGAACAGACGCTTTGTGTTGGTGCCGGTGGTGCTGGCGATGTACCCATTCGTGCCGCCGGCCGTCTTGAGGAGGTATGTGAGACTCATGCCATCAGGTGAGACGTCGTAGCTTTGAATATCATCAGGGAAGAAGTGGATGCGCGGCGGGATGGCGGTGGTCGAGCTCGCGAACTGCTCGTAGAGCGTCTTGACCGTGCGCCCCTCGAAGTACTGCACGACGACCGCGTTCCCCCGCTCGGCCCACTTAGCCGAAATGAGCCCCGGGATGGTGGTGTTGGAGACGACCTTGGCGATGTTGCCCGGCGAGTCGATGACAAGGTCGAGGATGTGTCCCGTGTCGGCGGTGATGTAGCGCGCGATGGTGGTGGTCGGGTTTTGTGTTTGGATGAACGTGGCGCTCACGATGGGCCCATCCGCGATTTTGAAGATTTTCTGCACCACGCCGCCCATCGCCGGTTGCTGCACACCGTTTAACGGCACATTCGTGTCGGTGGCATTTGTAGGCGAGGTGTTTTTCGTCCCCTGCAGCAAACTAAGAAACGACCCACCTTGTGCGCCTGTTTGCGCGGGAGAACCAGTGAAGAACAGTATCCACACGAAGAACAGTGCCGCGAGAATCGCGAGCAGTACCAGCGCGCCAATGACGATGTTAAACGTTTTCGAGTTCATTGTTTGAACATACAAACGTACGGTTGATTGTTATTACCTGTGAGTGTGCCTGTCACAGCCCTGCACCACTTCCATCCACTTTGTTCCATAACTGATGTGTTGCTGATAGCCGCATTGCAGTTCATGTTTGGTCCATAATATGGATCTCCGCCTTCATTAACACAGTCCATAGGGGTAGCTAAAGGGTTTGTGTTTTGTTGTCTACTCGGTAGTGCAATTGATGGGGCTGGTGTGAGCACTGCGTGAGAGTTAATCAGCTGTGGGTTAATCGTATTAAGGATGAGATAGGAAGCTAAGAGGAGTACTAAGCCCCAGACGGCCGCTTTGATGCGGCGCTTCGCCTCGGTTTTTTTGTTGACGACATCCGAGACCATGTAGATGATGCCACCCACCACCAGAGCTGCCACTGCGACGAGGCCGCCCACAACGATGAGTATTTTGAACAGTGCCGCGAGTATCGAACCGAAATCAACGTTTCTTGCTGTCATGTCGGGTTCTCCCGGCAACGGTTCGAGTGGTACATACCCGAGGTTTGTGTTTGTCGCCCCTTTCCCAATCATGTTGTCCTGCAACTGCGTCGAGCCACTTGGGCACTGCCCTTGCACAACGGTCGTAACATTTGTCCTATTATCGAGACAGCTTACCGAAGTGGCGGCTGCGGCGACCGAGTGGCTGCCTTGCGGGCAGGAGCCGTCGGCGTTCGCACTCGCGTAGATGTTCGGATAGACATTGTCGGCACAAGTAGCTGCCTTGGCAACCGGCGCAACCGAGACTGCCGCACAGAGGATTGTGGCGCAGAGGATCAGTGATCGAAAGAGGTGTCTCATTGTTTCGTATTATAAACCAAACAAGTGTGTCAGCGAGGAGCCGGACTGCCCGAAGGTGATCTGGAGGGCGGCGGTGGCGCCTTGGATGATTTTGGCGATGTCGGTGTTTTGGATGCTCACGGCCACGTTCGCGGCACCGGTCGCCTGCCCCGTTTGGCGCAGCGTAAGAATCCCCTGCGAGGATTCGGGGCCCGTCGTTTCGTCGCCATTGAGCGTCCAGTCATACGTGACGGCGCCGCGCGCGAGGCTCGCGTTGGAGAAGAAGTAGGGCTCGGCTCGGAACGTAATTTCTTTGTCGGTGAGGTTGTAGGTGTCGACGATGGCGTGGTCGAGGAGTTCGCCGCGCAGTGGGTCTTGGTCGTAAAAGATGATGTAGGGCGTCGTCGCGGGGATGGTAAGATCGCCGTGCGCCACGACGGTGCCGCCGAGGTATGCGTCGACTGAGATCGACTCGGCCGTCTTGAGCTGGTTGCCGTCGAAGGTGAAGGTATTTTTGCCGAGTCCCGAATCTGCGGTTTGCAGCTCGTCGTTGAGCGTCCATTGGTACGAGAGCTTGCTTGCCGAGACGAGCGCGCCGCCCGAGACCACCACCGGGAAGGCGACGACGGTCACCTGCGAGCCGGCGCTGTAGAGCGTTTTGCCCGGGTAGAGCGGAGGGGCCGAGGTGTCTGCTTCCCACACAAGGTTCATGACTGAGGGTGCGAACACGAAATCGTGCGCGATGGTCCCTCGTGTCGATGAATTGATGTCCAAATGAATGAGGGTGCGGGTGCCGACGCCGCCGGTTCTGAAGGTAAAGATGGTCTTACCGATTTCCGATTGCGCGGTCTTCCCGTTTTGCAGCCACGAGATGGTCGAGTTGCCGAGGAAGTCGCCCACGCCCTGCACCTCGATCTCGACGATCTCGTTGGGGCCCGGGTTTTCGGGTGAGATGATATAGCGCACCGGATCGGTCTCGGCGCCGGTTGATTGTGCGCGAACCAATCCCCCGCCGAAGAGGGCGAGGAGTACGAGGAGCGGGAGGATACGAGTGAGACGCATAGGGTTACGAGGCTTTTTTGATACCGTCGATCGAAACAAGGGGTACATGGTGGTTATCGTTTGCCGCAGGACGTGTGTTTACGGGTGCGCGCGGCGAGGGTGCGCGCGGCGGCGCGGGATGATTCGCCTTAGTAAGAGTACCACTACTTTTCCCGAGACCGCGCGCCGCCAGCGCAGTTTGTGTGAGTTTCGAAAGGATGCTCGAACCCTGCTCTGCCTGCTTTCTGAGGTAACTCATGCCGACCATGCCGGTAAACCCGGGCATGATGTCGAGCCCGGGGATGAGTTTGAAAATAAGGAAGCCCGCGCCAGACCCGAGGTCGAGATTGCCGCACAAAAGCATGATCGTCATGAGGGCAACACCAAAAGTGAGACTCAGACACGTATCGATGATGATTGCGATCGCGAAACCGATGGGGGTGCCGACGAGGGCGGTCGATGCGCCGACCATACCGATAATGGCGGAAGTCAGACCGAATTCGAGCGCATCGATGAATCCGGCGAAGAGGAAGTAGAGCGGCCACAACATAGGTTACTGGGGCACCTCGTCGCGTTTCTTTCGCAGCGCCAAAATCTGCGAGGGGTCTGAGGTGATAATCTGATCCTCGGTGTAGGAGGCAATGACTTTGATGGCCACGTGTTTGAGGCCGGCAAAGAAGATCCCCTCCCCCACATCGGATTCGAGCAACAAGAACTTCTCCTCGTCCGAGAGGTTGAAGGTTTTTTGCAAATTGTCGATGGTGGTCGGCGACTGCTTCAGCAAGAGCTGAATCGAGGAGTTGGTGATCATCGGCAACCCGTACGGCGACTTGAGGAAGTCGTCGACGTCTTGGGTAATAGTCGCCAGCCCCAAATAGTACTTACGACCGCGCTTGGCGAGCCCATAGAGGAAGGAGGCGGTGTCGTCGGATTTCATCATCCACCACGCCTCGTCGATGACCAAGAGGCGCTTCTTGAGGACTTTGCGCACCGCGTTCCAAATGAAGTGCGTGATGATGTACATCGCCACCGGCTTGAGGTCGTCCTCCATGTCGCGCACTGAAAAGACGACGAACTTCTTGTTGATATCGACGTTGGTCGGTTTGTTGATGAATCCCGACCAGGTGCCCTTGGTGTACTTGGAGAGGCGCTGCACGAGTGACTCCGAGCCATCCATGCCAGCCAACACCATCTCGAAGTCGGAGAGGAGCGGCGGCTCGATCTCGGCGAAGTTGGAGTCCGGCGTGATGTCCTTGAGCGCGTAGGTTTCGGTGATGGCGCGATCGATGATGGCATCCTCCTCGGGGGTAAGCCCCGAGAGCATGATGCGAAAGAGGCCCACCAGCGCCACGATATTGGAGCGCAAAATGTCGGCAGCACTCTCATCCTCGCGTGGCACGGCCAAGTCAAACGGGTTGATGTGGTGCTCGGAATTGAGCGAGATATTAAAGTAGCGCCCACCCACGGCCTGGGCTAGGAATTCGTACTCGCGCTCGGGGTCGATGACCAACACTTCGGTATCGAACATGAGGGTGCGCAGGATTTCGAGTTTGGTGGTGTAGGATTTGCCCGAGCCGGACTTCGCAAAGATGACCGAGTTGTAGTTTTCAAGCGAGAAGCGGTCGAAGAGGACGAGCGAGGCGTTGTGACGGTTGACGCCGTAGAGGATGCCTTTGTCTGACGTAAGGTCGAAGGAGACGAACGGGAAGATCGACGAGAGCGGCGAGGAGTTCAGTTTGGAGTCGACCGCCAACTCGTCGCGGCCCAAGGGAAGCGTGCTGCGGAACCCCTGCTCTTGCTGAAAGAGCGCCGGTTTGACGTAGATGAGGCGTGACTCGAGCATCGACTTGATCTCGGACTCGGCCTTGTCGAGCTCCTCGACCTTGCTGCCGTAGACGGTGATGTAGACCCCGACATCGAAGATTTTCTCCTCGGCCTGTTGGAGCTGGTCGCGCAAATCCTCGATGTCGCGGTAGGCGGTGTCGAGGATGGGGTCGCGCACGAGCCCTTTCTCCTCGCGAGTCATGATCTGTGACTGCACCTCGGCCACTTTCTTTTGGAATTTTTTTAGAATCTCGGAGGAGTCGATGGGGTGGATGAAGACCGAGATGTCGAGCACGCGGTCGAGGTTGATGATGGGCGCGAACCACGAGTCGGTGAGGGTGCGCGGGTAGGACATGACGAAGAAGGTGCGCGCGATCTTGTCGCCGAGGTTGATCTCGCGCGGCGTGATTTTTAGCGCCGAGGGCGCGATGACGTCTTGGAGCTCAAGGATGCCCTGCTTGTAGATCTGCTCGGGCAAAATGGGCGCCATCGAGGCCTGGGTCGGGGTCGTGTTTTGTTTTAGAAAATCGAGCATTCCCATGGTATTAGCCTATTTGGTTTAATTGTAGCGGCTTCTCAAGCTCGCCCGGATTGAAAAGTTTGTAGAAGAGTTCGATTACCTCCTCGGTGCCCAGGCCCACCACGCGCACGCCGGTTCGAACCAACCCTTGTTCGATGACCGAGACGCGCTGCTCGAGCTGCGAGCGGTACTCCTCGAACTGCTCGTTGGTGAGCGTCCCCAAGGTGGGGTTGCTGGTCGGCACGAGGTTGCCCAAGGCGCCACTCAGTCCCCCGCCGCGCGCGATGAGTGCCGGGTCGTAGGGCACCACGATGAAGAAGTTCTTCGTCATGATGTTGGAGCGCTCGGTGAAGTCTTTGATGAACGCGATGTACTCGCGAATCTGAATCTTCATGAGGTCATCGAGCTCGCTGGTGTAGCGGGCCTCCAAAAGTGCGATGTAGGGGCGGATGTCGAGGCCGCGCGACTCGACGAAGAACTGCACGGTGAACTCGAGCGAGTTGAGAAAGCTTTGGAACTGCTGGATGATGGCCATCTGCTCGTCTTGGGATTTGAGCGCCAAGTTGATCGACGAGGCCATGAGGAGTGTGCGCATGCTCCCGTCTTTGAGGATGACGACGCCGTCGCGCACCTCTTTGATGGGTACGAACGCCTGCGTCGCTTCGGATTTTACTTTTTGATCAGGCATAGGTTATATCTCGAACCCGTCGCGTGCCGAATCGGTGACGCCCATTTTGACGCGGTCTTTGATGTTGAGCGACCATGACAGATCTTTGAGTCGACTCTCCGAGAGTTGCGGCACGCTCATGAGTTGCGGCTGTGCTGCCACGTCGGTCGATTGCTGCTTTACAGAGGGTGGGCGCTGCTTCCAAAGGTAGAGCTTGGGGTTAATGACGTAGTTAAACGCATGTTCGACCGCGATGATGAAGGGGCGCCCGTTGACTGTGTAGAACGCGAGCGCCAACGAGAACCCGGCCACCGGCATCGACAAGGTTATTGCCACGTACATCGGCAAGAGCATGAAGAACGCCAAACATAACCCTGCCCCACCGGCGAGGTAGATGAATTGCTTCAGCGTCAGTGGGCCGAATATCTTGTCTTCGACCTCAATGAATTGAGGAACTTGATACCGCATTACCCTCTAGTATACCGCACACACACGCACAGCAACGCGCGTTATGCAATCGGTTCGCGATACGGGTCCGGTCGCGACACAGGTTGCGGTACGGGTGCGGTGATGGTCGGTGTTTGAAGAATTGTCTCGGCATTCGGCATCGGTGCTGGTGCGGGCGTTGGGGTGGCGATTGGCACAGGTGCGGTGTGTGGGACGGGTGCGGCCGCAGGTGTCATTGCTACTGCCGGGCCATGCTCACTTGCCTTTGCGGCGCGCGCCTCCATAAAGAGCTTCATCGACTCGCGAATGGGAAGCAATATGTCGTGGCTGACCGACTCCTCGATCTGTGCGACCTCGTCGGGGCCCATTTCCAGTTGCGTGCTAATCGCGCGGTGAAAGTCGTCGGGGTCCGAGAAGCCGAGCATAATCATCGCAATCTCGTCGCTGAGGATGCCGATTTGATCGATATGGAGGTGGTGCGTCTCGCCGATGAGGCGGATTTTTTGCGACAGCTCGGCCGACTCAATCGCCTGTCGGATGTCTGCCGGCAGTTCGGCGAGTCGTGTCTTAATCTTTTGCTCGATTTGTGCGTCCATAGAAGGTTGCTTATTCAATAATGTGGCTTATAGCTTTGGTGTGAGGCGTATCTCGGTCTTCCCGTTAACCACCCGCGTCTCAAACGGTACGCCGGCGGGGATTATGGTGAGGTTTGTCTTTTCCTGCCAATCGTAGCCGATCTGTTGCTGCGTGAAGGCGGGCGTCGTCGATGTGGTAGGTGTGGTCGAGACAGTGAAGTGCGTTGTGGGGGTTGGGGTTGCGGCCTGTTTTTCGGTTTGCACCGCCTGAGCTTCGCTTTGCTTGCGCAGGAGTTCGAAGATGCCCTTGGACATGGTGGCGTTTTCTTTGGCGGCGGTCGTACTCTCTTTCAGGGTTGCGAGCGTTTTTGCGGCAAGGTCGGCCTGCTGTTTGCTGTGCGTTTCGATGCCCTTGATCGTGGCGAGTTGTATATCGTGGTGCTCTTTCTCCATGGTTGCCGATTTCGCCTGCGCCGCGGTCATGTCTTTGAGGGCCTGCGCGATATGGTCGCTGCTGGCACCAAGGTCGGCACGCGCTGCGGTAGGTGTCGGAGCGGGCGCTGGTGCCGGAGAAGAAGTCGGTGCGGGATTTGGGGTTGGAGTGGGCGTTGGTCCCGGGGTTGGTGGCGGTGTCGGCGTTGGGCCCGGAGGCGGCGGCGTCTGGTCGGGGGTTGGATTCGGTGCCGGCGGTGTTCCTGGGGCTGCCGGGTGTCGCTGCAGCGAGAGGTCGACGATGTCAAAGAGGCGCTCGGTATCATTTTTTTTGGCACGAATCTGTCGCGCCGCCTCTTTGTCGGCCGCAGGAATCATAAACGGCATGCCGCCATTTGCCACACCCCAGGCGTTCTTCCAGTTTCTGCTTTCAATCGCTTTGGCATAGTTCTCGGCGTTCTGCGACCCCGAGACCACCTTCATACGGTCGTTGAAGCCACTCATTTGGCCGTTGAGGGCCTTTTTCGCGGCGCTTTCCTGCTCTTTTGCAACGCCGAGCGCTTTTTTATTGTCGTCCTTCTCGGGATTGTCTTGGTATGCTTGTGCTGCGGCCTCCCTTGCCTTGTAGGCTTTGTCGTACGCATCCTTCTTTGCCTGGAGCTCGGTGCGCTTCTCCGGTGTGAGACTTGCCACGAATTTGTCCATCTCGCTTTGCTGTGCCGATGCGACTGCGGCTGCAGACAGCTTATATTTGCCCGGGGCTTCCACGCGACGCTTCACGCGGGCATCAAAGAGATCCTTGTAGCCGCCCGGTGCCGCCTTGCCGGCGTTGATGCCGATTTTATCTGCCGTGGTCGCGACCGAGGAGAGTGCGCGCGGGTCGAAGGTCTTCTTGCTGAGGGTTTTTGCCGTACTGAGCGCGCCGCGGGCGAAGACGTTGTTGGCCGCCGCCGAGTTAATGAGTCCCGGTCGCTCGGCGACCCATGCGCCGGCGCGCCCAATCGTGCCGCGACCCGCCCAGCCCGTCATGCCGAAGGCACCGCGCAACGGCGCGCCCGCAATAGTGCGTCCCGTCCAACCTAAGGCTTGGCTCGTCATCGCGCTCCCCTGCCCGCTCGCGAAATCCGAGAGTTTGAGCGCGTAGTAGAGCATCCCGATGATGATGGCCATTTTGACGCCAACATTTGCTGCGGTGGTGCCGATGAGTGACGCGTTCGGGACGCTTCCCGAGCCGGCGTTTGCCAAGACCGCCATGGTGCTTTGGACGAGTGCTCCCGAGCCGCTCCCCATGTCACTCGCAAAGAGGTTGATGAGCCAGAACATCGCTAGGAAGAACGCCGGGTAAAAGGCGTTCTTGATGAGAAGTCCGAACCACTGATTGAAATAGCCCACCGCCTTGGCATTGTTGGCGAGAGCGCGCGCAACGAAGGCAAGCGGCGCCATGATGATGACGAACCACAGCGCCACCATGCGCAAAAGGAATTTGATACCCACCACAAGGAAGGTTGCGCCAAGTACCATGAGCGCGATCGCGACGATGCAGTATATGAAGAGAAACGTGATGAAGGTGCTCCCCCACGAGTTGCCGGCACTAAAGGCGGTGCCGAAGGTGTTGCTGCCGAGCATGGTTTGCACGCCAGTCGCCTGCATGATCATGGCGGTGAGGTCTTTCATTTGGGTTGACCCCACTTTGATCAAGGCGGCTATGTTCGTTGTTTTACTCGTGACGTCGATGGCGTTATAAAACTGGATCGCTAGAATGTTGCCGCCGTCGATGACCAGACGCGAGAAGAAGAAGCTGAAATTGATGAGGAGCGCCATGATGACCACGGCCGCGAGCGATTTCATCGTGCCCGAGGTTTCTGCCTGGAAAATGATAGTAAAGGCGATGTAGACGATGATGAGAATGAATCCCATGTTGGCCAAATCACGCATGATGGCCCAGCCTTGCGTGATGAAACTGAGCGTATAGGAGGCACTGTTGAGGGTGATGAGGACGCCCGAGCTAAAGATGTAGCCCGCTGCGTAGGCAAAATAACTCGTGATACCCACCGTAAAGAAGTAGATGAGGTCCATCATACAGTTACCCCAGGTGCTAGGACTCCATCCGGAGCAGCTGCTGTTCGAGTTTCCCCCGCCGACGGCGGTGCTGCCGGCGCCTCCAGCCGCCGGTTGGCTCACTGGTGTGTTTGGTGTAGCTGGTGTTGCTGGTGTTGCCGAGGGTGTAGCTGGTGTTGCTGGGCTCGCGCCGCCGTACGTCGTCGGGCTGCCCGGTTCTGCGTGCGCAATAGAAGGCATAAGCATCAAGAACGGCGATAGCACGAAGACGCTGAGGGCCAGCAGAAGGATGCATTTTTGTAGGAAGCGGGTGTTCATGGTGTGGGTCACGGGTACGACTGGCACTGCTTGAGGTTGGTGCTGGTTTGGGTGCTGAGCGACGCCATCTGTGCCTGAAGTGTGGAGCGGTTTTGTTGCGCGTTCTGGAGTCCGTCTTGGGTGATGATCGTTCCCGATGCCTTCCCTGCCGCCAGTGCGTCCGAGACGGCTGTTGTCTCATCGGTCGAGATGGCCGAGAGTGACTGACTCTGGAGGCCTTCTAGAGTACCGATGGAGGCGTTCACTTGGGTAATTTGAGCGTTGTACTGGTCAACTTGGGCACTGAGCGAGGTAAGTGTGCTTGAGGCTGCCGCCGCGTTCGCAAGTGCCGTCGTCACGGTTGCGGAGTCGGTGGTGGTTGCGGAATTAGTGCTTGATGAACTTGTTGCGTTGCGCGTCGCGACCGCGAGCCAACAGTTAGACTCGTCATTTAGTTGCGCCTGCACAGTCTGAATGTCGGTAATATCCCCTTGGAGCGTCTGACCGTACTGCTGCGCGATATTGACGTCGTTGTTCATCGACGTCACGAGCGATTGCCCCAACGAAAGCGCGTTGAGCTGGTCGGTCGAGTAGAAGTTGCTTGCGTAGCCACCCGAGCCGCTCATCTTCGAGAGGCCATTCATGACGCCCTTGACCAGCTGCTGGATGAGCGCACTGATGATCTCGTCGAAGCTCTTGGCCAAGTCGAGCGAGTCCTGGCTCTGCCCCATCGTTTTATTAATCGATCCGTAAATGACGGATCCAGGTGTCGTGGTTTTGAGGTCGCACACGCGGTAGAGCGGCTTGCCGCTTTGTGTCGGGCCGTCAACTTGTGTGACCGATCGTGTAGCGTTCGAACTTCCGACGAACGTGTTGCCGCTCCCGTCGGTATTACCCAATCCAAGCGCATTGCTTCCTTTGAGGGTGACCGGCGCGACTGTTTTGTCGGTGGTCGCATCAGGCGGGTTCTCGGTATTGGTGCAGCCCGTCTCTTCTTTGAGTGACAAGATGTCTTGGTTTTTCGCGAGGTCATTCGCCTGGCGAGCGACCGCATTGCTGGTGACCAGTTCGATACCGACCGAGGCGCCGATGTACGCACCATAGGGATTATTTTCGGGCGTCGTGGTAAACGAGAGCATGCCCGGCCAACCGCCGGCCGAGAAGTCGCTGTTCATGAAGTTCTGCATATTCGACACCACCTTCGAGAGCGAGCATTGCTGGTATTGGTTTTGGTGCGCGTAGCTGCTTGCGATCGCCAACTTGATTTTGAGTTGGAAGGGGCTGCACAAAAACGACAGCGCCGAACTCTGAATGAAATTCCCCGCGGCATTGTCGGCGACGTTGGTGAAGAACGACGTCGGATTTTGCACGAACGAGGGGCTCCCTTGAAAGCCGTGGTCGATGAAGTCGACGATGCTCGAGGTGATCGCCTGGATGGCTGCCTTGGCAACGGCGCGGGCCAAACAGTCGAGCACATCTTCGCCGTTTTTAGTCGGCACGTTGGTTTGGACCGAAATCAGTGAGGCGGTCGACATGACGCCCGCGATGCTCGACACCAGAAATGTGGTGCATGACAGCGCGCCCGCGACCAGGGTGCCGGCAACAGCACCACCCAGACCCATGCCTCCCCCGCCCCCGCCGCTGCTGGATATATCGATGTTCGCCGACCCGTTCGGATTTGAGTTGGCGATGGCGTTAATCGCGGTCGGGTCAAACACAGTGCCGGAGCCGCCGACGTTGATGGTGTTCGAGGTATTCGTTGTGCCCGTCGATCCTGAACCCGCACCATTGTCTGCGCCTGAATTCGCATTGGAACCGCCGCCCGTGCCCGTGTTCGACGAATCTGGGCCGCCGATGACGAGGGGGATGTAGTTGTTGCCGCTGTAGCTCTGGCCGCCGCTACTGTACGGCGAGCCCGAAATCCAATTGACGCCCGTAACGCCCACCTGGGCCTGTGCCCCATAGGGTTGGTAGGTGCCGGTTTGCGCGAGCGTGCCCGTTGAGCTGCCGATCGAGATTGAGCTGGTGTAGGTTTGCCCCGTCGTCCCCTGCTGCCCCGCGGTATTGGGGAGGGCTCCCGCCGCGCCATTGCCAGTGACTGCACCACCATTGCCGCCAATGGTGCGGTTTTGTGCCGCGCCGAAGCTGCCGTTGGTGGTCGCGGGTTTGGGTACGCTGCTGAGAAACCACCACCACAGCAGTGCGCCAAGCAGCACCGCGCCGAGTGCGCCAAGGATGATAAAAAGTGTGGTTCTGTTCATATCACGACTGCGACGATAGTGCGCTCCACCCTGCCCCCGGTTCGTCCTTAGTAAAAAGTATACCGTCTTTAGCGAAAGCTTGTGCGATATTTGTGAACACTCGCACCGTCTCGTCGGTGAGTGACTTGTAGCGTTGAAGCCCCGACAGGCCGCGGATGGGGTCGGCGATGAACGTACCCATGTCGGCATAGGTCGCCGTCAGCTTCGCGTAGTTGTTGAGTAAGAGGAGGTGAAACGGCACGAGGGTTTGGGGTACGGGTATTTTCGCCAAGTCGTCGGTCAGCGCCTGGTAGTCGTGCGCGATCGGTTTGAGCTGCGCCAGCGGCGCGTCGCTGTGTTGGTCGCTCGCCATGCTGATCGCGAGCAGGGTCTGCTGCATACTGGCGACCGTGTGCGCGTGCAGCACGCTCATGACCTGGTTGCCGTACTGCTTTTCGGTCGCGCGCGAGACATCGACGACGGTGATATCGCTTTGTGTGTAAGTCTTTTGCACCGGCTGCATCGAGATGCGGCTGAGCGCGTCGGCGACGATGTTGTTTTGGGTCGGGATGTCGTCCCCCATGCCCTGCGATTTTGCATTGGCGAGGTTGATGTAGAGCGATTTGGAAATCGTGTCGGTCACGTTGTCGCTCTTGGCTGCCGCGAGCATGCGGTCGATCGTCTCTGGGCTTGCGGGCGTAGGCAGCGAACTCGAGGCGTTCCCCCCTTGAATTTCGTAGAGGGTCGCCTGCCAATTGTTGTCCTGGTAGGGTGCGGTGCTTGTGGCGACTGCCGCAAGGGTGCCCGATTGCTGCGGCGCCGCAGTGAGGCGGTCCGCGGCGAAAATGAGCAACGCCGCCAGCGCGAGTGATGACACGATCGAGATGAAGTGGCTGCTCGGCAGCGCAGAACGAAGGTTCATGTATCTATCAGTATACAAGAGAATCGGTGTATACTTAACGAGTCTATGCGCAGATTCCTGCTTAGTTGTCTCGCCACAGCACTCTTCATCGGCACGCTCACCATCCCGACCGCACCCGCGCACGCCGATACGCCGGTCACTATTTCCTATGGAGGAACCGTGATCTGGATTATCCCCTGCATCAGCGACGAAGGGTTCTCAATCTGGACGCTCGAGTTGTCGGCACGCGGGGTTGATCCATATGTGCCCGAAGCGTACATCTGGACCGATCTCACTTTTGCGACGCCGCCCATGATTGCCATTCCTGCCTGGCACCCGGGCCAGCAGATTCTTGGCGTAGCGACTCCTGAGAATGCCTTTGGCTGCTGGACGACCACCGTCCCACCGACCTACTGGTGGGGCATTAACGAGGACACCGAAGGCGCCAGTCCGATTTAGTGGTTCGCGAGCAGGAGCCACTGCTCCAAAGGCACATCCTCGGCACGAGCCTGCTCGGGGATGCTTGCCTCCTGCATATATAGTAGAGCGTTTTTGCTGTAGACCGGCTCGATATTGCGCTTCAGAAGTTTTCGTTTTTGGGCGAACCCAGCGTGAAGGAGCTCAAAATAGCGATTTTCATGGGCGGCATCCACGAAATTGGCACGGGAAATGCCAGAAATGGCGAGAATGGCCGAATCGACGTCAGGAGCCGGACTAAAAGCGCCGCGGGGCACGGTTTTCACATACGCCACCTGCCCGTAGACCTTGAGCGCCAAGGACAAAATACTCTCCTTTTTGCTGCGGGCGATGCGCTCGGCGACCTCCTTTTGGATCAAAAACACCAAGATACTGGGCTGTACGGCACCCGAGAGGAACTTCCGAAAGAGGGCGCCGGTGATGTAGTACGGGATATTGGCCACTAACTTAAAGTTGCCCGAGGTAATCGGAAGTGCTGCCGGGTCCGCCTCAAGCGCGTCCGTCTCGATGACCGTGAATGCGCCTGTCTCGATATGTTGGGAGAACTTCTCACTCAGGATTGGGATGAGACGCGTGTCTTTTTCCAGCGCGATGACACGCGCGCCGCGCGAGAGCAGTTCAGCAGTCAATGCGCCGTCGCCGGGGCCGATCTCCAAGACCGTGTCCCCCACCCCAACTGCCGCCGCGTCGGCGATGGCACGCACGTAGGCGGGTGCCCGTAGAAAGTGTTGCCCCAGCGATTTTTTCAGTTCGAATTTCATACTATTCCAGGTAGATGGTGCGGCCGATGCGCTCTGGTGCCTCCCATTCTACCAGCTCGGCCGAGATATCGGCCAAGAACTGCGAGGGAATGGTCGCGTTCTTTTGCCCGAAGACGGTGCGGTACGAGGCGTGGGTCAGGATGAGGCGCTTCTCGGCACGAGTAATGGCGACGTAGCACAGGCGCCGCTCCTCCTCTTTATCGTCGTTGCTCTCCCCTTCGCGCGCGTAAGGGAAGAGTCCTTCCTCGAGCCCGGTTATGAAGACCACGGGGAACTCCAGGCCCTTGGAGGCGTGCACGGTCATGAGGCGCACCGCATTCTTCTCCTCTTTCATCTCATCTTGATCGGAGACCAGTGCTGCGGATTCGAGAAACGCTTCGAGCCCCTCGCCCAGCGGCATCGAGTCAAAGCGCGACGCCAACGAGACCAACTCGCGTAGGTTTTCCAGTCGCTCGCGCCCCTCGATCTTGTCTTCCTTGAGGAGCCGTTCGAGTCCTGACTCGACCGCGACGAAGCGCACGAGCATCGACGGCAGTGCGCGTGTTCCCTCGTCTTTAATGCGCGTAAGAAAGACGCGCAGCCCCAAGACCTTCTCCTTGATTTTGCCCGAGAGCTCGTTTTCGCCGCCTTCGATGATTTTCAACTTGGTGACTTTGCCGATACCCGGCGTGGCGTCCAAGACGCGGCCCAGGTCGACCCCACTGTCGTAAAGTGCGGCGCGGATGTACGAGAGCACGTCCTTGACCTCTTTGCGATCAAAGAAGCGCGTCCCCAAGACTTGGTGCGGGATGCCGGCTTTGAGCAGCGCGGCCTCGATGGCGCGCGACTGAAAGTTGGCCCGGTAGAGCACCGCGAAGTCGCGCGGCTCGCGGCCTTCTAAGCGAAACTCACGGATTTTGCGCGCGATGAAGCCTGCCTCATCGTCCTCGTCGAAGGCCTGGTAGATGCCGAGCTTCTCGCCCTCGCGGTTGTTGGTGAAGAGGTTTTTCTCGGGGCGGTTGCTGTTTTTCTTGATGATTTCGTTGGCGGCCGCGAGAATCATTTTAGTCGAGCGGTAGTTTTGCTCGAGCAGCACCATCTTGGCGCCCGGGAACTTGCGCTCGAAGGAGAGGATGTTGGCGATCTCGGCGCCGCGCCAGCCGTAAATCGTTTGGTCGATATCGCCGACGCAGCAGATGTTGTTGTTCTTTCCAATCAAGAGCTCCGCCATCTTCGCTTGCACGTGGTTGGTGTCTTGGTACTCGTCGATGTGGATGTAGGGCCACTTCGCCTGGTAGTGCGCCCGCACCTCCTCGTGGTTTTGCAGGAGCTGCATCGAGCGAAGCAGCAAATCGTCAAAGTCGTAGGCATGGTCTTTGCGCAGCGCCGCCTCATAGACGCCCCATACCGAGGCAATGAGTCGGTCGCGGCTGTTACTCACCTTCTGCGCGTACTCCTCGGCCGTGACCCCCTGCCCTTTTTGTTTGGAGATGACGCTCAGTGCCGTGCGCGGCTCGATGTCTTCGATACCGAACTGTTTCAGTGCCGCTTTGATCTCGCGCACCGAGTCGGAGCGGTCGTAGATCGTCGGCACGCGCTTGCCGCCCAAGAGCTTGGCATTCTCTTTAATAATTTGAAGTCCCAGCGAGTGGAAGGTCGAGACGAACGGTGGGCGGAAGGGTTCGGAGCCTAGTCCCGCGACGGCGCGGTCTTTGGTGAGGATCTCGACCACACGCTCGCGCATCTCGGCGGCGGCTTTGTTGGTAAAGGTGATGGCAAGAATCCGCTCCGGCGCGGTGCCTCGTTTTACGATCTCTAATATACGGTGCGCGATGACGCGCGTCTTCCCCGCTCCCGCCCCGGCCAGTACTAAGAGTGGGCCTTCGGTGGTGATGACGGCTTCCCGCTGCGCTTCGTTCAATACATCAAGGTGATTCACTCTCTATGTATAGCAAATATCGGGTGATAGCACATATCCACATGGGTGCTTTGGCAAGATTGACGTCGATTTGTGTGGGGTTATGATGAATAGGAAGCAGTAAACGGACAGTGAATTATTGTGGTTAAGCCATATTTTCACTAAATTGACCGGTCGACCCCCTTCATTAGGCTTATTTCTCCCCTCAACACAGACCCTTCTTCGACGGTTGAACCGTATTTCACGAAGATGGCAAAAAAGACGTTTGCAGTAGTCCTCCCTCTGCTTGGGGTTGTTTTTCTTGGCGTCGTCTACTCCTTTACGAGCGCCGCAGATACCTCGCTCAACTCGCAGACCGTGCCGGTCTTAGCCTCGGCGATTAACATCGACCCGAGCCCATCGATCGGTGGTGGCGATATCGCGCTCGCCGATGGTGTCGCACTGGTTGCACAAGAGGGCCCCTCGGGCACCGCGGCCGACATCGAGAGTCGCCCGGCCAACTCGCAAATTAGCGTCTACGTGGTGCGTCCCGGCGATTCGCTCTCGGACATCGCCAGCATGTTCGACGTCCCAGTCAACACCATCCTCGGCGCCAACGACATCTCGCACGGCGTAATCAAGCCCGGCCAAGAGCTCGTCATCCTCCCGATCGCGGGTATTCAGCACACCGTCGCCCGAGGTGAGACGCTCGCGTCACTTGCAGCGACCTATAACTCCAACGCGCACGACATCGCGCAGTACAACAACCTCACCGATGACGACTCGCTCACAGTCGGAACCCAGGTCATCATCCCCAATGGTGAGACGACGGCGCCGGCGGCAAAAGTAACGCCGAAAAAGTCGACTGGTTCGGGTTCGACAATCGCCAAGGCGAAGCCGAAGACTTCGACCAAGACCGGTTCGAAGAAAAAGCTATCAATGCTCGAGCTTGCGCGCCTCGGTCGCCAGACCGCGCCACTGTACGGCGCAGGCGGACCCGAATACGACAACTACTACCAGTGGCCGGTTGCGGGCGGCGTCATCACGCAGGGCCTCCACGGATTCGACGCCGTCGACATTGGCGCGCGCACCGGCACCGACATTTATGCGTCAGCAGCAGGCACCGTCATCATTGCGCGCGGCGGTGGCGGATGGAACGGCGGCTACGGCAACTACATCGTGATTCAACACGCCAATGGCACGCAGACGCTCTATGGGCACGCAAGCAAACTCCTCGTCTCCGCGGGCGACACGGTCGCGCAAGGCGACGTCATCGCCGAGGTTGGTGCCACCGGCGAGGCGACGGGTCCGCATTTGCACTTTGAAGTGCGCGGCGCACACAACCCCTTCGGTGACCTCTCGGTCGGCGAGAGCGGCGACTAAAAAAACGCAGAGCGAAACAAAAACATCCGCCACAGTTGGCGGATGTTTTTTAGAACATTGTGGTTCGATTTACTTCGCACGTGTCGTCGTTGCAGGCGGCGTCGGCATCGTCGGAGCTGAGACCATCATCGCCGGGTGGTACTGCGTGTACTCGGGTGCGAACTCGGCGTTGCCGTAGGTGCGCATCATCCCCTGCTGCCCGTAGTCGCTGCGAATCATCGCCTTCATCTCGCCAAACTCGACGCCCGCGAGAAAGACGAAGATGACGATGCTGATTTTTATCGCGAGATGTCCCCAGTGCTGGTTGCCGCAGAAGCCGTTACACACATGCCCGCTCTTCGCACACCCGCACTCCTTCGACATCTCCTTTTCTGCTGCCATACGATGTTTCAAAAATTAAATACTTAATAGGAACGACACTAAAAGTATAGCATCAACTTTCGAAACGCGACCACGCCCGCATTCCATCTCTCGTCGCGCGCCTCTACCTTCGTGCTGCCGAGCGGCATTATGAATGGTATGCATCCATAAAAAATGTGAGTATTGATATTCCTGAATAACGCCAATGCCCGAGTAACGAAACCTGTTTGTGAAAAAGAACAACCCGCCAGAGGTCCGAAGACATGGCGGGTTGGGTTAGTGTTGTGGAGCAAAGTCTGCTACCACGGGGTAACGTCGAAATTGTTTGCGATCTGCTGAACTTGTCGAATTTCAGCCAGATCGAGACCTGGCACACGAATGATCATACGCCAGACCCGCCAGTAGTCGTAGAATTGCCCGAGCTGGAGACGTTCGTCGAAGGTTCGCGCCTTACAAATCTGTGGCACCAAGTACTGCGCCACACTTTCGCTGATCTTTGCCCCGGCCTGGGCGAAGAGCTTGATGTCGTCCGGTCGCATCTGTCCGTAGAATGGCTGTAGCTGTACACTAGGATCAGGGAATAAATGTTGCAGCGGATAGGAGCAGGCTTTTGCAATCCTAACGAGCTCGTCCGCATAGGCGCGCTGTGCATTCTCAAGAGCCCGCTCTGCCTCATTGATACTCAGGTCCATAGCACTTCTCCTTTCTTTGATGGGGCTCACTGTGAGCCTTGTATCCGAGATGATAGTACGGTAGTATAGTTGAGTGGCCAATACCACCGTAAGGTGGTATATAGCACCACTATAATATCATTATGAACACTGACGCAATTCAAGAACTGGGGCTCGCGAAAAACGAGGCCGAAATTTATGTGACGCTTGTCGAGCATGGCGAGTCGTCGGTCAGCGGTGTTGCCACGCACTCGGGCATCAATCGCCGCAATGTGTACGACACGCTCGAGAAACTCATTGAGAAGGGACTCGTCTTCGAAATCATCGGCGCGAGTGATCGCCGCTTTCAGGCGGTCGACCCAAACAAACTGCTCGAGTTGGTCGAGGAAAAACGCGCTTCCCTAGTGCGCATGTTGCCCGAGTTGGAGGCGAAGTTTAAAAAGAAGCAGTCTTCCGAGCAAGTGTTTTTGTATCGAGGTGTTGAAGGTTGGAAAAATTATTTACGCGATGTGCTGCGTCTCGGTGAGGATGTCTATACAATCGGCGGCAAGGGAGCGTGGACCGACGAGCGCCTCGCCCCGTTTATGGCACAGTTTAAAAAAGAAGCTGCGCGCAAAAAAATTCAGTTTCATATTTTGTTCGAGCACGGCGTCAAGGGTACGCGGTTTGAGCGCGAGATTCGAGGTGGCAGCGCTGTGCGGTGTCGTTTTTTGCCGAAGGAATTTTCATCCCCAATGAGTGTCGACACATTCGGCGATTACTCTGTTCTTTTTCCCGACATGGAGCTGGGCACGTTTAACGATGAGGCGACACTTACGGTAGTTGTTAATCCACTCGTTGCCGAAGGGTACCGAAAGTGGTTTAAGGCACTGTGGATTTTATCTGCACAATAAGAAGCGCTGGCTTGCCGCCCGCTCGTGTGAAACGGTTATTCGGGCGAGTGTAGGAATAACGCCAATGCCCGAGTAACGAAGCCATGTCATGCTGACCAACGCCTGCAAAATATATTGGTCGCATCTGACTCAGACTGGCTTGTACGCGGATGCGCGTGATGAAACACGGCTACCCTTTTCGCTCGCGGTATTGGAGTGCTTCGAGGATATGCGAGTCATTGATGTCGGGTGCACCGTCTAAATCGGCAATCGTGCGCGCGACTTTGATAACGCGATGAAATGCGCGCGGGCTGAGATTGAGTCGCTGGCCCGCGCGCTCCAATGTTGTGCGTGCACTTGTGGTGAGGTTTACAAATTCTTCGAGCTCGCGCGGGCTAAGGTCGCTGTTTGTTTTACTTTCTACTTTGTAGCGCGCGGCCTGTGTCGCTCGCGCTCGCAAGACGCTTTCTCGAGCGCGAGTGGTCTCGGTGCCACGCACCGATTTTTTCCCGAGGTCCGACAGTTCGACCGGACCCATCACGCTCCAGAGGTCGATGCGATCGGCAATAGGGCCAGAGATTTTTCGGCGGTAGCGCTCGAGTGCGACGGGGCTACAGGTGCATGCAATCTGCGGGTGGCCGTAGTTGCCGCAGGGACACGGGTTCATCGCGGCCACGAGCGTGAATCGTGCCGGGAAGTGCGCGGTGCCTTTGGCGCGCGCGATCGAGATGACGCGGTCTTCGAGCGGTTGCCTAAGTGCCTCGATGACGCGGCGATCAAACTCAGGAAACTCATCGAGAAAAAGTACGCCGCGATGCGCGAGCGTCGCTTCGCCAGGGCGCGGGTTCGCGCCGCCGCCGACGATCGAGACGTACGACGACGTGTGATGCGGCGAGCGAAACGGCGGCGTGGTCATGATGCCTTTGTGCAAGGTGCCTGCGATCGAGTGGATACCGTTGACCTCGAGTACTTCGTCAAAGCGAAGTGGCGGGAGTATCGACGCGAGTGCACGCGCAAGCATAGTCTTGCCTGTGCCTGGCGGCCCCGAGAGGCCGAGGTTGTGTCCGCCCGCCGCAGCGATGATCGCGGCACGCTTGGCACTCTCTTGCCCGCGGATGTCCTCGAACGAAAACTGCGTCTCGACGTTCGCTGTTTCTAATTTTGTCTGCGGCGCGGGTGCGAGCGTCTTCGATTCGCGCGCCTTGGTGGGTCGTGTCTCGCGTGCATGCTCGCTCGCCGATTTCTTTTCGTTCAAAAATTCGATCACCGCTTTCAGCGACTCGACGCCATAGACGTCGATGCCGGCGACGAGCGCTGCTTCGGCCTCGTTTTCTTTCGGGACGAAGATGGCACGTTTGCCGACTCGCTTGGCTTCGGCGACCAGCGGCAAGACGCCGTGCACCGGGCGCAGCGTGCCGTCGAGCGAGAGTTCGCCGACGAAGAGGTAGGGCTCGGGGTCAAAGCGAACGTCGTCGGCGGCCAGGAGGTATGAAAGCGCGATCGGCAAATCGAACATCGGACCTTCTTTTTTCAAATCCGCAGGTGCGAGCGAGATGACGATTTTTTGGTTGCGACTTTTCGGTGAGTCGAAGCCCGCGTGTTTGATTGCGGCCGATACGCGATCGCGCGATTCTTCGACCGCTTTGTCGGGCAGCCCCACGAGGGTGAACGCGTGGAGTCCACGCGAGAGGTCGGTCTCGATTGAGACGAGATAGGGTGAGAGGAGTGACGTTTGCGCGCCGTACACGCGAGCGTACTGCATGCCGCTATTGTACATCCACTTCTTCACGCGCACGCGAGTTATGAACGAGTTGAGTGACAACGAACAAACCGCGAAGCGGGATGCCTCGCGGTTTGTTCGTCGAGCAGTTGTTGCGAGGTTAGTCGACTAAGTCGCCTTCCTCCTTCATGTGTGCCTTGCAAGTGCGTGCCGATGGGTTTGCGTCGAGACGGTCCTCCTCGATTGGCATGTTGCAAACCTCGCAGGTACCAAACCCGCCGTTCTCGATCTTATCAATCGCATGCTTGAGCGCGTGCCACTGAACTTCGAGACCCGCGACCTCTGCCTGGTTTTCTTCCAAGGCTTCGATGCGATCAGCGACCTCGTCGCTTTCGGTTGCCGAGTAATCAATCTCACCCGGCGTCGCCTCCCAGTCTTTTGTGTTCCCCGGGGCCTGCCGACCAAGCCCTTCGAGCTCCTTCTCGACGACGCGGAGTTCTGCTTCTAGTTTCTCTTTGTAATGCGCGACCCGTTCTTGTTCCATGCCCCCATGATACCAAGTCGCGAGAGCCGCGCAATATGGCACCGAGAGCGTTACTGTACCTGCGCCGACACGGGCGCGTTTTTAAGTCGGGTGATGACTTCGTTGACGGTGCTCGGGTTCGTGGCGATGAGGATGGTGTTTCGGTCAAGGAACATCCATAGCAGGGTCGCCTCACCCAGTGGCGTTTGTTGCGCACGCGCGTCGTGGTTGACGATGATTTGATCGACGAAGGCATCGGTCGGCGTCGTCGTGGCACTCGACGTTGCGGTGCTTACACCTGTGATGCGGTCGTTTGGATGGTAGTTAAACAGCGGATACAAATCGTCCTTCATGGTTTGCTCCCAGGCGAGCATGCCCGAGTAGCCTTGTTCGTAGTTGTCGACGTTGAAGATGAGAAACGGTTCGTTCGTGCCGATCGAGTGGACGCCAAAGAAAAATGTCGGCTGTATTGTGCGCAGCAGTGCTCCCGGGATGCGCGGCTGTAGCAGTGTCAAAAAGTCCGCTGCGCTCATCAAGTCGGGTTCTGCGCCCGGCGTGGTCGACGCGACGACCGGCGCAATGCGCCCAACGAGCCCGATCTGAAGTGACTCGTTTTGCGCCGCATTGGTCAGCGCTTCGAGCAGCTCGCCGCGGGTGGTTGTGTCGTCGAATGAGACTGCCTTCGTGTCGTCGGTCGCGATGAATGGCGCGTCGACTTGCTGCTGCGCCGTGACGCTGTTTTGCCGCAGTGCCACGACGGCGACAATCCCACACGCGGCCAGAAGAAGCACTGCGCCGCTCCCGTAGAGCATGACTCTTTTTACGAAGCGCCCCGCCGCCGCCTGGGATTCGATACGCGCCTCGTCGGCCTGCCCTGCTGCGGTCGTTCGATACTGCGCCTCGGCCGCCGCCATGGTCACCATCGACACATTGCCGCTTTTTATCGTTCTCGCGACGGTATCTTGGTAGGTTTCAAATGCCCGCACCGCAGGCTCGGCTGCAGGTTTGGGCGCCGGTGCCGGAGCAGGCGGTATGTGCGGCAAAGTTGCCCCGGTTTCTTGTTTGAGCAGTACTGATGCATCCACACGCATCGCACTCTGTGTATGCACCTCTTTGTTCGGCAGCAAAAAACTATTAGGATCAAGCGCCGCCTTCGGTTGCTGCTCTATTGCCTTCGGTGGCACTGGTGGGGTGGGAGGTGCTGGTGGTGTTGGAGGTGTCAGCGGCGCAGGCGGAGTTGGTGGTAGAGGTGGAGTGGGTGGGAGTTGAGGTTCCATATAATAAAAGTGCGTCTATATAGTATACCTAATTCCCTACCCCAGTCGCTCCCACAACATCTCAAAGAGTTCGCGAACTGTCTTGGCCACATCGGCATTTTCAATCACGACGCCCTGCAGGTTTTTGTAATCGTGGATGCGCACCACCGATGGGGTTGCATCAATCGCAATTTCTGACGAGAACTGCTCGTACGGCACGCTTTTGAACACGCGCCCTGCTTCGGTATCGGTCTCGCGAAACGATTGCAAGCTCGGATGCTCGGGCGCAATCCCCCGCATGGCGATGTCTAATTTCAATCGTTTCTGGTTCCACTCCGCAAAATACGCGCTCAGTTCAGGATTGTTTGCGGGTGGGATGGCATAAAAACCGACCAGTTCGGTCCCTTTTGCCGCCTTGAGCCCATATTCCATGGCCTGTTTGAGTCCGTGTAACCCCTCAAAATAAAGCGTCGTGACCTTGGATGCCTCGCCTTTGACGAGCGCCGTCAGTTCAGGCAGGGTGCGCTTCGCCAATGAGAGCTTCTCTTCGGCAATTGCAAACGCCTGGTCGGGCGAGAGTGGCACATACAACTGCTTGCGCACCCGCGGCACCCGCCGCGCAAACCCCTTTTCGATGAGTTCGTCCAAAATGACGTAGGTGGTGGGTTTTTTGAGCCCGCTTTTCTCGGCAACCGAGTACGCCGACGCCCGCCCCAGCTGCAAAAGCGCCGTATACACCGCCGCCTGCTTCTCCGAGAGCCCAATCGTGCGCAATGCGTCAGGTATTTCCATACATCATAAGGATATCTCGGCGGTGAAACATAGTCAATAGTTTTGATGATAAATAGTCGATATATTATAAAAACGTTGTAATATAATGCGAAAAGTCGCATAAATTGGTCACAAAAATATTCAGAAAGATTGACAGGTAGCAAAATCAGCGTACGCTTGTGCCAGAACGTTCATCTGCGCCACAAATCGTGGTTCTGTGGTAGGAGATGGTTATGACAGACAACGAAGAACTGCGCGCAAAGATTGCGGCTGCACTGAAGGCTCAGATTATGCGACTTGAAGATTCTGCGGAAGAAATTCCACATACTGTTGTCGCAAAATTTATTGTTGCTGGAGGGAAAATATACTGGGGCGAAGTACGAAAACGTCATATCGTTATTGCCATGCGAAACAGTATTCCATTCGATACCATCACAGGCGGTGGGCTTGCGAGGCCACTCGACAAAATCATTAGAACTAGCTCGTCCGCACGGTTTGGGCCGTACAGCCAAGAGGAAGTGCAACGGCTGTTGCCAGACTGGGAGGTTGAGGAACCTGATCCATAAGGTTTAAACGCCCAAGGGCTGCCATCACTGGCAGCCCTTTCACCTTTCTATGTATTTAGAAGCAACTAGCTGCGGGCGTGTGGTGTAAACGGGCGCGCCGGGGCGGTCGAGGCGACCAATCCCTTGCGAGCTGCGAACTCGGGGTCGGCGGCTTTGATCGAGAGGTTGATGCGGCCCTTCTCGTCGATTTCTTTGACCATGACGCGCACGCGGTCGCCGACTTTCAGCGCATCCCCTACTTTCTCGATACGGAAGGGTGCCACCTCCGAGACGTGGACCAAGCCTTCGGCGTCTTTGCTGGGGCCGATTTTGACGAAGGCGCCGAAGTCCATCATGCGCGTGACTTCTCCGTCGTACATCTCGCCTGCTTTGTACTCCTTAACGAGCGCCTCAATCATTTCTTTGGCCTTCCCTGCCGAGCCGTTCTTGCCGGTGATGAAGATTGAGCCGTCGTCCTCGATGGTGATGTCTTCAACCAAGGTCACATCGCGGATACCGTTAATCGTCTTGCCGCCGCCGCCAATGACCAAGCCAATCTGGTCGGGGCGCACGTGCATGGTAAGAATCTCCGGTGCGCGCGGGCTAATGTGGTCACGGGTCGCGGCGATTTCGTTGGTGATAACGTCGAGAATCTGCAAGCGTGCTTTCTTGGCACCCTCGAGCGCTTCAACCAAAATTTCAACCGGGATGCCGTCGAGCTTGATGTCCATTTGAATCGCAGTAATGCCATCCTTGGTGCCCGCGACCTTAAAGTCCATGTCACCGAACTCGTCCTCGGGGCCCTGAATGTCGGTCAGCACTTTGTACTTTTTGTCCTGCGCGTAGTTGAGGGAGAGCATAAGGCCCATGGCAATGCCAGCAACCGGTGCCTTAATCGGCACGCCGCCGTCCATGAGCGCCAAGGTCGAGGCGCAGACCGAGCCCATCGAGGTCGAGCCGTTGGATGCCAAACACTCCGAGACCAAACGGATGGTGTACGGGAAGGTGTTGGCGTCAGGAATCACGGCCGAGAGTGCTTTTTCGGCAAGGGCGCCGTGTCCGGTGGCACGGCGGTTAATGCCGCCCATGCGTCCCGTCTCGCCCGAGGAGTACGGCGGGAAGTTGTAGTGATGCATGAAGCGCTTCTTGATGTCGTGCTCCTCCATGGTGTCGACGACCTGTGAGTCGCCGGGGCCGCCGAGGGTGAGTGCGGTAAAGACGTGCGTGCCGCCGCGATAGAAGATGCCCGAGCCATGGAGAATCGGCGAGACGCCGCCTGCTTTCGCAAAGAGTGGGCGCAGCTGGTCAAACGCGCGATTATCGGCGCGCTTGTTGTGCTCGACCGCACCGCGGTGGATCGACTCGTCGACTTTGTCCTCGAAGAATCGCTTTGCGGCACCCTTGCTGAAGTCTTTGAGCGCTTCGGTCTCTTTGATGCGTGCCGACCAGCGGTCAGCCAACTCGTGGATGGCGTCTTTGTTCGGCTTACCGCAGAAGACCGCCGCGTCCATCGCCGTTTCAAACTCAGCGGCGTAGAGCTCAGTCAGTGCTGTTGGTAACTCCGGTGCGCTCGAGTCGCGCTTGGTCTTGCCGAGCTCTTTAATAATTGAGTGCTGCCAGGCCAAAATCTTGTCGTGCTCCGCGGCGGCAAGCGCAAAGCCCGCGGCCACATCGGCCTCGCCCGCTTCCTTTGCGGCAACCTCGATCATGTTGATGGTCGAATCCTTACCACAGGCCAAAATATCGAGCGTGGTTTCGCCGCGCTCGGCATACGTCGGATTAATGATGAAGTCGCCACTTCCCTTCTTGCCAAGGCGCACCGAGGCGACCGGGCCATTCCACGAGATGTCCGAGGTAGCGAGCGCGAGCGACGCGGCATTGACCGAAATCGTGTCAGGATCCTCTTCGTCGAGTGCCAAGACGGTAATCACCACCTGCACTTCGTTGCGGATGTGTTGCGGGAAGAGCGGGCGGATGGTGCGGTCGACCACGCGACCCGACAAAATCGCCTGGTCTGACGGTCGCCCTTCGCGACGCATAAAGCGGTTGCCCAAGATCTGCCCCGCGGCGTAAAAGCGCTCTTCGTAATCGACGGTGAGTGGGAAGTAGTCGATGTCGTCGCGCGTCTTGCTGCTGATGACGGCGGTCGCCAACACCGCCGTGTTGCCGTAGCGCAAAATGACCGACCCACTCGCCTGCTCGGCCAGGTCGGTGAACTCGGCGATGAGTTTCTTGCCCCCAACCTCGGTCTCGAATGTTTTTGTTTGCATACGATTTTTCGGAAACGACGCAGATTTTAGGTCTTCGCATCCCACCTGCGGGACACAAGGCCTACCTATCTGCGCGCTTCCTCTATGTATAAGAATAATAATCGCCCACTCTCACTGTAGAGGAGAATTCCCCAAAAAGAAAGTCACAGAGTGCCCCGCCGACTGCGCATCCGGCCAGTTACAACTGAGGAGTAAAGGCTATTGACAAACGACTCCAAAAGTAGTATGATTGCAAAGAATAAGTCACTTCGCCGGTATGGTCTGGCGAAGGGTTGAAAAGGGAGAAAAGTTACGAAAACACTTTACACGTGGCTGCTGCGGGCACTGGGTTTCCTGGTGTTCGCAGCGGGGCTCTCGGTTGCGGTCGTTTGGACCCACCCGAGTCGCTCGCTTGATGAGGCAGTGGCTAGTGCCGCGGCCGACAGTCAAGATCCGCTCATTCGAGCGATGTTCTGGCAGTACCCCGAGCGCGCGCCCGCGATTTTCGCGCTCTACGGCAAGACGCCGGAGTTCCAACTCGCGCTGAGGCGTGAGGGGCACCAGCGGCTCGTGCCAATCATCGCGAAGTGTCTTGAAGGAGGTGACGACTTCATCGCTGCGGTCTCGACACTCGATCGCTACATCGACTCGATTCTCAGAATCAACGTTGCGGTGGCACAAAACGCGACGCTGGCTGACCGAGCCAAAGCGCTTGCAGATGCTCTGCAGCGCTACACTCCTCCTTCGCCCAGGCCGCAAAAGCCCGAGGAGTGCGGATGGCACGTCGTCGTTCGCACGGTCGAGCTTGGTCCCGATTTCTTGGGCCGATTCGACATCGACTACGAGCACGGGATCGCGCGTCGCCTACCGGCCTCAACGATTGCGGCAAGCCTCAAGGAGATATTCACGAGTGGCTTGCAGCAGATTGAGCGCCGCGAGGTACGCGGAGAGACGCCGACGCCACGCGAGTGGGGTATGGCGGCGCTCGACGCGGGGACGTTCTTCCTTGCGGGAAAGTCGCTGATGCTGGGGCTTAAGGCAAAAGCGCTTGCCGGTTCGGGGATTGCGGCCAAAGCTGCCGTCGCCGGAGGTGTGAAACAGTTTGTGTTCGCATCCTTGCCCAAAATCGCAGCGTACGGCACCATCATCGGCACGGGCTACCTGGCAGTGACGCACCCATCTGTCATCACAAGCGCCGCGGCGACGTTCGCGCAAACGCTGGGCTTAAACCCCTGGCTCGTCGAGTGCGTCGTGTGGACGGTGATCATCTTCGTGATGCTTATGGCGCTACGATTCCTGCTCTGGCCGCTCATTATGACAGCCAATGCTGTTCGGTTCGTCTTCGGTTCGCGCAGAAAGGACGCATAGTCCGCACTAATCACTTGGGCACTCTGCCCACAACGCCTCGGTACATCCGGGGCGTTTAATTTTTTACACCCCTTTCCAGATAAACGTGTGCATGTTTTTGAGAAGCTCGGCGATGTCTTGGTTTTCAATCACGACGGCCGTAAGGTCGCGCAGGCTAATGAGCGCTACTTTGTCTTTAAACAGCAACATATCTACGTTTGATGTAAACCAATCAGGCAGCCGTTTGGCGTGTTTGTGCTCAAATCCCTCATTCTTCTCGCGCAGCGCGTTCAATTTCTTAAACAGTTTCGGGTCGGCGATGAATAGGTCGTGCGTTTTCATTGCGTGCGCGCTGTTTTGCTTGTCGAGGTTGTTGTACTCTTCGTCGCTAAAGTTTTTAAAAAACGCTTCTGCCGGAAAGATGGAGTACGTGTCTCCCATTGTTTTGAAAAGGTCCTCATAAATTGCGCGCAACTCGCGCTTCCCCTCATGAAACGTGACACGCGGCTTATTAGTGGTCTGCGCATGTATAGCTGATAACTCTTTTACTTTCGAGGCAAAAATTGCTGTTTTCAGCTGTACTGCTTGGAGCACTTTTTCGGGGTCTTGCGCCGCGTATAGGGTTCGCTTCCCTATTGGGACACGCATAATGAAGTCTTGGGCCAAAAGCGCTGCGACATGCTCATAGCAGGTGGCTCGTTTGAGCCCGGTCTCCCGCGCAAGATCCGCGATGCCAAGGCGATTTTTGCCCAAAAGCGATAAATAGATGCCCGCCGCCTTTTCCGATAGGCCAACATCCTGAAGGGCTTGCTGTAGCTCCGCAAAATCCGTCTGTGTCATCATGTGTATAGTATGCTCCTTTGAACAAAAGTGTCAATAAAATCGACACATTATTACAGAGTGTCCTTAACAATCCTTGTAATATAGAGATATATTAGACGAATAGTCGGAAATTTGGGCATGAATGCGTAAAACATAGCATACTGTCTGCAGATGGTGTCCTCGCAGTGAGGCACCCTTGTTATTGGAGAGTACCTTGGAACAAAGTATAGGTTGGGCGGGTATGGTCATTCTCCTTGTGGCGTATGGCCTGGTTACCAACAGAAAAGTGGATTCGGCCGGGTTGGTGTACAACACGCTCAACGTAATCGGTGCGCTGGCAATCACTTATAGTCTCCTCCCCCTTCGGGCATGGCCTACAATTGCCCTCGAGTTGTGCTTTATCTTAATCGGTCTGGTTGCGCTGCGCAAAGCATGGAAAGTGCGCGCGAGTACGTAATTGGTCGAGCGTCCGCCGCGTTCCCTCCCCAGGGAGCGCGGTTTTGACTTACAGGTAGGGTCTATATAAAGCGCCCGGTGGGATGTACCACCGGGCGTCTGGCTTGCTAAGAGTTGTGTTGTTTGGGGTTGCGTCCCCGTTTCGTGAATTGCAAATCAAACTTCTCCGCCCTCGGACCCCCTACCCACCTGGGAATCGGTGTCATCGGGTGTATAAACACTTCACCGTCCATGTGTGCCGCGAGGTGTTCGGCGATTCTCGCGGCATCCGCGTGACCGCTGCCCACGAACACAAGAACCACAGGCCTGCGTGTCTCTCGCTCTCTCATTGTACATCCTCCGAACCTCCTATTTATGATACCAGATAATAATGTTACGCCGATTGTGCAACAAAAAAGCCGCACCGTTGCATAAAAAGCGCCCGGTGGGATGTACCACCGGGCGTCGTCGCTCGCTAGGAGCGCTTTCGTGTCGAGAACTTCTGTAGTTTCCGTTTCTTGAACTTACGAACATGCCTCCCTTGTCGCCACGGCGGTAGTTCCTGCTCGTTCATAACCTCGGGCGGCAGCACGATTCTCGGCATCGGCATATGCTCCATTGCTCGAATAAACACGGACGCAAAACTCCGCCTCGGTAATACAGGGTCGTGGTGCCGAAGGAACTGCGGTATCTCAACCGCCTCCATGAGCTGCGACTGCTGGGTCTTATCTAAGCTACAGGGCGCCTCACCGTCATCAGTCTCAGGACGACCGATGGTGAGTGCGAACCCGAGGTTGCGGATTGATTCGACCAGGTGTGCCATTGTGCATACGTTAACCTGGTCACCAAGCGCAAACACAACAAGATGGCGAAAACTCGACTCAGTTTGTTCTTCCGGCACTTCCTGAACTTCTTCCATAGGTAAGACCTCCAAACACTGTTTGCAATATAACACAGAAACGGCACTTCGGTCAAGATACACAAAAACCGCCGCACCTCTGTGGGCTGCGGCGGTTTTTGTGTAATTAAATCTTTATTCTCTCTTAGGGTCAATACCCCGCAGCTTGCTGCGGTGTTAGAGTTGAGCAGTGAGCATCTACCTGCATAAAAGCCACAACGTCAGTGTCCTCATCTACCACCTCGTCTGTCCTGCTAAATACCGCAAGGTAGT
>CAISEE010000031.1 GCA_903884345.1 Candidatus Adlerbacteria bacterium | reverse complement strand
AGTTTCGAGACGACGCCGCCCATGGTCTCGATGCCGAGGCTGAGCGGGATGACGTCAAGCAGAAGAATGTCGCGCACCTCGCCGCCGAGGATGCCGCCCTGGATGGCTGCACCGATTGCGACGACCTCATCGGGGTTGACGCTCATGTTCGGCTTTTTGCCAAAGTACTTCTCGACTGCCGCCTGGATTGCCGGCATGCGGGTCTGTCCGCCGACGAGGATGACCTCATTGATGTCGCCGATTTTAAAGGGCGAGGCTTCCATCGCGCGCTTGGTGATTGCCAGTGCGCGGTCGATGAACTCGGCCGAGAGCTCTTCGAGCTTGGCGCGGCTCATCTTTATGAGGAGGTGGCGCGGGCCGGACGAATCCGAGGTGATGAACGGGATGTTGACCTCGGTCTCCATCGCGGTCGAGAGCTCGATCTTTGCCTTCTCGGCAGCTTCGTCAAGGCGCTGGCGTGCAAGTGCGTCTTTGCGCACGTCGATGCCGCTCTCCTTTTGAAACTCGGTCGCGAGCCAGTCGATGATTTTCTGGTCGAGATCCTTGCCGCCCAGGTGTGCGTCGCCGTCGGTCGAGCGAACTTCAATTGACCCTTCGTTGCCCTCGGCCATAACGACCTCCAAGACCGAGATGTCGAAGGTGCCGCCACCGAAGTCGAAGACGACGACCTTCTCGTCTTTCTTTTTATTGAAACCATATGCAAGCGCTGCAGCGGTCGGCTCGTTGATGATGCGCTTGACGTCGAGGCCCGCAATCTTACCCGCGTCGCGAGTTGCCGCGCGCTGTGCGTCGTTGAAGTACGCAGGCGCGGTAATGACCGCTTCAGTGATGGTCTCGCCCAGGCGTTTCTCGGCGTCGGCCTTCAGCTTCTGCAAAATCATCGCCGAGATTTCCTCGGGGCGAAACCATGCATCCCCCATCTCAACTTCGATACCGCCGTTTGCCGACTTGCGCATCTCAAACGGCACGACCGCCTTGTCTTTCTGTGCCGACGCCTCGTCGTAGTTGTGGCCGATGAAGCGCTTGATCTGGTAGACGGTGTTTTTAGGGTTGGTTACGGCCTGGCGTCGTGCGATGAGGCCGACGACGCGCTCGCCGGTTTTGGTGGTAGCAACGACCGACGGGGTCGTGCGTGCGCCTTCGGCGTTTTCGATGATTTGCGGCTCGCCTGCGCGCATGACGGCAACTGCCGAGTTAGTGGTACCAAGATCGATGCCAAGAATTTTTGCCATAAGTTTGTGTATTGATGTTAATAAAAATGGTAACGAAATTATTTGGTGGCGTAGACCGAAACCTGTGCCGGTCTGATAATTTTCTCGCCAATACTATACCCTGCTCGCTCGACGCGTTCAATGGTGTGATCAAGCGATGCGTCCTCGGTCTCGACTTCGCGCAGCGCCTCGTGCTTGTAGGGGTCGAATCGCTCGCCCGTGGGCACAAACTGCACGACGCCAACTTGCTCGAGTGACTTCAGCAACCCGCCGAACAGCGCCTCGATGCCCTTTCGCCAGTTGGCGTCGGCTGCCTTAAACGAGTCGGTCCCGAAGGCCATCT
>CAISEE010000030.1 GCA_903884345.1 Candidatus Adlerbacteria bacterium | reverse complement strand
ACCAACTCACTCGATGGTTCGTTCAAGAAGGTGAAGCTTGCGGTTGCCGTGCATTCGGGGCTCACGCATGCGCGGCGGATGAAACTTATCACGACACTGCTTTCGCCGCCTGCATAGCCTCACATTTTCCCATTAAGCCGCAATTTTCAGCACCATCGCCTTTGCCGGCACCATGCCCACCCAGGACCTCTTGGTCATGATCGGCTCGCTCTACATCGCCAAAGTAGTCTATGAAGTGCTGCTCACACCCATTACATACCTCATTGTGAACCGCCTCAAGCGCGCCGAAGGTGTGGATGTCTACGATATCGGCGTGCGCTACAACCCGTTTCGTATCGAGTAGCCGCTGTATGAAAAACGCCGCCTCCGTCACAAAGACTGAGGCGGCGTTTTTCGTTGTGGGGTAAGGGTTAGCGGGCAAACTCGATCGAGCGGGACTCGCGGATGACCATGATGCGAATCTCGCCGGGGTACTTGAGCTCGTTTTCGATGCGGAGCGCAATGTTGCGTGCGAGCTCACGGGCAGCGAAGTCGGTGGTCTCGTCGGGGCGCACGAAGACGCGCACCTCGCGACCGGCGGCGATGGCGTAGCACTTCTCGACGCCGGGGAATGAGTTGGCGATTTCTTCGATGTCGGCGAGGCGCTTCATGTACTGCTCGACGGAGTCGCGGCGTGCGCCCGGGCGGCCGCCTGAAATAGCGTCGGCGACCTGGACGATGACCGACTCGACGGTCTCGTACGGGTACTCTTCGTGGTGGGCCTGCATGGCTTTGATGACGTCTTCGTGCACGTTGAACTTCTGTAGGATGCGGCGGCCAATTTCGACGTGGGTGCCCTGGACCTCGTGATCGAGTGCTTTGCCGATGTCGTGCAAAAGAGCGCCGGCGCGGGCGGTTGCCGAGTTGGCACCAATCTCGTCGGCAATCATGCCGGCGATGTGCGCCATCTCGATTGAGTGCTGGAGGACCGACTGGCCGTAGCTGGTGCGGAAGTGTAGGCGCCCGAGGATCATCATGAGGCGCGGGTCGAGGTTGAGGACGCCGGTCTCGAACGCGGCAGCCTCGGCTTTCTCTTTCATGACCTTGTTGATTTCGGTCTTGGTCTTCTCGACCACCTCCTCGATTTTCGCCGGCTGGATGCGGCCGTCGAGAATGAGGTTCTCGAGTGCCATGCGGGCGATGGCACGGCGGATGGGGTCAAACGATGAGAGCACGATCGAGCCCGGGGTGTCGTCGATGATGACCTCAACGCCGGTGGCGCGCTCGAGCGCCTTGATGTTGCGGCCCTCTTTGCCGATGATTTTGCCTTTGATCTCGTCGTTGGGGATGGTGACGGCGGTGGCCATGGTGTCGGAGGCGACCGAGTTGCCCATGCGGTGGATGGCGGTGGTGATGATTTCGCGGGCGCGGCGCTCGAGGCGTTCCATGCCGTCGCGCTCGAGTTTGGCGATGCGCATCATGAAATCCTCGTCGCTCTCGCGCTTCAATTCTTCAAACAGCTGCTCTTTAGCTTGTTCTTTGCTGAGGTTGGCGACGCGGGCGAGCTCTTTGGAGCGCTCGGCCAGAAGCGCGTCGGCGCGCTCTTTGATGCTCTTGATTTCCTCGATGCGCAACTTCACGTTGGCGATCTCGGTATCGAGCTCTTGCTGCTTGCGGTCGAGTGCTTCCTCACGCTTAAAGACGCGGTCCTCGCCGCGGGTGATTTTTTCTTCTTTCTCACGAATCTCTGCGTCGGCGATGAAGACCTTCTGGCGCGACAACTCCTCGGCCTCGGTCGAGATGCGCTTGGCCTCTTCGCGGGCGTCGAGGAGAATCTGCTTAATTTCGAGCTCTATCGAACCTTTGCGTGCAAGAACCAGGAGCCAACGAAACACGAACCCGATGACCGCGCCGCCGAGGGCCGTTGTCCCCAGAAGCAGTACCAATAATTTTAATGACATACGCGATTTGTCTCCAAACCGCTCCGTGCCATATCTGTACGATGCGCTGTGACTAGCGAGAAGGGAATATGCCGAATGACGGAGAAATCACAGAAAAAGGTTTCAGAATGTGGGTGGGGAGGGCGGAAAACATACTAAAATGATGTAATAGGTGTAAACAACGCTACGTATCCTGAACATTGTCAGGATAGCAGGATTCGCGTATTTCGGCAATCGCACTCGGAGACTATTTCTTGCCGTTGGCAACCATGGTGGCGCCTTTGCCCGAGAATATGTCGTCGACGACGCCGTACTTCTTGGCCTCCTCGGCGCTCATGAAGTAGTCGCGCTCGACGTCGGCCTCGACTTTGGCAAGCTGCTGGCCGGTGGCCTTGGCGAGGATTTTGTTGAGGCGGTCGCGGGTTGCCACGATGTGGCGCGCGGTGATTTCAATGTCGGTGGCCTGACCCTGCGCCCCGCCCCACGGCTGGTGGATCATCACTTCGGCGTTGGGGAGCGCAAATCGCTTGCCCTTGGCGCCGCCGGCAAGCAATATTGCGGCACCCGAAGCGGCGATACCCACACAGACGGTCGCCACATCCGGCTTGATGTAGGACATGGTGTCGAGCATAGCCAAAGTTGCGGTGACCGAGCCGCCGGGGGAGTTAATGTAGAGCTGGATGTCTTTCTTCGGGTCTTCGGAAGCCAAGAAGAGGAGTTGGGCGATGACGAGGTTTGCGGTGTGATCCTCGATCGGGCCGCCGAGGAAGATGATGCGGTCTTTGAGGAGGCGCGAGTAAATGTCGAACGCGCGCTCGCCGTACGGGCTCTTTTCGACGACCATCGGCACGAGCTGGTTGTATATAGGTTGATGTTCCATACCCCGAAGTATACATTTTTTCGTGCCATCGTGAAGGTATGCACCAAGAATCTCCTCGACGCAGCGGCACTGAGCGACCACGCGAGTTGCCGCAGACCGAAGACCACAAAAAGGTCGAGCGTGTCGACACGATACAGTTTGCCCACGAGGTCATGAAAAACTCACCTCAGGTACAAGGGGTCGAGATGCGCGATTTTAGCACGCTCTACGACGTCGCCCGCGATGAGAAGAAGGTCGCGACGTTTAAACAGCGGTTCGCGCAAGACCTTGACCGTATGCGCCCCGCCGAGCGCCAGGCAAGTATCGAGGCAAAAATGATGGCGGACGTCTTCGAAGGGCTCGTCTATTCGGGCATCAAGGAGAAGTGGTTTGGCGATAAAGTCATTGCGGTGCGCACGGCGCCTTTTGACGACATCCTCAACGGCGTCGACCTCGTGATTGAAATCGGCAACGCTGCGGGCGGCAAACAGCATGTGGCGCTGGCGATCGACGTGTCGTTCGGGGTCAAATCCGTGCCGAATAAATTCAGAGGCATTTTAGAGAAAATCGACGAAAACAAACCGACCGAGGTCAAATATTTCCAAACGAAGGGATTCAAGGGAATGCTCACGAACGTGCCGCGCACCGTGGTCGGCGTCGAACGCGATGCGGTCGAGAAACTCGCCGGGCTGTGGCTGTCGACCGAAGCCGACGCGGCGAGTCGAAAACAATTTCAAGAGCACGCCATACAGCTGCTCATCCTCGAGCAGATTGTGGCGCAGCTGGAGGTCTTCGCCGACTACGCCAACCGCGACAATGCGGGCGATGGCGAGCGAGAGGAGTATGTAACCATGTGCGACCAAACACTTGAGCTCCTGCGCCCGATTCTCGAGAAAAAGCAGGAAACCCTCTCGATTGCCGAATTTAAGCACGACCGCGTCCACAAAGAGATCGTGGAAGGCATCGAAGCGACGCGGGACGCGACGAAGTAACTTCTTCGGGAAGTCTTCGCTACGCGGCGCGGTTAAACGCGGCAGCACGTTCGGTGTTTTTGCCGAACGAATCGAGACCAGCGCGGATACCCGCGGTCACGGTGTCTTTTTGGAGGCTCACCTCTTGGAAGACCACATTGAGTTCGCGTGCCTTTTGCTTTCGTGCCTCCTCAATCGTCTTATGCACGGCCGCGTAGCGGTCTGCCATCTTGCGGTGGCCGCGTTTGCTGCAGAACGTTGCATACGCAAGGGCTTGCATCTCAATTTGTTTGAAGACGGTCAACATGAACGTGCTTTTATCAAGTGCATCCTGATTGCCAGAACTCCAAGCTTCAAGCAATGGCACCATATTTTGTGGGGAGAGCCCAATAATGAATGACGGCAACGCGTACTCGCGCCCTGCGGGCATGGTCTCGGTGGGAAGATATTTAAGTCGTGCCGCTTCGCCGACCGAGAGTGTTTTCTCGATCGTCGCGAATTTTTTATGCAGGTAACTTTCGGAGTAGGTGACGTCGAGCGCGAAATCAAGGCGCTCCTTTGGTGTCGACTGCGCGTCGTCGGGCGGCATCTTCTCAGAAGATCCGTCGTCTGGGATGATTTCTGCAACCAGGTCGACGCCTTGCGCGATGTCGTCGTAGTCTGATGTCTTAAATCCACCAATCGACTTGTCGGGTAGCGCATAGCGCGTCATCTGATCGAGCAAGAAGACCTCAAAACATCGTGCAATATCGGCGTTACGGGTTTGCTCGGCGAAGTTTTGTTGCGAATCGAACTTCTTTTTCATGAGACCCACAAAGTCTTTGTCTTTACTCTGCAGTCGGTCCTCGGGAATAGCATGCTTCTGTAGTCGATAGAGGGTCTCCTTTTCTTTTGCGAGGCATTTGGCGACGTTGAGTTTGCCAAGTACGTTGACCGTCTCGGCTTTGTCGATGCGCCGCTTCGCCTCCGCACTGTCGAATCGCCCTTCAGGTTGGGACATTTTCATATGGGGTCAGTATAGCAAATGTTCTGAAGGCAAACGTGGGGCTATTCGATGGTGCTTGACAAATAAATCTAATATGCTACGATCCATGAGGAACACATGTTTGGAGACGAAAATGGCTAACTCGGATATTTCGACCGACGTTGTGAGCGTTACGGTTGCGCACTTTCGCGGCCCCGCTAAGGCTGTCGCGAAGGCCGCGACTACCTACGTAAAATCACTGTACGTGGCCGAAAACGGTGTCGTCTGCAGCTGTCAGCGCGATGCCAAAGAGGCGTCAGGCGACTGACTGCATACGAATCACCATCGGGAAACATAATGGAGTTGTTTCATGTATGTGACACTTGATGCACGGGGATATTCCAAGCCTGTTCCGGTCATTCGCATCATCAATGGTCAGGAAGTCGCCGAACTTGCCGAGGGAAACCTGCGTCGCGCCATTCGTCGGCAAGTCGCCACCGCCCGCGCTATGGGCCACGGGCTCGACCAGCGGTCGCCGGCCGGTGTAAAGGATGGAACGCTGGGTCATCGGCGTACTGATTTGGTAAAGGCCGACGACGACTTCGTGGATCGGGAGGTGGTCCGCAGTAAGGACCGGTGCTGGAAGCGTCAGTCTCGGCGTGGAAACCAGTACCGGCGGTATGCTATCAAATCCACTGACCGCTAGATCTTTCAATCGTACATTTTAGCTCATTCATTTCAGTTCGGCCTACGACCTCCAGCTTCGGCATGGAGGTCGTTTTACGTTTTGACACCAAGCGGCGCTGTGTGTAGTATGGCTCTGTCAAAAAATGGTTGGCAGTTCTTTAAGGAGACAGATTTGCAGAGTAGTATTATAGTTCCTCTTTCAATTTCATTACCGATTGATTTTTTGACTGGCTCGCCGGCTGCCGCCTTTGCGCGGATTCCGCTTGATGACGATTACGTCCAAGCGAGATGCATGTGGCTCGTACGCCACGGTCAACCCGACGAAGCAGACGAACTGCTCGAAGACTGGTGTGTCACCGGTCGCCTGCAGTAACCACTCGGTTAGGTTAGGAACGCAAAACGCCGCACCCCTTAATCAGAGTGCGGCGTTTTTCTTTGCTGTACTGAAAACTATTCGTGATCGTGGCCTTCGTGGTCGGCGTGGTCGTGACCCTCGTGCGACTCGGTGACCTGGGGCTTGGTGATGTCCTCACCTTCAAGCAAGAGCAGGACACGCTCGTTGCGCAGGACGGTCTCGATGTGGATGCGGACCAACTCGGGGCGCGCATCGGGGAAGTGCTCCATCGCGTGTTTGAGCTCGGTTTCGACCGCCTCCTTGTCGGCCTCGACCTTCTCGTCGTCGGCGATTTTATTGAGAGCCAACTGGAGCTTAGCGCGCTTGGTTGCCTGCTCAGTGAAATCTTGGCGCACCTGCTCCTCAGTCTTCTCCATGCGCTTGAGGTAGTCCTCAAACGACATACCGAAGCGCGTCACGTCGTCTTTGAGCTGGCCCACAATTTTCTCGAGCTCGCTTTCGACGAAGATGTGCGGCACCGCGACGGTGGTCTTCTCGAGGAGATCCTCGACGATCTTGCCGCGGCGCTTCTCTTTAGCTTGCTGCACCTTCTCCTGCTGCATGTTCTCGCGCAGCTTGGTTTTGAGGTCGTTGAGGTCGGTGAATTTGCCCAGCGACTGTGCGAATGCGTCGTCGAGCGCCGGGAGCTTGTCCTCGGGCACCTCCGACTCAGGGGTCGACTCGGTGTCCTCGGCCTTGGCGCGTGCGCGGCGGATCGAGAGGAGCGCCTCGTCGAGTGCTTTGTCCTCGACCGGGGCGGCTGCCTCAAGCGGCGTCTTCTCGCCGAGCTTCTTCCAATCCTTCGGAAGCGTCACTTCGGGGTAGATGGCGGTCGTGATTTCAATGCCGACGGGGTTTCCCGGGGCCAACTTTGTGATGCGGATGTTGGGGCGGCCGACGGCGTCGATGGTGTGCGCCTCGATGAGTGCGGGGTAGAACTCGTGCATGAAGAGCTCGACTGCTTCTTCCATAATCATCGCGTCGCCGAGGGTCTTGCGTGCCATCTCGGGCGGGACGTGGCCCTTGCGGAAGCCGGGGAGTTCGAGTTCTTTGGCGAGGTCAAGAAGTGCCTCGGTATCAAACGGGGCGATTGCCTCGAACGGAATCTCACCCGCGAGTTTGACCTCGGAGTCGGGGAGGACGGTCTTGGTGAAGGTCAGCGCCAGTGCTGTGTGGGTGTCTTTGGTAGCCATTTAGTTTGTGCCGTATTTCTGCTTGTAGAGTTCGACGCTTTCGTTGAAGGTGGCAATCGCCGCGTCGCGGCCTTTGACCTCACCGATTTCAACCGGTGCGGGCTTGCCCTTGAGCTGCTTGTAGGTCTCGAAGAAGTGCTTGATTTCCTTCAGGGTGTGCGGGTTGAGGTCGGCCAAGTCCTGCACATCGTCCCAGCGCTTATCTTCGACCGGGACCGAGATGACTTTAAAGTCCGACTCGCCGCAGTCGACCATCTCCATGACGGCCACGGGGCGAACCGACACCATGATGCCAGGCGCCAACGGGTAGGTCGTGAGGACGATGATGTCGAGCGGGTCGCCGTCGTGCCAAAGAGTCTGCGGCACGAAGCCGTAGTCAAACGGGTAGGCTGCGGCCGAGTAGTTGGCGCGGTCGAGCTTGATGAGGCCGGTCTTCTTGTCGACCTCGTACTTGTTGTTGGAGCCGCGCGGGATTTCGATGATGGTCGTGATCTCGCTCGCGGTGCCCGGTTCGATGTCTTGCCAGATATTCATACGTTGAAATGGGTTAGATTGTAACGCTACTCTGCTGCTGCCTCATCGGTTGCCTCGGGTGCAGTCGGCGCGACATCTTCAGTTGCTTCGGCTGCTTTTGGTGCCTGGGTCGACTGGATGTCGATGCGCCAGCCGGTCAATTTGGCTGCGAGGCGCACGTTCTGGCCGCCGCGGCCGATTGCCAACGATTGCTGATCTTCGGCGACGCGCACGGTTGCTTTGTGCTCGGCCTCGTCGAGGACGACCTCGAGGATGCGTGCCGGCGAGAGCGCCTCTTCGATGAACGACTTCGGATCCTCGTTCCACTCGATGATGTCGATTTTCTCGCCACCAAGCTCCGATGTGACGGTCGAGACGCGTACGCCGCGCTGGCCGACGAGCGAACCCACCGGGTCAACGTGCGGGTCGGTCGACATGACGGCGACCTTCGAGCGGCTGCCGGCCTCGCGGGCGACTGATTTAAAGATGACGGTGCCGTTGGCGACCTCTGGTGCCTCGACTTCGAAAAGTTTGACGAGGAACTGCGAGTTTGAGCGCGACAGACGCAGGTAGATGCCGCGAGTGCTCTCCTCTACTTGGTAGAGCAGGGCGCGCAGACGCTCACCTTGGCGGTAACGCTCGCCCGGAATCTGCTCGTCGTAGGGGAGGATGCCGGTTGCGCGTCCGAGGTCGACGAAGATGTTGCCGCGCTCCATGCGCTGCACCGAGCCCGAGATGATTTCGCCCTGGCGTGCGCCATACTCGGCCACCACCGAGACCTTCTCGGCCTCGCGGATCTTTTGGATGATGACTTGCTTTGCGGTTTGCGCGGCGATGCGGCCGTACTCCTCTTTGGTTTCAAGCGCAAAGACGAGCTCGTCGCCTACCTTGGCGTCGCGCTTGATGAATTTGGCGTCGGCAAGAAGGATGTGCTGCTCGGGGTTGAAGCGGGGAAGTGACTCCTCGCTCTCGTCCTCCGGCGCCTCGTCCTCGCCATCTTCTGCATCAAAACGCACGGTGGTGTCGTCGACGACTTCCTTCACCTGCTGAAATTCGGTGGTGCCGGTGTCCATGTCGAGTTTGGCACGGATGATTTGCCCGCGCTTGGCGTATTCTTTCTTGTAGGCGGTGGCAAGCGCCGCTTCGATGGCCTCGACGACTTTGGCGCGCGGGATGCCGCGCTCGTCCTCAAGTTCGCCCAAGACCGAGTTCATTATTTTTAGATCAAACATACATATTGATTACCTTGTAGTTGCTCTGGATTTGCTTCCCATTTGGGAACAGAACAACCGCCCACTCGGGGCGGTTACCAGATACTACAAATATATGCTCTCTATAATATATGTCAACACCCCTTGCGTAAGTCACATATGAATGGTATGAAGTGTTCAGCTTGGTTACCCACGACGCGTTCTGCGGCCTGGGATTTCGATACGAACAAGGAGACGTGATCATGCGTATCAATCAGGGTATGACGTTGCTGCCGGTGCTGCTTCTGTCGGCGTGCTTTTCCGGCGGGACACCGCCTCTCAACATGGCGGCGGTGGATTCGTACAGCATTGGGACCACGACCATCGCGGACGCACGTCGTGACCTCGGTGCGCCGTCGATGACGTCCACGCACGGCACGGACACGGTGCTGTCCTACAGCAGCGCGTCCTACGGCAACGTGGGCTTCAGTGTGCACAGCCAGTACCAGTCGGTGACGCTCACCTTTGGCCCCGGCGGGGTGCTGAAGGATAAGTCGAGCATGGGCGGCTGCACGCAAGGCGCCACGACGTTGAGTATGCATGCCTGCTGAGGAGAGTTCGAACGGGCGGCCATGACTACGGCCGCCTTTTTTCGTGCCTTCATGTGCATTATCGGCGCCGCGATTTTTGCAATCGGATATATACTGAATGCAAATGTACGCTGATGAACAGCAGCTGGTGAAATTTCTGCTCGACTCGGGGCTCGTGTCTCGTGCGCAGGTCGCAGAAGTCACGCGTCGTGCCGAGCTATCGGGTGACGCATTCTCGCGCGAACTCACACAGAGCGGGCTCCTCGACGAGGATGAGTTGCGCAAGATTATCGCGCGCGGAGCGGGTATCCCTTTTGTGACGCTGTCGATTGACGACATCGCACCCGAGGCGCTGGTTAGTATTCCCGAGCCGTTCTCGCGCACGCACAACATGGTCGCCTACGCGCTGGGGGAGGGAGTGCTCGAGGTGGCGCTGCTTGATGTGGCCGATGCGGAGCACTTCGCGGCACTGCGTCCTGCGGTTTCGCATCGGGCACGGTTTCGCCTGACCGACCGCGCCTCGATGAAGCGCGCGCTCCTTACGTATCAGAAAGTTCTCAAAGACGGTTTCGGGCGGCAGTTGGCCGACACGGTGGGTCGCGTTTCGCCGCTTTCAGATATGAGCGAGGACGCGTTGCGTGCGGCCGCGGAGTCGCCTGAGGCGGCGTCGGTGGTTGACGCGCTCTTGCAGCACGCGCTCGCACAGCACGCGAGCGACATTCATCTTGAACCCACCGAACAAGGGTTGCTGGTTCGCTACCGCATCGGCGGCGCACTGCATGACGCGATGCTCCTACCCGGCGCGGCGGCTTTGAGCATCGTCGCACGCCTCAAGCTCCTCGCTCGATTGGCGGTGGTGCCCCGGGGTGCAGCGGAAGGGCGTTTCAAAGTGGTGGTCGGCGACGCGGCCTTGACCGAGCAGGTCTCGATTAAAGTCGCGGCGATGTCAGCCGAGGGTAGGGAGCGCGTCGTCCTGCAACTCATACGCGAGTCGCTCAATCGCCGCGGGTTCTCACTCGAGACGTACGGGCTCCATGGCGAGCAATTAGAGCAGGTACATCGCGCACTTCAGTCGACCGCCGGCCTCATCCTCGTGAGCGGCCCCGCAGGTTCGGGGAAGACGACTCTTTTATATACACTTATGGATATGCTCTCGGGCACCGGGCGTAGCCTCGCCACGATCGAAGGGTCAATCGAGGCGCGACTTTCGGGCGTCACGCAAACCGCGACCGATGCTGCCGCAGGCATCACCCTTGCGTCGGGGTTGCGTGGCCTTTTGCGCCATGACCCTGACGTCATCATGGTCGGTCTCATTAAAGACAGCGAGACGGCGTCGCTTGCGGTCGCGGCGGCCAATCGCGGCATGCTCGTGTTGGCTGCGATCGAGGCTCCTGATGCCTGCCACGGCATTGCGCGGATGCAAGCACTGGGTGTCTCACCGCTTCAATTGGCCTCGACACTCCGAATGGCGATCGGTACGCGCGTGGTGCGCCGGCTCTGCGCGCAGGTGCGCGCGTCACATCGTCTCTCGCGTCTCGACATCGACACCATCGAGCGCTACGCAGACTTGGGGCGCGTGCTTTCGACATTAAAAGACGAGCGCTCGGTTGCACGCTCGGTTGCGTGGAAGGATCTCGTGTTTTCGCGACCCGAGGCATGTGCTGTGTGCGCGGACGGGTACCACGGGCACCTTGGACTCGTTGAAGTGCTGCCCACGTCGCTTACGCTCAAAGAACTCATCGTGCACGAGGCCGACGCCGGCATTCTGGCCGACGAGGCACACGAGGAGGGGATGCTCACGCTCGGAGAGGATGGCATCGCGAAGGCGGCACTGGGGCTCACCACGATTGATGAAGTTGTGCGCGTGATGGAATGACGCGACCGTAGTATAGTTATTGTGTGAAGAAGACTCTCATCATCGGCAACTGGAAGATGTACGTCGACAAACCGGAAGACGCGAAAGCGCTTGCGGCGGCTTTGAAGCGCAAGGTTGCGGCGTTCTCGCCCGTCGAGGTCGTCGTCGCACCGCCCTTCCCGCTCATTGCGACGGTGGCGCAGGCGCTGGCACTGCCGTCGAAGGTCAAAACCGCAGGCGGTATTCGGCTGGGTGCGCAGAGCGTCTCGGCCTTTACCGACGAAAAGCACACGGGCGACGTGTCGGCCGCGATGCTCAAGCGCTTCGGGGTCTCGTACGTCATCGTTGGCCACTCCGAGCGACGCGCCGCGGGCGAGAGCGACGAGATGATCGCGGCGCAGATTGTGCAGGCGCAGGCGGCTGGCTTGACGGCGGTTTTGTGCATCGGCGAGACCGAGCAGGATGCGACGGGCACGCATTTCTCGGCGCTCGAGGCACAACTGCGCTCGGCGCTCAGCGAACACACGGCCGTCTCAAAGCTCGTTGTGGCCTACGAGCCCGTGTGGGCGATCGGCAAAACCGCTGCCGAGGCGATGCAGCCCGCACAGTTGCGCGAGACCTCTATTTATATACGAAAGATTCTTGTCGAGATTTTGGGACGCACGGGCGCACTTCGGGTACCGGTGCTCTATGGGGGCTCGGTCGAGGGTGCAAACGCGGCGGGGCTGTTGAGTGAAGGCGATATTGCCGGGTTCTTGGTCGGACACGCGAGCGTCGACCCGGGCTCATTTAGCGACATAATCCTCGCGTGCCGAACACTCAAATGAAAATCCACTCCGTAACCGAGGCCGACGTTCGTGGCAAGCGCGTCCTGCTGCGCACCAGTTTGAATTTGCCGATTTTGGCCGATGGTTCGGTGGGGGATTTGTTTCGCCTTAAGCGCGGGCTTGCGACCATTCAGTACTTAACGAGCCACGGCGCCAAAGTGGTGCTCGTGGGCTACATCGGACGTGATCCCAAACAGTCGCTGCGCCCCGTCGCCGAGGCACTGCAAAAACTCGTACCCGACATCAAGATCAACTTTACCGACAAGTACCCGCACGACTGCCACGACGATGTCGCCAATCTCCCCGACGGCGAGTGCCTCATGCTCGAGAATATGCGCCGCGAGCCGGGTGAAGAGACGAACGACTCAACCATTGTGAAGACCCTCGCGTCGCTCGCCGACCTCTTCGTCGAAGACTCGTTCGCCGAAGCGCATCGCGCGTACGCGTCGAATGTGGGCGTTGCCAAACTCCTGCCGTCCTTCGCGGGGCTCTTGCTTGAAGAAGAGATCGCTCGCCTGACCGAGGCGCTCACACCACCAAAAAATTCGCTCGCCATCATCGGGGGTGCGAAGTTTGAGACCAAAGTGCCGCTCATCGAGAAGATTATTTCTATCTACCCGACACTTTTGCTCGGTGGCGCATTAGCGAGCGACATGCTCCGTGCGCGCGGCATGCCGACCGGTCGGTCGCTTTCATCGGACACGAAGCTCCCGACCGTCATCGCCAAAAGCGATCAGATTCACGTGCCAAGCGACGTCGTTGTTGAGTCAGACGGTTGGCGCCAGGCACGTGCGACTGACGTGCGCCAATGCGAGATGATCGTCGACATCGGGGCACAGACGGCCACCGATTGGGCGAAGCGCATCGCCGAGGCGGAGTTCGTGCTGTGGAACGGCCCCATGGGAGTCTACGAGCGCGGGTACGTCAACGGCGTGGCGGCGCTGGCGCGCGCCTTGGCTGAGTCGCCCTGCAAAGCGGTCATCGGTGGCGGCGACACGGTCGCAGCACTCGATCAATTTACCTTCGACCCCGCGCGCGTCTTCATCTCAACCGGCGGCGGCGCCACGCTCGATTTCTTGGCCAACGGCGGCTCGCTCCCCGCACTCGAGGTGCTCAAACGATAGTTTTTATACCGTAACCGATTCCTTCATCGCACGCGGAATCAAATGCACGTGCACGTGCGGCACGTCTTTGCCGACGATCGAGAGGTGTACGTAGTCGACGCCGTCCTTTTGCTTCATGTCGTGAGCGAGTTTTTTTGCGGTGCGAAAAAGATGGTCGGAGAGGCCGTCGGGCAGCTCATCAAACCAGCGGTAGTGCGCTTTGGGGATGAGCAGTGTGTGTCCAGGCGCCACGGGGTGAATATCGAGAAAGGCGAATAGCATGTCGTCTTCATAGACCTTGCTGCTGGGGATTGCGCCCGCGGCGATTTTGCAAAAAATACAGGTATCCATGCATTCAGTATATACTTGGTTTCATGAAAACCTACCGGGTCGAGGACGGCGCGCCGCAGGATGTTCGCACGGCGCTCGCCCCCTACTCGGCACTCTTGCAGGACCTGTTGTACCAGCGCGGCATCACCGAGGCGTCGGCCGCGGCCGACTTTTTGGCTCCCGACTACGATCGTGATTCGCACGACCCGTTTTTGTTGCCCGACCTCGAAAAAGCGGTCGATCGAATTCTGCGCGCGGTCGAAACGAAAGAAAAAGTTTGCGTGTGGAGCGACTACGACTGCGACGGCATCCCCGGCGGCGTATTGTTGGCAGAGTTTTTGCGATCAATCGGGCTCTCGGTGCGCCACTACATTCCCGATCGTCACGGCGAGGGGTACGGATTAAATAGCAACGGTCTCGACTCGGTTGCGGCCGACGGCATCACGCTGGTCATCACCGTCGACCTCGGCATCTCGGACGCGGTCAAAGTTGCGTACGCCAACTCGTTGGGGATGGAGGTTATTGTGACAGATCACCATATTGTGCCGGTGGGCGGTGAAACAGAGTCTGAGGAGGAGGCAGCGCCTGGTGGAGAAAAGTCTGGCCTTCCGAAGGAAGGAGATCCGAGGACTTTTCGGAAACAGGCGCTGCCTCCGGCATACGCTGTCATCAATCCGAAACGCTTGGACAATACATACCCGTTCGACGGATTGTGCGGCGCGGGCGTTGCTTGGAAACTCGTGCAGGGGATTTTGAAAAAGAATCGGTTTCATTTTAGCGAGGGGCAAGAGAAGTGGATGCTCGACTTGGCGGGCATCTCGACCTTGTCGGACATGGTGCCGCTTCGCGGCGAGAATCGCATGATTGCACGCTTTGGGTTGATGGTCTTGCGACGCAATCGACGGCCCGGCTTCGCGGCTCTGCTTTCGGCCATGCGCATCGAACCAAACACACTGTCGGAGGACGACGTCGGCTTCATGATTGCGCCGCGCATCAATGCCGCCTCGCGCATGGACTCACCACTTTTGGCTGCGCGACTCTTGGCCACGAGCAGTGCCGCCGAGGCGAAAGACCTTGCAGCACAATTGGATGGCATCAACACCGAGCGCAAAACCATCGTCGCGGGTATCACCAAAGAGGTGAACAAACGCCTCGCTGACCTCGACATGGCCGACTCGCCGATTATCGTGATGGGTAACCCAAACTGGCGTCCCGGTGTCTTGGGACTGGTGGCAAACTCCTTGATGCAGGCGCATGGCAAAATTGTCTTTCTGTGGGGGCGCGATGGCGGGGGTGAGCTCATGCGCGGTTCGTGTCGCTCGGATGGGTCAATCAACGTGGTCGAACTCATGCGCGAGGTGGGCGACGTCTTGGCCGGATTCGGCGGTCACACCGCTGCGGGCGGCTTCTCGGTCCTGCAAGATCGCATTCATGAGTTGGCACCGCGCCTGACCGAGGTGTGCAAAAAAATGGTCACGGGTGCTGTGGTCGAGCAGGTCATCGCCGTCGACCGAAGACTCGAGTTGGCCGAGGTCGCCTTCGCGCATCGCGATTTGGCACAAATGGCACCCTTCGGGATGCAAAACGCGAAGCCTCTTTTCATATTCCCGCAGGTAAAAATCGCAAGCGTACGCGTCTTCGGCAAAAAGACCGATCATCTCGAACTCGGCCTCGAGCGCGACGGTGTCAAAATTTCCGGCATCGCCTTTTTCTCGACGCCCGAGTCGTTTCAAAAAGTAGCGGTCGAAGGCATGCTTGCCGACATCGTGGGCCACGTCGAAACCGACTGGCGCGGCAACCCCCGCATTCGCGTGGTCGATGTTATATAAAAAAGAAGCCGCCACCATTAACTGGTGACGGCCTGCAGAAGTGAGACGAGTTCTTCGACATGCACGTCGAAGGCGGTTTCACGCGAGCGCACGTTTTGGATAACCCGATCGTCGGCGATGTAGAGCTTGTTCCACTGAAGCGACCAGAAGGTATACACCAGTAGTGGTGATGCGCCGCCCCACGGGTACATGTCAGCGACGATACGCGCTCGCCAATCGGTGCGCGCGGCTTCCAAAGATGGTTCGAGTACGAGCCAACTGTGTTCGCAGCCTTTGCCGAAGTAGCCGTCCTGCGCCACCGCGCCGGGACAGATGCGTGCCAGTGCGTGGCAGAGATGGTGGCAGGAGAGTTCCACGGACCACTCGGGGTCTGGGACACGCTCGACGAGGGCGCACATTTTTTTAAAAAGGCTAACCTGCGGCGGTGTGATGCAGCCGTTTCGAACAGTGTAGGGCGTCATTTCGGGCTTAATGGGAAAATGTGAGGCTATGCAGGCGGCGAAAGCAGTGTCGTGATAAGTTTCATCCGCCGCGCATGCGTGAGCCCCGAATGCACGGCAACCGCAAGCTTCACCTTCTTGAACGAACCATCGAGTGAGTTGGT
>CAISEE010000029.1 GCA_903884345.1 Candidatus Adlerbacteria bacterium | reverse complement strand
CTAAAATTGCCATTCTTTTTGGTGCGCACAGACGCACACCTGGGACACTTTTTTTGTAGTCATACCTTGATTGTAGCTGTTGCGTTGTGGTTGGGCCATGGTGTGGCAAAACAGCCTCACATTTTCCCATTAAGCCGTAATCGACGCATTGGCGGCTGACGTGGGAAGGCCGATGCGCTACAATGCACCGATGGAATCGTCGGATACAAAGCAGGGTGCGGCGCTGGGGTCGGTGTGTGCGAGCGTGGCACTGACCACGATGAAATTTGTCGTGGGTTTGATGACGGGGAGTATCGGCATTTTGTCTGAAGCTGCGCACTCGCTGCTCGACTTTGGAGCGGCGGCCTTGACCTACTACTCGGTCAAGATTTCGGCCAAGCCGGCCGACGAAGATCATCACTACGGGCACGGCAAGGCCGAGAGTGTGTCGGCACTCATCGAGACGGGGCTCCTGTTTTTGACCAGCGCGTTTATTTTGTACGAGGCAGTGCACCGCATCATCTGGGGCGGCGCGCCCGTCGAGGCGACGTGGTACGCCTTTGCGGTCATCATCGTCTCGATAGTCATCGACTTCTTTCGCGCACGCTCGCTCATGCGGGTCGCCAAAGAGACCAAGAGTCAGGCGCTCGAGGCCGATGCGCTCCATTTTAGTTCGGACATTCTCAGTTCGGCGGCGGTGCTTGTGGGGCTCGTCTTCGTGCGATTGGGCTTCAGGGGTGCGGATGCGATTGCCGCGATTGTTGTGGCCGTCTTCGTCATTCGCGTCGCGTGGAACTTGGGCACGCGCACCATCGACGTATTGGTCGATGCCGCGCCCGAAGGGGTGGCCGACGCCGCGCGGGCGATTTTGCTGCGCGTCCCCGGCGTCATTGCTATCGAGCACGTGCGCGTGCGCCCGGCGGGTTCGTTTGTCTCGATCGACGCCGTAGTGACGGCCGATCGCACGCGCCACGAGCAGTCGCTTCGTGTCGTGCGTCATGCGGCAACCGACGCGCTCAAAGCGGCTATCGAGGGTGCCGACGTCATCGTTCGCGTGCGCCCCGTGCCGGTGTCGACCGAGACGGTCATCGAGAAAATCATCACCGTGACGCGCTCGCACGGGTTCGTCGTCCACGATGTGGCGGTTGGGGACACTGCAGGCGCCTTGCACGTGGGGCTCGACTTGGACCTCGACGGCGCACTGACAGTTGCCGCGTCGCACGAGGCAGCATCGCATCTTGAGGACTTGCTGAAGCAAGAGCTGGGGCAGGGGACGGTCGTGACGGTCCACATCGACCCGGTCGACGTCGAACCCGTCGAGAGTTCGCCCGTGTCGGCCGGCGTCGTCGAGCGTTTGGGCGCCACCATCCGCGAGGCTGCAGCGCCGATTGACGGCGTTCGTGAGATTCATGACATCTCGGCACGCACGCTGGGCGAGCGGCTGTTCATCTCGCTCCACTGCCTCGTCGACGGGGCGACCCTTCTGTGGCAGGCGCACGAGTACAGCGACCTCCTTGAGGCGGCGATTCGACGCGCCATCCCCGCGGCGCAGTCGGTCAAGATCCATATCGAGCCCGAGGATCACTGATTCCCAGGCCGATATTCCATTTTATAAAAAGTGAGTATACTTACAGCATCATGAAAGTCATATATTTCGCCGAAGAGGCTTGGGAGGAGCAGTACGTGCGCGGGAAATATCCCGAGGGCGACCTGACGTTCGTCGTGGGCCCCGTGCAGGACTCCGACGTGACCGATGACGAGGCCGAGGTCTTGTCGGTCTTCGTCAACAGCAAAGTGACCGCCAGCGTCATGGAGCGATTCCCCAAGCTGCGCCTCATCGCGACGCGCTCGACCGGGTTTGACCACATTGACATTACCGAGGCCAAGACCCGCGGCATCACGGTCGCGACCGTCCCGACCTATGGCGCCAACACGGTGGCCGAGTACGCCTTCGCACTCTTGCTTGCGCTCTCGCGCCGCGTCTCGGCTGCGCACGCGCAGGTGGCACAACAGGGTTCGTTTTCGCAGGATGGACTGCGCGGCTTTGACCTCGAGGGCAAGACCATCGGCGTCGTGGGCTCGGGCCACATTGGCGTGCACGCGATTAAAATCGCCAAGGGCTTTGGCATGAAGGTCGTCGTCTACGATGCCTTTCAAAATGCCGACGTCGCACGCGAGTTCGACTTTACATACGTACCGCTCGAGCAGCTCCTCGCCGAGTCGGATGTCATCACCATCCACGTGCCCTACAACAAAGACACGCACCACCTCATCAACGCCGACACCATCGCGCGCATGAAGAAAAACGTCTACCTCATCAACACCGCTCGCGGCGCCGTCGTCGACACCAAGGCGCTTGTCGCCGCGCTCGAGAAGGGTCAGTTCGGTGGCGTGGGCCTCGACGTCCTCGAAGACGAGGGCGACACCTTCGACGAGTCCAAACTCCTCCTCGCCGAGCACCCACAAGAGGAAGCGCTTAAAGACGTCCTCGAAAACCAGTACCTCATGCACCACCCGCGCGTCATCGTGACCCCACACATCGCCTTCGACACCACCGAGGCCATCGAGCGCATCCTCGACACGACGCTAGAAAATATCGTCGCTTTCGAGCACGGCGAGGCGAAGAACGTGTTGGCGGCGTAACGATTTCGCCGACGCTTGACAAAGCAATACAATAAGTATATATGGTACACTGAATAGTTCTCAATAAGCGAAAGGCGTTTTCCATGGCGGAGGTCCAAAATATACACACTTCGGACAAGTTGGCGACGGTAACCGTGTCTGCGTTGCGTTGGGTTGACATGGCACCCAACCCAGATTGCCGCAAAAGCGAGCTCGGCTATGCGTGCAACAATCGCGTCGCACAAGTGGTGTACGAGGCAGATGGCACCATGTCAGTCATTGTGGCTTAATGGGAAAATGTGAGGCTATGCAGGCGGCGAAAGCAGTGTCGTGATAAGTTTCATCCGCCGCGCATGCGTGAGCCCCGAATGCACGGCAACCGCAAGCTTCACCTTCTTGAACGAACCATCGAGTGAGTTGG
>CAISEE010000028.1 GCA_903884345.1 Candidatus Adlerbacteria bacterium | reverse complement strand
CCAACTCACTCGATGGTTCGTTCAAGAAGGTGAAGCTTGCGGTTGCCGTGCATTCGGGGCTCACGCATGCGCGGCGGATGAAACTTATCACGACACTGCTTTCGCCGCCTGCATAGCCTCACATTTTCCCATTAAGCCACATACCGAACGGGCGCGTTCATGTCGAACTCCGCGGCGGCCGGATCGAGATTGATCCACACGCCGTTGCTGCCCATGTAGAGCCCGTTGAGGAGCAGTGACCCGTTGTACATATCCATGAACCGGTGCGGTGCCGCACTCACCGCTTTGCCGAGCGCGAGCCACGTCATTTCGGTGAACGCCTGCTCATCTGTCAGACGATAATCGGCACACAGGTTTGCGAACTCGCGATCAAGCTGGATCGAGAGCGTGTTCGTATCGACATCCAATCGAGGAGTCCATATCAGTCGGACCCCAATTGTACGCAGCATCGCACCCTCCACGTGTTCAAGCCCACGTCAAAGCGTACCAGCGCGATTATAAAGATGTGATGAGCCAGTACGCGCTTTGAATATAGAGAAAGGGCGGCCGTCATAACGACGACCGCCCCGAATTTAGCGATACTCCAAACATTGCCGCGCGAAATCGACCCACGCAGCAACGATACTTTGCAACCGCAGCACGTCGTCATCCGTCTTTTTGCCGCGGTAATGATACACGACCTTTCTCTTCCCGAGCGTGTGTTCGTTCAGATCGAGATGCGTGCCGCCCAGCAAGCTCACACGCCACGGCACCAACCGACTCATAGGGCGCACGCCGCAGCGATACAACCGAATGGAATGACGAGGCAGGATAGTGCCCGTCGTCGCCCAGAGCATCCGCTGAACCTTCGGACGAAAGGTGTCTTCGGTACCCGGCAGACTCAGGCAATGTTCGACGAACGTGCCATTAATGACAATCGAGGACCCTTCGGCCCCCGGCTCCCAAATGACTTTTCTCGGCTCCTCACTGACGAAGACCTTCCCGTGCAATGCGCCAAACGAAACGCAGTCCATAGTATTTCTCCCTGATCTGGCTGTGTCCGAGCGTACAATAGTTGCGACAATTTGTCATCTGTCCAGCAACGCATGCTAAACATTAGCCTCAATCGTGCTACAGTCTTTGTATAAACGAACCGAGGCACCGCCTATGAAAATCGCGACACTCGCACTCATCATCCAAAACGGGCACGTCTTGCTCGGGCGCAAAAAGAAAGGAGAGATCGGCACAAACACGCTCAATGGGCCGGGCGGCAAACTCGAACCCGGCGAGTCGCTCGTTGACTGTGTTGTTCGCGAAACCAACGAGGAGCTTGGCATCAAACTCGTGCCCGAGCAGCTCGACGAAGTTGCGGTCATCACCTTTTATGCCGCAGGCGAGCCCGACTTTAAAGTGCACGTCTATCGCACCGACTACTTCGAGGGCACGCTGGCCGAAACCGCCGACATGATCCCCGCCTGGTACCCTTGCGACGATTTGCCGCTCGACCAAATGCTCGAGTCCGACCGCATGTGGTTTGGCAAAGCCATCGCCGGCGAGAAATTCCGCGCCGACGTCTACTACCTCGCCCGTGCCAAAGACTTCCAACGCATCGAATTCGCCGACTACTGACCCCGCACCACGCGGGGTTCTTTTTTATATGAAAAAGCCGCCGCTTCGCGCGAGACGAAGCAGCGGCTTTCGTCCCGTGCGATGCGGCGGTTAGTCGGTCGTGTTCAGCGGAATCTCGACGAGCTCAGCCCCTGCCTGCGCCAACCTCTCTGCCAAACCAGAGTCAACCACATCCACACAGGCGTCATACGACTCCTGCTTTTTCTTGGCCCGTTCTGGGCCAAATAGAGAGTCGGGCACGTAGTGCAGGCAGGTGGTGCGGTGAAGCGGCTTTTCGCCGGCGTAAAAACTCTTCCTGCATTTAGGACAGTAATAGTACCCGTTCGAAGCGTCGGTGACGCTCGGATCAGGCTTAATGGGAAAATGTGAGGCTATGCAGGCGGCGAAAGCAGTGTCGTGATAAGTTTCATCCGCCGCGCATGCGTGAGCCCCGAATGCACGGCAACCGCAAGCTTCACCTTCTTGAACGAACCATCGAGTGAGTTGGT
>CAISEE010000027.1 GCA_903884345.1 Candidatus Adlerbacteria bacterium | reverse complement strand
CGTTTGGCAGGGAAGATCGACGCAGTTCGGCGCCAGGTGCGCCAGCTTGCGGGAGTCGATTTTAGTGCAAGTATTTGGGTTGGCGGCGACTACATTGTCATGATCACAACCGCGCAGCACCCATTTTACCTCGTTGAGATTCACGACCATGCGCTGGCACACAACATGCGCGAGATGCTGAAGAAGATCTGGAACGAGGCGAAAGATTAGTGCCAAACAAAGTATCTTTTGACTGTTTTCAACAACGACTACTTGTGTTGTACTGGCTCCAGTGTCATTCTAAGTTAGTCCACGTCTTTTATTGTGGACTTCATTTATATATCTTAGTACTGTCATCCAGCATGAAATCATTCGCCGTGCGCAGTGCAGTTCTTGTAGTTGGTATATCACTATTTCTTTCGGCAGGGGCGCTCCCGGCCTCTGCAGCAGGGTTAAAATCGACGCAAATCGCGGCGATTCTCTCGCTGCTCCAGTCGTTCGGTGCCGCGACGGACACTGTCAGCAACATCTCGGTCGCACTAGGTGGCCCTGCGCTCATTGCGTCGCCGGTCGCATTGTCGTCGGGCACCCTCTCGGCTAGCCTCGACATGGCAACATCACCGAACTTCTCCCAAGTCGCAGCCGGTTCAACCGGCGTACTGCTTGGTTCGTTCAAACTCTCTGCGACCAACGAGGCGATTGACCTGCGCCAAGTCGCATTCGTGTTGACTAGCGGCTCTGCACACGACTTGAAGAGCAGCACGGTGACGTTATGGGACGCATCGACGGGAAATCAAATCGGTGTAGCGGTCTTTTCCTCCGGCACGCACGCGACATCCTCAGCTATCGCGTCAGGCGCGTTCCGCGTCCCGGCGAATGGCTCGCGAACGCTCTTTGTCAGAGGTGACATCGCGGGCGTCAACATCAGCGGCCCTGTTACAGCCTCGGGCGATATACTAAAGCTCTCACTTGATGCTGCGAACACTGGCATCAGCGGCACGTACGCCGTCGGCGTATCCTCGGGCAGCACCATCAAGCCAACCGTGGCAGCAGCACAATCGACCGCGGGCACCGAGATCCTCAAATCCTTCCCAATCATCACCTACAACACGCAGGGTGGCACTCTCGCCGCAGGGACGAACACCTTGTTGTCATTCAATATCGCCGCGGACATGCATGGCGATGTCGCGCTCTCCAAACTGTCCTTCCTTGTGACGTCCAAGGGTGCCTCGGTCTCAAACGTGACCTTTGTTGGTCCCAACGGCTCCGTCGGCACGGTGACGCAGCCAAACGCGAGCGGCGTGGTAACTGTTTCGTTCAACAGCACGAGTAACGTTGCTGACTCGATTGTCGCTGCAGGGACGTCCAAGACCTATGTTTTGCGTGCGACCATCGGAGCCACAAGCAGCAACGCTACAATAGGGGTGTCGCTCAAAGGGGATACGACCCTCGTTACTCCCAGCACTGCGGCGCAGCTCTCGACCGCCAACATGGTCTGGTCGCCGCTTTCTACTACCGTAAGTCCGTCGGCTACCGCGAAAGATTGGTTCAATGCCTACGGCCTCGGTGGCTGCTTCGCCCAAAATGGTCTCGGGTTGGATTGCGCGGTGGATGTGTATACCATCATCCCAGCACAGGCACCCACAGCATCTGGCACCCTCTCGGCTAGCCTCGACATGGCGACGTCACCGAACTTCTCCCAAGTCGCAGCCGGTTCAACCGGCGTACTGCTTGGTTCGTTCAAACTCTCTGCGACCAACGAGGCGATTGACCTGCGCCAGGTGGCGCTTGTTTTGACGAGTGGCTCCGCGAAGGATTTAGTAAACAACACGGTGACCCTGTGGGATGCGTCGACCAGTAAACCAATCGCAACCGCAACGTTCGCAAGCGGTGTGCACGCAACCTCGTCGGTTGTCGCAGCAGGCGCGTTCCGTGTTCCGACAAACGGTTCGCGTACATTCTTCGTCAGGGGAGACATCGCGTCCATTGGCATTGGTGGCCCAATCGCCGCCTCGGGTGATGTGCTCAAAGTAGCGCTCGACGCCTCGAATACGGGCCTTGGTAGTGCGTATGCTGTCGGTGTCATGTCCGGTAGTAACATCCAAGCAACCACCGCAGCCGCGAAATCGACCGCGGGCACCGAGATCCTCAAATCTTTCCCGATCATCACCTACAACACGCAGGGCGGCACCTTAGCCGCGGGGACGAACACCCTGTTGTCGCTCAACATTGCAGCAGATATGCATGGCGATGTCGCGCTCTCGAAGCTCACCTTTCTCATTGCCACGACCAGTGCGGCGATTTCGAACGTGACCTTCGTGGGGCCTAATGGCGCTGTCGGCACTGTCACGCCGCCCAACCCAAGTGGTGTGGTAACGGTCATGTTCAACAGCGCAAACAACACGGCCGACTCAATTGTCGCCGCGGGGACATCTAAGGTGTATACCTTGCGCGCAACTATTGGCGCCGCAACGCATGCGGTAGTGGCGGTGTCGCTCAAGGGTGACGCATTGCTTGTTGCGCCCAGTACCGCGGCGCAGCTCTCGACCGCTAACATGGTCTGGTCGCCACTCTCAATCACCGCGAACCCAACCGCAACTACGAAAGACTGGCTCAATAGCTACGGACTTGGTGGCTGCTTCGCCCAAAATGGTCTCGGGTTGGATTGCGCAGTAAATGTTCTGAGTAAGTAAATAAGTAGCGCGGTTTCGGTTTTTCGGCTACAGTGAAAGCCGGAAAACCAATGCACCCTTAGCTCAGTTGGTAGAGCAACTCATTTACACTGAGAAGGTCGGGGGTTCGAGCCCCTCAGGGTGCACCAATGCAAGAGCCCACAGTGCTATACGAAGACTCGTCTCTTATCGCGGTCAACAAGCCGAGCGGCTTTTCGGTGCACGAGGATGGGGTGCATGATTACAAGACGTTGACAGAGTGGCTGATCCAAAAGTATCCCGACATCAAGGGTGTGGGCGAGGTGCAGACCCTGGCCAACGGGACCGTCATCGAGCGGCCCGGCATCGTCCATCGCATCGACCGCGAAACCTCGGGCGTGCTCCTGGTCGCGCGTACCCAAGAAGCGTACGACCTCCTCAAGGCGCAGTTTGCCGAGCGCGACGTGCGCAAAGTGTACCGCGCGTTCGTCTACGGCCCCATCAAAGAAGATCGCGGTGTCATCGACAAACCCATCGGTTCCTCGCGCGGCGGGGCGGCCCCCAGAGCGGTGCGCAATACGCGCGGCCTCTTGCGCGAGGCGGTGACCGCATTTCGCGTCGTAGCGCGAGGTGAGGGTGGCGAGGCTACCTATATCGAAGCATTCCCCAAAACGGGTCGCACCCATCAGATTCGCGTCCACATGGCCTCGATCCAGCGCCCCCTCATCTGCGACAGTCTCTATGCCAAGAGTCGCCCGCCGCTGTTGGGCTTCACGCGTTTGGCGCTGCACGCGTTTTCGGTAACCATCGAGCACCCCACGACGGGAAAAGAGGTGACGTTTACCGCGCCCTTGCCCGAGGACTTCCTGGCGGCCGAAAAACTGCTCTGAGGTTGCGGCATGGGGCGGGCTATGGTACAGTGGCTCGGTCTATGAAATCCGCCGTCATCACAACCCCTATCAACAAGGAAGAGCGCGCAGCGCTTGGTATCCGCTCGGGCGACACCGTCCGTGTGTGGCAGAAGATCGTCGAGAAGGGTAAATCGCGCCGCCAGGCGTTCGAAGGACTCGTCCTCGCCGTCAAACACGGCACCGAAGATGGTGCGATGTTCACCGTCCGCAAGGTCTCAAGCGGTGTAGGCGTCGAGAAGATTTTCCCGCTCTACTCACCGATGATTGACGAGATCGAGGTGTTGCGCCGCACCCGTACCCGCCGCGCGAAGCTCTACTTCATCCGCGAGAAGGCATCCCGCGACCAGAAGCGCGTCATGCGCCGCTCGACCCAGGTCATCGCTCCCAAGAAGGGGGTAGTGGTCGCCGCAGTCGAGGAGCCGACCGAGGCCGTCGCCGAGGAAGCCGCAGCGGAATAATCTCCACCAACTAGCAAACAAGAGAGAGCCGGAGCAATCCGGTTTTTTCTTTGTTTCATTTTCGCCTCTCCCGTGCCGATGCTTGAAAATACCGAGAATGCACAGTATAGTGTGCGAGTGCCAGATATGCCCAGGTGGCGAAATTGGTAGACGCACTACCTTGAGGTGGTAGCACTCGCAAGGGTTTGGAGGTTCGAGTCCTCTCCTGGGCACCAAAAGAAGAATCCCCCGAAAGGGGATTTTTCTTTTGATGCCCAGAGCAAGACGCATAGGCGTCCTGCGAGAGAGGACTCGAAAAGGTTGAGTATATTTTTGAGCGGCTCTGCGCGAGAAAATACGAAACCTGTACTGCGGCTGTAAGCCGAGAGATTCCTCTCCTGTCAACACCCGCATATTGTTGTCCAAATGGGGGGGGTGTTACCATTGCCAGGTAGGGCCGCGTTCGATTACACATTTATTTTTGTCATTTCATGCACGCACGTATTTACAAACTCGCCGCAGGCGCTGCCGTAGCCCTCTCGCTCTTTGGTGCGGTCGGCGCAGCACAAGCTTCGTCGCTGACACAAACACAAGTGTCGGCCATTATCTCGCTGCTCCAATCCTTCGGTGCCGATCAAGGCACTATCAGCAATGTCTCGTCTGCGCTCGGCGGTCAAGCACCAAGCAACACACTCTCGTGTGCGTCCTTTAGTGATGTTTCGTATGGCACCTTCGACAATGCCCCGGGTGGTCGCGTCTCGCAACTCCAAACCTGGTTGGGCATTCCGTCGACGACTTTCGGATTTGGCACCTACGGTCGCAAGACCCAGGCGGCGTGGAATGCGACGTGTGGTGGGATGACGACACAAACACAGATATATACAGGCACCAAAGCGGGAACGAATCCTCCGCCCGTGGGGGTTAAGGGTGGAATTTCTGCAAATCCGACTACTGGCGCTGCGCCGTTGACAGTCACTTTCTCGAATCTCTCCACGAGTGCAAATGGCGCATATATTAACTTTGGCGATGGAAGTACTGCGTCGACTGATCAAAATGGCAATTGGCAGGCGTCCACTATCACACATACCTATACAACTCCAGGGACATACACGGCAACCCTAAATGGAAATATGCCTAACGTACAGATAAGTGCCGGTGTGCCTATTATCGTTACCGGTAGTTCGACATCAGCAACACCATCCGCCACCATTGACCAAAGTTCGCTCACGACCGGTTACTCGAACCCCACCATTACCGGTTCCGCACAGAATATGGGTCAGGTGTTCGTGGCAATCGTAAACAAAAGTACAGGCGTTGCGTACGGAGACGGGTCACTTGGGACTAATCACAACGCGACGGTCACAAACGGCCGCTGGTCGTTTACACCGACAGGGCTTGCGAATGGTACTTACGCGGTAACTGTGCAATCTACCGACGATGGAACAAATATCACGCCAGTGTCGGGCACGCTCACGGTCGCAGCTAGTGCAACATCAGGCACCCCATCTACCATGCAAATCCAGTCGGTTATGACTTTATTGCAGTCGTTTGGTGCAAACTCGGCAACGCAGGCTGATGTGCAAAACGTGTTGAATGGGCAAACGTTTGCAGCACCTTCGACCGCGTTGCAGCCGCTGTCACAGACACAAGCATCCGCAGTTCTTAACCTGCTTACCTCGTGGGGTTTCAGCCAGACGCTCGTAAACAATGTTTCGAAGGTATTGCCGATTGCTCCGCTGGTGCCAACCCCGACTGCAACTATCGACCAGAGTTCGTTGACTACAAGTTCCGATGGGCCGACGATTACCGGTTCAGCCAACGGCGTTTCTTCCGTGTACGTTGCTATTACTGCTGGCGCCAATCAGGCTGGTACTGCTAGTCAATCCGGTAGTGGTCAAGTGCCGGTCGTGAACGGACGGTGGAATGTGACCATCTATCCCAAAGCGGATGTCTTCACTGCGGGTGTCTACTCCGTTTCCGTCTACACCGCCATGGGCGGCACGTTGCTTTCGACTGGCACACTCAGTATTCTCGGCAACGCGTTACAGCCAACTGCCAACATCACCGCGAATGGCTCAAACGGACCCATTACAGTTCCATTTGGTTCATCGGTGACTATTGGTTGGACAAGTGCCAATACATCCGCTTGCGGCATAGTCACATCAGGACCAGCTTCGTGGGGAGGTAACTTTGGTCTCAATGGAAGCAAGGAGACAGGACCACTGACTCAATCGATCTCATACGTACTACAGTGTACGGGCAGTTCGAGTCAAAACGTCACTGACACGGTACAAATAAATGTGCAGCCAGCTACTATTCCGTCTGCAACCATTGACCAAACCTCGCTCCGAGCGTCCGCAATCAATACGCCCTTTGTTGTGACTGGTACAGCGAGCGGTGCGCAGAGCGTTCGCGTTTCGATAGGCAACAACGGCAAGAATTACTTCTACAGCAGCGCATACCCGGTGGTGAACGGTAGATGGAGTGTACCTGTCAGTGCAGGGCTCGACGCTGGCACATACGGCATTGTCCTTTTTGGCTATAGCGATCTTGCAGGTTCCGTGCCTGTTACGGGCGCTGGCGAAGGAGGTGTCATCTCTGGTGGCAGTTATGTTGTCGTCCCGAATACGAATGGGAAAAGCACTATCTCGCTTGGAGTATGTCCGGCAAACACGGTTGCACAACGAGGACAAAACGGTCAGCAATTCGCCTGTACGTGTCCCGCAAACTTCACTCCCGCACCCATTTGGGGCAGTACGTACTATGCCGACGATTCAGACATTTGTACCGCAGGAATACAAGCTGGTCAGTTGAATCAGGTCTCGGGCGGCTTGCTCTACTACACCATTGGTGCAGGGCAGACCTCGTATGCCGGTTCGACACAAAACGGCATCACGTCACAAGCGTTTGGTTCGTGGTCGGGCAGCTTTGCTATCTCTGGGCCAAAGGGATAGTTCTGCTTCGCGAAGACGCTTCGCAGTGCACGCACAGCAAAAACCGGCCCGCGAGCCGGTTTTTGTGTTGTCAACACCCGCATATTGTTGTCCAAATGGGGTGGTACTATTGTTCGGTAGGGCCGCGTTCGATTACACACTTATTTTGTCATTTCCATGCACGCACGTATTTACAAATTTGCTGCCGGCACGGCCGTCGCCCTCTCGCTCTTCGGGGCGGTTGGCGCAGTACAAGCCTCGACGCTGACGCAAACCCAGGTCTCGGCCATCATCTCGCTGCTCCAATCCTTCGGTGCCGATCAAGGCACTATCAGCAATGTCTCGTCTGCGCTCGGCGGTCAAACAACAAGCAACACACTCTCGTGCGCGTCTTTTAGTGATGTTTCTTACGGTCAGTTCGACAACAACCCGGGCGGCCGCGTCTCGCAGCTCCAGACGTGGCTGGGCATACCTTCTACAACGTTCGGGTTCGGTACGTACGGTAAAAAGACGCAGGCGCTGTGGAATGCGACGTGTGGTGGGGTAGGGGTATCACCGTCGAGCGCCAGTGTGAGCGCGTACTATGCGTCGCTGTTCGCGTCGCTATCCGTCAATGGTGGCTTAATGGGAAAATGTGAGGCTATGCAGGCGGCGAAAGCAGTGTCGTGATAAGTTTCATCCGCCGCGCATGCGTGAGCCCCGAATGCACGGCAACCGCAAGCTTCACCTTCTTGAACGAACCATCGAGTGAGTTGG
>CAISEE010000026.1 GCA_903884345.1 Candidatus Adlerbacteria bacterium | reverse complement strand
ACTCAAGAAAAAGCTCTGGGGCGGTGAGTTTTGGAGCGATGGTTTCTACCTTGCAACCGTGTCTGAACGCGGGAATTGGAAGACCGTCGAACGCTACGTCGCAAACCAAGGAAAGACGACGTCGAGCACCACGCAACTCACGCTGTGGCAGTGAGCCTGTGTTCCTTTTATACCCCGTCCGCTTGCGGCGGGGTTCTTGATTCGTATCGCGTGTTGTACAATGGAAAGCAATGGATGAGCGGACTGACGAAGAATTGATCGTCGCGTACTGTGACGATGCGGATGAGGCGGCGTTTGCCGAATTGGTGCGCCGGCACTTGGGGACGGTGTATTCATTTGCGGTGCGCTTCGTCGGCAACGAACACGAGGCCGAGGACATCACGCAGGAGACGTTTTTGAAGGCGTGGAAGAGCATCGCAAATTATCGCGTCGAGGCGAGCCGATTCAAGACGTGGGTGTTACGCATCGCGCGTAACACGTCGATTGATTATTTGCGTAAGAAAAAGCACATCGTTTTTTCGGAGTTCGACACCGACGCTGGGCAAAACGTCCTGACCGAGACGGTGCCCGACACCAACGATTTGCCTGACGAACTTTTTGCCCGCGTACAAGATGCCGAAGTGGTGGCGCGCGCGCTCGACACGCTCCAGCCGAAGTTTAAAGAAGTGCTGCTTTTGCACTACACCAACCACCTGACCTTCGACGAAATCGGCCTCATGCTCGAGGAGTCGCCCAACACCGTCAAAAGCCGCCACCGACGGGCGCTCCAGACCCTGCGCGTCTATTTAAAGGATTATGAACACTAACAACGCACCAAAACACACTGAATATGCGTATATAAGGGGTATGAAAGACAAGGTGACACTACATGAGGCGCTTTCGGATATGGAACCCCCGTCTTCGTTGTACGCGGCCACACTAGCGCGCATTGCTTTCATGCGACGTCGAGCCGCGATGGTTCGAACGTTACTTCTCGGCGGTTTTGCTTTTCTCTCGGGGGCGATTTTCGTCCCCTCTCTTGCGTACGCCGTTCAAGAATTCCACGCCTCCGGTTTTTACGATTACGCGACGTTGCTCATCTCGGACCGCGGTCTCGTACTCACCTTCTGGCGCGAGTTCGTACTCTCACTTCTTGACTCACTTCCGTCATTCGCCGTTCTCCTTCTTTTGGCTACCAGCGTCGCCTTCATCTGGTCACTCCGCCGGATGGTGCCGAACGCTCGCGTAGCCTTCATGCAGCTGCCAAGTAACGCGTAACTTTTTTATTATTTTCGTATGACAATGAAAACCGAAATTCGTGACGCTCTCTCGCTCCGTGTCGTTCGTTGGGCACTTATCGGCATCGCGGGGCTTTTCGTCGCATTCCTCATCTTTCACGCGGGGATGGTCGTCGGCGAGCGACGAGCCTACGAGGGTCTGCACGGGTTTGGTGTCGGCATGCCGCCGCCCGCGATGGTCGGAGTTAGCCTGTTTTCGCACGGATTCTTCCCCGAGGGGCATGGTGCGGTGGGCACTATTACCGCGATAGCGCTCCCCGACGTCACGATGAAGACGCGCGATGGCGCGAGCGAGACGGTAGCCATCGATAACGATACAGTCATTCGTAACCCGGTCGAAGACCTCAAGCCGGGTGACTTGCACATCGGCGACGCAATCATCGTCATTGGCGACCCGCAAGATGTCGACACCGCGGATCTGATTAACGCGCGGCTCATTCGGGTCGTGGGCGCACCCGGGTCCGGAGAGCCAAGCGCGACATCTTCAGCACAGTAACATATCAAATTTTTTATCTTTAAAAATCATGAATAGCGAAAATATCAAGGCAGCAACGACCAAGGCGAACGCGTACGTCGTTTCATCGAAAAAGTACGCATCGACGCACAAGCTGCGCACCGGCATTATCTTTGCGTGTGTGCTCGCGGTCGTCTGGATACTGTACGGGAAGATGACGACCACGACGGCACAGAGTCGTTACGTGCTGACGACCGTCAAACAAGGCACCATCGTCGCTACCATCGCCGATTCGGGCCAAATTGTCGCCAACCAGACACTCCAACTGCAGCCGAAAGTTTCGGGACAACTCGTCGCCGTCAACGTCGTGGCGGGCCAGACTGTTTCGGCCGGGCAACTCATCGCCGAAATAGATCCGACAGACGCGCAAAAGGCCGTTCGTGACGCGGAGGCGAATTTGGAGAGCGCAAAACTCTCGCTCGCTAAATTGCAGGAGCCGGCCGACCAGCCGACACTTCTTTCGTCACAGAGTACGCTAGCGCAGGCACAGACGAGTCTGGCGACCGATTACCAGACAGGCGCTGCCGACATCGCGAGCGCGTTTATCGACTTGCCGTCGATCATGACCGGCCTTCAAAACGTCGACTTCGGCTACGACGCGGCGGGCAACGGCAGCCAGTGGAACATCGACTACTACGGCACGGCAGCGACGACCTATGACGCGCGCGGCGCGCAGTATCGAAACGATGCGTACAACGCCTACGAGGCGGCACGAGCGTCATACGACCTGACATTCGCCGATTACAAGGCGATGCCGGCACAGCCTGACCAGGCGACCGTTGAAAAGATGCTAAAGGAGACGTACAACACCTCGCAGCTCGTCTCGGCTGCGGTTAAGAGCACGTACGCACTCATCCAATTTTACAGCGATCAGTTGACGCAAAACGGCAAGACGCCGAAGCAGTCGGCCACCACGAACCTTGCCGATCTTAATACCTACACGGGCAAAGTGAATCCGCACGTGACGTCCCTGTTAAACGACACGAACTCGCTGGCAAACGACAAAGCGAGCGTCGACCAAAAGCAGGCGGCACTCACCAAGACGCAAAACGGCGCAGACCCGATCGACGTCCAGACGTCGCAACTATCGGTCACCGAAAAGCAGAACGCGCTCCAGGATGCCGAGGATACGCTTGCTAAATACTATATCTACGCACCGTTTGACGGCACGATCGGTACGGTGTCACTTAACAAGTACGATCAGGCGGGTTCGGGCTCGAGCATCGCGACACTGATTACGTCGCAGGAGATCGCGGACCTCACCATCAACGAAGTCGACGCCGCAAAACTCAAAGTCGGCGATGAAGCGACCCTTACCTTTGACGCGATTACCGACCTCACGCTCACCGGCCATGTCGCGCAGATTAACCCGGTCGGCACCGTGACGCAGGGCGTCGTCAGTTATGACGTGAAGATCAGTCTCGATACGCAGGATCCTCGCGTGAAGCCGGGCATGACCGTGAACGCTACCATCCAAACCGACGTGCATCAAAACGTTCTGAGCGTCCCGCAGAGTGCGGTTAAGTCGAAGAACGGCCAGAGTTACGTGCTCGTCTTTGACCCGGTTGTTCCCGATGCCATCGTCAGCGCCGCGGGCACGCAGGGCATTACCTCGGTCAATGCTCCCTCACAGGTCAACGTCGAGACGGGCATCTCGGATGACACGAACATCGAAATCACCTCAGGCCTGACGCAGGGGCAGCAGATTGTCAGCAAAGTCATCACGACGGGTACTTCGGCGACGCCGACCACACAGACGTCTGCCGGCGGTAACCGCGGCATGGGAGGTGGCGGCGCGAACGTCGGCGGCATTCGACTCTAGAAACTCCGTATGATCGAAATCAAAGACATAACGAAGACGTACGGAAGCGGAGACACGGCGTTTCAGGCACTCAAGGGTGTATCGTTTACCATCGACGACGGCGAGTTCGTCGCCATCATGGGCCCGTCGGGCTCGGGCAAATCGACGACGATGCACATCCTCGGGTGTTTGGACACGCCAACCTCGGGCACGTACCTCCTCGACGGGAAGGACGTTTCGACCATGGACGATGAGGAGTTGGCCGACATTCGCAAGGACAAGATCGGCTTCGTCTTTCAATCGTTCAATCTCCTACCCCGCACCACCGTGTTGCGCAATGTCATGCTGCCGCTCATCTATGCGGGCGTCGGCGAGGAGGAGCGCGAGCGTCGTGCGACTGAATCACTCCTTGCCGCGGGCCTCTCGGAGACGCACTTCATGCACAAGAGCAACGAGCTGTCGGGTGGCCAGATTCAGCGCGTCGCCATCGCGCGGGCGCTCGTGAACGATCCTTCGCTCGTGTTGGCCGACGAACCGACCGGCAACCTCGATACGAAGACTGGCGAGATCGTGCTCGGTACGTTTCAGAAATTGAACCAAGAGCACGGCCGCACCATCGTCCTCATCACCCACGAGCCCGACATCGCACAGCACGCCAAACGCATCATTACGGTGCGCGACGGGCTTGTCGTCTCGGATATAAACCATAACCAGCGCATCGCGCCACATCATGACGCTTAAAGACACGCTCGAGGAGACATACGCGGCACTTTCGGCGAACAAGGTTCGATCGGGATTGACCGTGCTTGGCATCGTCATCGGCATCTCATCGGTCATCGCATTGGTCTCGATCGGTCAGGGCGCGCAAAGCTCGGTCTCGGCGAGTATTCAGTCGATCGGTTCGAATCTTTTGATCGTCATGCCGGGCTCGCAACGCGGCCCCGGGTTTCAGGCATCTGCGGGTCGCGGTTCGGCAAAGACACTCACCCAGGGTGACGCCGACGCCATCGCGTCGACGGTGTCGAGCGTGCAATCCGTCGCGAGCGAAATTACGGGGCGCTACCAGGTGACGGCTGCGGGCACCAACACCAACACGACCGTCGACGGTGTCAGCTCGAGCTATCCGCAGGTGCGAAACGTGCAGGTGGATGAAGGCTCATTCATCTCAGATGAACAGAACCAATCACTCGCAAAGGTAGCCGTCTTGGGGCCGACCACCGTCAGCGACCTCTTTGCGACCGGCACAGAGGCGGTCGGCCAGACGATTCGCATCAAGGGCATGGAGTTTAAAGTCATCGGCACCACCGTCTCGAAGGGCGGCTCGGGCTTCAGCAACCAAGACGACATTATCTATATCCCCGTTCAAACGGCGGCACGATTTTTGTCCGGCGACTCGCACCTCTCGACCATCGACATCCAGGCGACCGATGCAAACTCGATGACGCAGGTGCAAACGGATGCGACAACGCTCCTGTCGACACGGCACAATATTGCGAGCGGAGCGTCTGCAGACTTCAGTATCCTCAACCAGGCCGACATCTTGGCGACGGCGTCGAGCGTGACGCAAACCTTCACCATTCTTCTGGGTGCCGTTGCCGGCATCTCGCTTCTCGTCGGCGGCATCGGGATTATGAACATGATGCTCACGACCGTGACCGAACGCACGCGCGAAATCGGCCTGCGCAAAGCGATCGGAGCCAAAAAGAGCGACATTAACCGCCAGTTCCTTATCGAGGCCGTCACGCTGACTCTCATCGGTGGCACCATCGGTGTGGCACTTGGGAGCGGCATCTCGTTACTCGTCTCGGCGCTCGGCGTCGTGCAGACGTCTCTCTCGTTCTCGTCGATTGCGCTCGCGTTCGGCGTCTCGGCTGCGATTGGTATCGCCTTCGGGTACTACCCGGCGCAGCGTGCCGCGACGCTCAACCCGATCGATGCGCTCCGCTACGAGTAGGCACCGGAGAGCTTCATGAACACGTATAGAAAGTAACGTTTAAAATATAATAAGTATGAATACGAAAACCATAGGTGTCATCGTCGCATTAATTCTGGTCGGGGGCGGAGCTTTTTACGCGGGCACGGTCTATCAGCAGGGTCAAACGGCAAGCACCGCTTCGACACGCGGTCAATACGGTAATGGGCAAGGTGCTGCGGGTGGTGCGCGTGGTGGCATGCGCGCGGGCAGCGGTTTCTCATCGGGAACCGTCGTAACGCTTGATGCCAACGACATGAGCATCAAGCTTCCGAGCGGCTCGACGCAAATCATTCTTCTTAGCACATCGACGCAGGTCATGAAAAGCGCGGCAGGCACACTCGCCGACCTCAGTCAGGGCGCGATGGTCACGGTGACGGGTGCGTCAAACAGCGACGGCAGTATCACGGCGCAGTCGGTACAAATTCGCCCCGCGGGAGCTGCACGACCGCAGCAGCAGTAACGAGCCACCTCGTGGTACAATGTAAAGTATGAGTACAAAAATATTTTTAGGTGCCGCTATCGTGGTGTTTATCGGTGTGCTCGGGTTCGCCGTTGCGACGAGACCGTCAGCAACCAGTGCGCCAGTCTCGGATAATCAAATCACTACGACCGCAACGACGACTGCGGCGTCGAGCAATGGCGTCATAACCATGGCGACTATCGCCTCGCACAACTCGCAGGCAGACTGCTGGAGTGCTATCAACGGCAATGCCTACAACCTGACCTCGTGGATTGCAAAACATCCCGGCGGCGAAGGTGCGATTCTTTCGCTCTGCGGCAAAGACGGTTCGGCCGCCTTCAACGGTAAGCACGGCGCAAACCCGCGCGTCTTGAGTGTCCTCGCAGGCTTTTTAGTGGGGCCAATCTCCAAATAATATGATATTTCCCTTTCACATCGTTTTCCTCATCCTCTCGATCTACGGCATCGTAACCGCCGATCACGCTGCATTTGACTGGATGCGCGGCAAACTCCAGACCATGGACAAACAGAAGGTCATGCGCTCGCACTGGATCGTCTCGATCGGTCTCGTGGGTCTTGTGTGCACCGGCCTCGCACTCTTCTGGCCTTCGCGCGACTTCCTTATGACGAACCCCGCCTTCTGGATAAAGATGTGCTTCGTCATGGCGCTCCTCGTCAACTCGTTCGTCATCGAGTCACTCTCGCATTTGGCACTCGTCAAACCATTTTCGGCGCTGACTACAAAAAAAAAGCGCGCCCTCCTACTGAGCGGCGCCGTCTCGACCATCTCCTGGATCGGTGCCGCAGCGGCAGCGCTGTTCCTCTTCCCCAACTAGAGTTTTTTGTTACAGTATTGAAAAACACCCGCCCAACTGGCGGGTGTTTTTCGTATAGGTGCCAGGCTATTTTATCTCATTCGTCGTGCGCACCGACGGCAGGTCGAGCTTGGCGAAAGCGTCGCTATAGGTTAGGCCGACTTTCTTGCCGGGGTTGAAGATGTTGAAAGGGTCGAAGATTTGTTTGATTTGGACGAACAAGGCGTACATCTCGCGGCCGAACATTTGTTGGACGTATGGGGTGCGCACCAAGCCGTCGTTATGCTCGCCGGTGATTGAGCCGTGGTAGGACAAGACCAGGTCGTAGACTTTGTGCGAGAGTTCGTCGATGATTTTGCCCGCGTCGGGGAGCTTAGGGTCCATGAGCGGGATGATATGAAAGTTACCGTCGCCGACGTGCCCAGCGATGGTGTACATGAGGTCGTAGTGCGAAAGAATCTCTTGGAGTTTCGGCAAAAACTCGGGCATCGATGCGGGCGGCACGACGAAATCATCAATGAACGGCGCCGTACGTTTGCCGCGCACCTTTTTGCGCAGCAGATTGAAGCTCTCGCGGCGAATGGCCCAGTACTTCTTGGCCGCATCGGCGTTTTTGGCGACGCGTACGCCGATATGCGGCTGTGTTTGCTTGATTTCGTCGGCCAAATCCATCGCCTTTTCGAACGCCTCGTCTTGCGTGTCGGCGCGAAATTCGACCAAGAGTACCAGTTTTGGTACGCCACCCGTCAGCATCATCCATGCCTCGGGGATGAACGACAGCCCCAACGTGACCATGCTCGTCTTCATTTGCGCGGCAAGTTCGGGGAAATATTTGATGCCTAGTTTAAAGGTGTTGTCGTCGTACGACTCGAAGCTGTCGGGCTCGCTCATGAGCACCTGCGGCACGATGGGCCCCAATTCGGCGATTGAATCGAGGAAGAGTACGGTCATTGCCGCAAAGGGCTTCGGTTTGACGAGCGCAAATTTGATTTTAGTGATGATGCCGAGCGTCCCCTGTGCACCCACCATGAGGCGCGCCAGATTGAGTGATTCGACGCCGTCACCGATGTCCCACAGGGCGTAGCCGGAGGAGTTTTTCTCGACCTGTGGCTTCCCTGCGGCAATGATGTCGGTATGATTCTTGATGAGTGCCGCGACGCGTCGGTAGAGCTCGCCCTCGAAGCCTTCTTCAGCCAATTTCGCGCGCAGAGCGTCACCGGTGAGGTTTGAAAGTGTGTGCACGTTGCCGTCGGCGAGCACTACGTCGAGACTTTTTACGTAACGTGCGGTTTTGCCGTATTTGAGGTTCTTTTCGCCACCCGAGTTGTTGGCCGCCATGCCGCCCACCGTGTTGATCTCGCGCGATGCGGTGTAACTGGGGAGTTCGAGGTGCTGCTTTTGCGTCTCACGGTCAAAATCGCGAAAGTACATGCCCGGCTCGACGACAGCGGCATCGTCTTTGATTTCAATCAGCGCGTTGAGGTGCGCCGTCATGTCGAGGACGATTGAGTCGCCCAAAGGGCCGCCCGACATGTCGGTGCCGGCCGAGCGTGCGGTGATCGAGACGTGACTCTTCGGATCGGTCGACTTTTGGCTCGCCGCTAATCGGACAACCGACGCAATATCTTCGGCATCTTTTGGCCGCACCACAACCTCGGGTCGCACCACAAAGAGGCTCGTGTCGCGACTAAACTTCAGGAGTGCGTCAGCCGACGTGTCGACTTCGCCCCGAACCCTCTTTTTCAATTCATCGACGAGTCGCATACCTATACCCACAAGTATACCGCACGTTTCTGGTTCGCGTCGCTATGGTGGTGATACAATAAGATTGTGAGCAGCGAACGACACGTCGGGACACACCGACACCACACGAGCGTCAGCTATCCGATGTCGCTGCACCAGCGCATCTATACACTCGTCATCGTGCCGATACTCGGCCTGTTTCTGACCTTCATCCTTATCCACGCGTTCGGATCGCATGCCGAAAGTACCGAAATCAGTCGGCTCTCGATCGTCGGCGCGCTCGCTGCCACCTTCGGCCGACTACTCGTCGCCTACGTCTTCGCGCTCCTTTTTTCGCTGCCGCTGGCACTCCTTGTGACGAGAAACGCCTTCGCCGAGCGGGTGTTTTTGCCGCTGTTTGACGTCATCCAGTCGCTCCCGATGCTCGCGTTCTTCCCCGTCGTCATCGTCTTCTTCGTGCACTTCGGCATGTACAACGGCGCTGCCATTTTCATCCTGTTTACCGCAATGCTTTGGAACATCGTCTTCAGCCTCGTGAGCGGCCTGCACAGCATCCCGGCCGAAATCAAAGCGGCAGGCCACATCTTCGGCCTTCATGGCCTCGCGTTTGCGCGAAAGATTCTCGTCCCCGCGTCGGTGCCCTACCTCATCACCGGCTCGATCCTCGCCTTCGCGCAAGGGTGGAATATCGTCATCGTCGCCGAGGTTTTGCACACATACCTGCCCGGCAGCACGACTGCAATCGACCTCTACGGCATCGGTAGCGTCCTGGTACACGCGTCTGCCGACGGGCAGCAGCAAACCTTCCTCGCGGCGATTTTGGCGCTCGTCGTCGTCATCGCGCTGTGTAATTTCTTTATTTGGCAAAAGCTACTTCACCATGCTGAAAAATACAAATTCGAATAACATCATCCAATTGCACGACGTCGCAAAGACGTACGAGTCGAGCAACACGCCGGCGCTGAAATCGGTTTCTTTCGATGTCGAAAAGGAGGAGTTTCTGTGCCTCATCGGCCCGTCGGGCTGCGGCAAATCGACGATCCTTAAAATCATCGCTGGGCTGGATGCGGCGACTACGGGAACCGTCGCAACGCCACCGAATATCAGTATGGTGTTTCAAAACGGCGCATTGCTCCCTTGGCTTACGGTGTACGAGAATGTCGCGCTCGGCCTGCGCTCAAAAAAAATCCCCGACGCCGAGGTGGCGCGGCTCGTTAAAAAACATCTGGAGATGGTCTCGCTGCAGGATTTTGCGTCGAAATACCCGCGCGAACTATCGGGTGGCCAGCGTCAACGTGTCGGTATCGCCCGCGCACTCGCCGTCGAACCGTCGGTTTTGCTGTTAGACGAGCCGTTTTCGGCACTCGACCCCAAGACCACCGACGAACTCCATCAGGATATTCTGCGCATCTGGCACGAGACACGCGTCACCATCGTCATGGTCTCACACCTCATCGAGGAGGCAGTCTCGCTGGCCGACCGTGTCATTCTTATAAAAGACGGCACCGTGAGCGAGATATTTACCATCCCGCTGCCCTACCCAAGGCGCGAACATACCGAAACATTCGCCGAAATCGTGCGGCGCGTCAGATCGAAGTTCTTCGCCTAAAGATCCGCACGAGGCGGCCGGAGTACGCGACCGAGCACAAGAGTGCCATCATGCAGCACCACGCGGCGAAGACGATTAGGCCGAGCGACGAGATGCGACTCTCGACCTCGCGGAGCGATCGCCCAACGAGCACATACCGCGTGCCGTCGGCGACTCGCGCCCGAACGACCACCGCAGCGCTACGCACACCCCGTTGCGGCTGCCAGGTAAACCGATCTTCGCCGCCACGCGCCTCGGTCGACGAGAATACCCCGCGCGGCGGCGTCGGCACGGTGCCGTTGAGCGTGGCTGACGACGCCAAGACCGACCCATCACTACCGAAGACCATAATGTAGGGCACCAGCGATGTTGCCATATCAATCTGCTCGGCCGGGACGATTTGATTCAGAGCCCGACCCGACGACAACAAACTTGCCGCGCTTTGGGCGAGCTGCACCTGCGGATCGTTGGCGCTCTGCCGATAATTTTGTTGCACCGCAGCATACACCAAAAGGCACATGCCGCTCGATATAATCAGCAGCACATACCACCACAGCGGCGGGAATAGACGATGCATAAACGGTAGTGTATCAGGCATATGGATGGACGTCACACCGTCACCACGGACTCTCCCCCCGGATGATTCGAATAAGCACGAGAATGACCGCAATCACGAGCAGCAGGTTGATAAAGCCGCCCAGCGTGTACGACGTCACGAGACCGAGGAGCCACAGAATCACGAGGATGGCTGCTATGGTTAAAAGCATGGCGTTTGATACAAAGTTACGCGAATAATCTCTGTATATACCACACCATTCGCGGTGAAAAGCATCTGAAGCTTTCACCGGCTACCATTTACGGCCTGTCTAGAACCTCGAGCGTGGCAGTGAGCAGTGAGGCTGCGCTCCACGCTTGTGTGCGACATGCCCCGCCGCCGTGCGGAGACACGTACTCGCGATACTTGCCTTTGAGATACCCGAACAGTTCGATGGGTGTCTTGAAATGCGCGTAGGCGAACACGAGCGCACGTCGAACCTCCTTCGCCTCTTGCGTGTAGCCGAAATTTTCTAATCCTTGCGCCAAAATTGCCGTGTCATGCGGCCAAATGGATCCGTTGTGATAACTCACCGGGTCGAAGTGGCGCGATCGCGACGAGAGCGTCCTGACACCCCCTTTCGAGACGAACATGTCGGGTGACAGCAATCGATGCACGATCTGCGGGATGTACTGCTCTTCGAGAACCGATACCAGACGCCCGCCCTCGTCGCGTGCCACCGCCCACAAACAGTGCCCCATGCTCGAGCGTGCGGAGGTCAATCGTCGCCCTTGCCCGTCGACCGCGTAGGCCAGCGTCACGCGGCCACCGGCGCGCATCACGAACACTTGGTTGAATTGCACTTTGAGATTGCGGGCGCGCTCCATGAGCTGCTGCGCGTACGCGAGGTCGGAGTCTACGAGCAACTGCGACCACATGTAGAGCGCGGTAAAGGCGTACGCCTGCACCTCGACCGGCGCAATCGGGTACTCGGGCTTCTCGTCGCCTTTCTCGAAGAAGCGTGACTCGTCGCTGTCCATCCAACTTTGGGTCTTGAGCCCACCGTGCGTGCGTGTCGCGTGGAAGGTGTAATCGATGAAGCCGTCACCGTCTGAATCGCCATACTCTAGCACCCAGTTGAGCGCGGCCATGATGTTGGGCTTGTACTGCTCGATGAAGGCGCGGTCGTTACTCACGCGGAAATACTCCGCAAATAGAATAAGGAACAGCGGGGTCGCGTCGACCGAGTCGTAGTTGCGCAATATATTGTCGGGGTAGACGTACCACGGCTCGATTAAGTTGCCCGTGAGTCGCTCATGATTCGTCGGGCGAAACTCATGGATGCACTTGCCCGGCTCCTCGCCGCTCTCGAGCGTCACGCGCGTCCCCTGCAATTGCGACAGACTCACCAAAACCTTCGTGACCAGCGACAAAAAGTACTCGTTCTTCGTCTTCTCGTATACGTTCAAAAGCGTCAGCGCGGTAATAATCGAGTCGCGACCGAAGATGCACCCGTAGATCTCCTCTTTCGCGCTCGCCAAGATGCCATTCTCCGTCTCAAGATCTTGGATGCTCTTGAGCCCGAGGTCCCACAATTGTTTCTCTCCCATATACCCACTATATACGTGCGAATCTATATTTCGGGTGATAGAAGTTTTTTGTAGATCGCTTCGTACCCGTCGGTCATCCGCTCGGCACTAAAATTTTGAAGCGCGTACTCGCGACACACCGCGCGCTCGATGGTGTCGATCGAGTTTACCGCGTCGATCATGCCCTCGATATCCTCGACGACGTACCCAGTGACACCTGTCTCGATGAGTTCGGGGATTGATCCGCGGTTAAAGCCGACGACGGGGCAGCCGCAGGCCATGGCCTCGATGATGACCAAGCCGAAGGGTTCGCGCCACGTCACCGGATGAAGCAAACATTTTGCCTGACTCATGAGCCGGTTGCGTTCTTCTTCGTCGACCTCGCCCACCCATTTAATGCGGTCACTGAGCCTTGGTTCGACATACTCACGAAAATACAGCTGATCCTCCTTCTCGAGTTTTGCGGCAATAATAAGCGGCATATCCAGCTGCTGCGCCGCTTCAATCGCCAAGTGCGTCCCCTTCTCCATCGAAATACGGCCGACGAACAGCAAGTAACTGTCCGGCACGGCGCCAAACGGGTAGTGCTGCATGTTGAGCCCGTTGTACACGGTGCCGATATGATTGATGTTGGGCACCGGGTAGAGTTGCGATTGTGAGATCGTCACGATGTTCGGCGAGCGTAACTGTTGAAAGAGACGTCGGTTCTCGGCATTAAACGCCCCGTGCATGGTAACGACGACCGGTGTCGAGGTAATGTTGGCCGTCGGCAAACTAATCGGCCCGATGTGGTCGTGAATGATATCGAAATCGTCCTGCAACTCATATGCCAGCCCCAGCGTGAGCAATGTCCAGTGGTTGACCCCGTAGAGGTCACGCAGGTGCGCCTCACGAAGCCCGCGTGGGTACACCGACTCGAGCTTGGCTTTGGTAATCGAGTCGCCGCTGGCAAACAAGGTCACCTCGTGCCCACGCTTCACCAACTCCTCGGTCAGCGCAGACACGACACGCTCGGTTCCTCCATATTTCTTCGGCGGCACACGCTCCGCAATCGGTGAAATTTGTGCGATTCTCATGCACTCACTAAACCGCAAATACGGTGAATTTCTCGTAAAGCAAGTATTAATGAACAAACCCCGCATCACAAGATGCAGGGTTTGTTGCTGTAATAAATGCTTGGGTTTGTTCTACCGCTTCGCCTTGGTGCGGGCTTGTTCGGTGAGGTTTTGTTTGCGCAGGCGGACGCTCTTGGGGGTGACTTCGAGGTACTCGTCGTCGACCATGATTTCGAGTCCACGCTCGATGGTGAGTTCGTAGGGCGGGACGAGCGTGATAGCCTCGTCGGAGCCGGAGGCGCGCATGTTGGTGAGCTGCTTGCCCTTGGTCGGGTTGACGACCATCTCCTCGCCCTTCGACGTGTTGCCGATGACCATGCCTTCGTAGACTTCGACGGCCGGGCCGATGTAGAGCATGCCGCGGTCTTGAAGGTTGTAGAGCGAGAAGCCGAGTGCCTTCCCCGCCATCATCGAGATCATCGATCCGACGACGCGCTTGGTGATCTCGCCTGCGTACGGGCGAAACTCGAGGAAGCGGCTAGAGAGGATGCCCTCGCCCTTGGTGTCGAGCACGAACTGGTTGCGGTAGCCGAGGAGTCCTCGGGTCGGACCTTCGAAGACCAAGCGGACGGTCGCATCGTGCGGCTTCATGTCCTTGATGACGAATTTGCGCATGCCGAGACGCTCCATGATGGGGCCCTGGAATTCGATTGGGGTATCAACTGTGACTTCTTCGAACGGCTCGTGCTTCTCGCCATCAACATCATGGAAGATGACTTGTGGCTGGGAGACCTGGAGCTCGTAGCCCTCGCGGCGCATGTTCTCGAGAAGGACGGCGATGTGGAGCTCGCCGCGACCCGAGACTTTGTAGGCGGTGTCGTCCGAGAAATCGATTTTGAGACCGACGTTGATCTCGAGCTCGCGTTCGAGGCGCTCGCGGATCTGACGACCGGTGACGAACTTACCTTCGCGGCCTGCAAACGGTGAGTTGTTCACGAGGAAGTTAAGGGTGATGGTCGGCTCGTCGATGGCAATGGCCGGGAGTGTCGGGGTGTCGGCATTGTCTGCCACGGTCTCGCCGATGAAGATGTCTGTGAGGCCTGCGATGAGCGCGATGTCGCCGGCGCACACTTCAGTGGCCTCGACTTTGACGAGTCCTTTGAAGGTGAACATTTTGACCACCTTGGCGGTGCGCGTCTCGCCCGTCGGCTTCTTGATGAAAACGTTCTGCCCGGTCTTGATGGTGCCCTCGTAGACACGTGCGATACCGAGGCGGCCGAGGAAGTTATCGTAGCCGAGGTTAAACGGCTGGAGGCGCAGCGGTGCCGAAACATCGCTCTTGGCGGCAGGCACATACTCGAGGATGGCGTCGAGGAGCGGCGTGAGGTCGGTCGACTCGTCGTCGAGGTGCTTTTTGGCGATACTTTGGCGCCCGATGGCGTAGATGACCGGGAAGTTCGACTGCTCGTCGTTGGCACCGAGTTCCCAGAAGAGTTCAAGCACTTGCTCCTCGCAGCGTGCAGGGTCGGCCGCCGGTTTATCGATTTTATTGATGACCACAATCGGTTTGAGGCCGAGTTCCAGCGACTTCTTCAGCACGAAGCGAGTCTGCGGCATCGGGCCCTCTTGGGCGTCGACGATGAGAAGCACCGAGTCGATCGAGCGAAGCACGCGCTCCACCTCCGATCCGAAGTCGGCGTGGCCCGGGGTGTCGACGATGTTGATCTTGGTGTCCTTGTAAAAAATCGCAGCGTTCTTCGAGTAGATGGTAATGCCGCGCTCGCGCTCAAGGTCGTTGGAGTCCATGGTGACACCCTCCTCAGCGGCGCCGGTTTGGCGCAGCAAAGCGTCGGTCAAGGTCGTCTTGCCGTGGTCCACGTGTGCGATAATTGCGATGTTTCGTATATCCATAGAATTTAAAAAGGCCGGGCCGTTCCCAGCTACTTTTATATAGTACCAGAAAACGTCGAAAAAGTGAAGTGTGGACAAAATACGGCCCTGGGGCAAGGCATTTGTGCCCTATTTGAGCATCGTCGCGACCTGGTCTTGAATGGTGCGCTCGATCTTCTTTTCGAAAAGACGCCAGACCAGCGGGAGCTTCGCGTCGACGAGATACTCCTTGTCGGTCACGAGCAGTGTACCGGTAATTTTGTGCCCCTGCGCGGTAAACGCGAAGTGGAGCGTGTTGCCCTCCCAGCGTTCCTCGTCGATCGTGACCTGACCCGCAAGTTGCGGGCGTGCCGCAGTGAGGCCTTCGGTGACGCGGTCGACCGCTTGTTTTTGCGAGAATTTGTGGGGTACTTGAAGATGCATGGGCGTGGTGTGTGACGGGTAATGTGCGCCCAGTATACCAAATCGGCGGAGCGGGTAAAATCTATTGCGTCGCGAACGGGATGACGACCACATCGCCCGGCGTGACGCCCGAGACGACCTCAACGCTCTTATCCTGCCCGATGAGCCCCAACGATACCGGCACCGTCTCGATGGTCGTGCCGACGTACTTCTCGACGTAGGTACCGTCCGCGCGCTGCACAATCGCATACGAAGGCAAGATGACGACGTCATTCTTCTGCTGCCCGACGACGTCGACATTGGCCGTGAGTCCGTTGCGCAGACGCGAGTCCTTTTTCGCGAGGATGATGACGACTTTGAAGTTGGTGATGCCGTCGATGACGGTCTCGGCCGGGTCAATCGACAATAGCGTGCCGTCGAAGGTCTCACCCGGGAAGGCGTCGAACGTGACGCTCGCCGCGTCTCCTTTGGCGATCTTACCGACGTTGATCTCGGGCACGTAGCCGTCGATCTCGAAATTGCCTTCGGTCATGACCGAGACGAGCGTTTGTGCCGCCGAGACAATCTGACCCACCTTCGCGTCCTGGCGCGTGATTTGCCCGCTGATCGGTGAGACGAGCGACGTGTGCGCGAGTTGTGCCTGTATCGTCGCCATCTGCGCGGCAAATTGCGACACGCGCGCCGTCTGTGCGCGAATCGCGTCGGGCGTATTCCCTGCCTGTTTTGCGGCGAGCTGTTTGGTCGCGACATCGACCGCGTCATCTGCGTCGTTTGCCTGCTTCGCTGCCGCCTGAACCGACGAGATAAGACCGCTGATGGTCGATCGCGTCTGTGATACGGTTGCTTTGTAGCCTGAAATCGTCGTTTGTGACACGACGCTCGTCGGCGAAAGCGAATTTACCGCCTGCGCGAGCAGCGACGTGTAGGCCTGAATTTGAAGAAGATCCCGATTGACCGTCGCCACGAGCGCCTCGCTTGATGTTGCGGCACTAAGTGCGCTCCACGCCGAGAACATCGGCTCAAGATTTTGACGAGCCTGCCGGATATTAATCGCAAGCTGCGAATCCGTGAGATCAAAGATGAGATGCGGGTCGGTGCGGGGGTTGGTGAAGAAACCGTCCGTGTCGGTATGCACCGAATCGTCGGCCCCGGTGTAGGCGCTCGTAAGCGCATCGGCAAGCGCCTGTTGCGCGTCGCGCTGTTGCCCCTGTGCGCTCGCGAGTTGTGCCTGCGCAATCGCCACATCCTGCGGCGTGGTGCCGTTTTGCAGGTCGGTGAGCTTTGCCTCTTCGGAGTCACGGTTTGCGGCCGCCTGCAGCAGGTTCGCCTGCAGCTCGGCCGAATCGAGCGTCACGAGCGTGTCACCCGCCGATACCTCAGTGCCCACGTCACCCGTCACGGTTGCCACTTTGCCGCCCACCTGAAATCCCAGGTCGACCGATTTGACCGCCTTCGTCTTGCCGGTAATCGACACCTTCGAGACGACCGTCCCCCGTATCGCGGTCACCGTTTGTGGCGAGGTCTTCGCATGCCCCACGTACCACAGGACGCCACCGACGATAGCGGCGGCCAGAATGGCGACGATCAAAAGTTTCTTCATTGTATCCATAGTATCGCACCTACCGCGTCTTTTTGTCAGAGACGATTTCCCCATCCGACAACTGGATGATGCGCTCGGCTAGCGCGGCATACTCGGGTTCGTGCGTCACCATGACGAGCGTCTGCCCGTTTTGATGCAGGTCGAGAAAGATGTCGAGCACGGTCTTCGACGTCTCGGAGTCGAGGTTGGCAGTCGGTTCGTCGGCGAAGATGATCGTCGGATCGTGCGCCACGGCACGGGCGATCGCGACGCGCTGTTGCTGGCCACCCGACAGTTGGCTCGGGCGATTCCCGAGCCTGTCGCCAAGACTCACACGCCGGAGCGCACCTGCCGCCCGATCCTTCGCCTCACCCAGACTGACACCGCGCATGAGGAGCGGAATCATGACGTTCTCGAGCGCAGTCAGTTCGGGTAGCAGAGCGTACTCTTGAAAGACGAATCCGAGCTTGTCGAGTCGAAATTCGGCGCGCGCGTTCTTCGACAACCTAGTGACGTCGGTCTTGTCGATGACGACGCTCCCCGACGTGGGGTAGTCGAGCGCACTCATTTGGTAGAGCAGTGTTGATTTACCCGAACCCGATTTGCCGGTGATGGCGACGAACTCCCCTTGCTCGATCGAAAAGCCGACGTCGTGCAGAGCCACGACCTTCGCGTCGCCCGATTGGTATTCCTTGTGTAAGTGTTCAACGGTAATCATAGGTGAGCATTAGCGGCCAAGGATGGCATCAAGCACGTTTTGATTGTTCACGATGCGCGCCGGAATGTAGCCCGCGACGACGCTCGCCAAGACCAGGAGCGCAGCACGAATCAGCGTCCCCGAGAACGTCGCGACCAAAATCCCATCACTAAAGGGAAAGTCGATCGGGTGCGCCGCAAAGTACGGTTCGAGGATGTACACGAGGATAAGGATGCCGAAGGCCGTGCCCATGACCGAGTACACGAGCGCCTGCAGCACGTACGAGAACTCGATCGCGATCGCATCCACCCCGATGCCGCGCAAAATGCCGATGAACTTGCGGCGCGTGATTGCGTTGATGTAGATGACGATGAACGTCGTGATGGCAGCCACGACGAGCCCGATTGAGCCGACAATATTGCCGAGCATGGCGAAGGTCCCCTCGATGTCTTTGATGGCCTTGGGCTGCGCGTCCTGCCAGGTCTGAATTTTCGCGCGGTCGCCGATGCCACTTACCATAAGGGCTTGCTTTGCGAGGTCGGCATCGCTCTGCGAATCGAGGCGCATGACGATTTCGTTGACGCCGTTGTCGGTGCGGCCCAGCATGTCGCGCACCGAGGTGTCGAGCATGTAGACGCGCGAATCCATCTCCTGCACCTTCGATTTAACGATGCCTTTGACGGTAAACTCGCGGACGTTGCCGTCGATATCGATGCGCACTTTAGTCCCCACCGTGACGTTCTTGAGCGTCTTGAGCCCCGGGGTGTCGATCGGCGAGTACTGGTAGAGCTTGGTTGAGCCCACGAGGACACTGTCGATGTCGCCTGGTTCGAGGTACGACCCCTCGACGAGGTGGTTTTTGATGCCGGTGACGCTATTCTCATCTTCAGGATTCATACCCTCGACAAGCACGTTGGTCTGATCCGGCGGGTCGGTGTAGTTGGTGCGATCTTTATAGTTGGCCTCAAGCAAGCCGCCCGCGACGTAACGCGCCGAGACCGCGCGCGTCCACGGCAGCGACTCGGCGACCGCAATCGCCGCGGGGCTGTCTTCGATGTAGGGCTTTTTGTCGAGAACCGACATGATGACATCGCCCGAGTAGAGCTGCCGATACGTCGTGGTCGACCCTTCGATGAGACCGACCAAAATCCCGCCAATGAAGACGAGATTGAGGAAGGTGAGCGCCATCACGAATATGATGAGCGCCGTCGTGCCTTTGTTGGTGCGCCCCAGCTGCCGCACAGCCAAGAAGAAACCCACCCGCAACGAGGTGAGTATCTTCAGAAACCGAGTTGATGCTGCGCGTATATTTGCCATTTAAGCCTTGACGTCGGACGTCACCTGGCGAACCTCTTTGGTCAGCATGTGTCCGTCTTGGTCGAGGTCGTAGATGACGACTGCACCGAAGAGCATCTCGAGTTTCGAGATGTCCTCGTCAGGAATCGATTCGAGGTATTTCATGAGAGCACGCAGCGAGTTGCCGTGCGCGACGACGAGCACGTTCTTGCCGTCTTTGATGAGCGGCAGAATCTCGGAGAGGAAGTACGGCACCACTCGCTCGCTCACCATCTTGAGCGTCTCGCCGCCCGGGACGGGATAATCCCAATCGCGGCGGATGTGGTCGAACGTCTCTTTGCCCACCAGCTTCTCCATATCCCACTTGTTCTTGCCGGTGTACTCGCCGTAGTCGCGCTCGTTGAGTGCCGCCGAGTGGGTGGCGGGCACGCGCTCGAGCTTCATCTCGTTGAGCATGCACGAGAGCGTCTCGATGGTGCGCACCTCCATCGACGCGAAGACTTGGTCGATGTGCATGCCCTGGAGCAAATCGCCCATCTCGGCCGACTTCTCGAAACCGTACTCGGTCAAATGCGAATCATGCCAACCGGTCCAGAGCCCGAGTTTGTTCCACTCGGATTCGTGGTGTCGCGCGATGATCAGTTTGCCCGTCATGTTGTGTGTATGCGAATTAGACGAGCGGGTTGATGACGAGCGCGTCACCAAGGTAGTTCTCGGCAGCGACGACGATGCGCTCCATCATCTCGACGGCCTTGGTCGGGTACTTACCCGCTGCCGTCTCGTCGGAGAGCATGACGGCGTCCGAGCCCTGGAGGATGGCGGTCGCAACGTCGGTCACGTCGGCGCGGGTCGGGGTCGGGCTCTGGGTCATGCTGAACATCATCTGGGTCGCGGTAATGACCGGCTTCCCTGCCTCCTTGGCCTTCTTGATGATAGCGGCCTGGACGAACGGGATCTCTTCGAGTGCGATCTCGTTACCAAGGTCGCCGCGGGCAACCATGAGTGCGTCGGTTACCTCGATGAGGGAGTCGATATTCTCGACCGCGAGTTTGCGCTCGATCTTGGCGACGATCGTCTGCTTGCCACCGTGCTTGGTGATGAGCTCGCGTGCCTTGAGGACGTCTGCCGGGACGCCGACGAACGAGACGGCGAAGAGGTCAACTTTCTCCTGCACGCCGAACTCGATCGACTTCTCGTCCTGCTCGGTCAAAATAGTGAGTGCCGAGGTGTCGTAACCGTGCCCCTCCTCGTACTGGACGCGCGGCCCCGGAAGGTCGATCAAGATTTTGACCTCCTTGCCTGCGGCGACTGCTGCCTCGCGGATCTTCGCGATGCGGACGCGGTGCACATCGAGGTTTTCCCAGGCGAAATTCAGGCGAATAACGTCTGCGCCACCCTTGATGAGCGCCGTAATGCCCTCGAGACTCTCGGACACCGGACCAACTGTTGCGACGATCTGTGATTTCGAAATCATATGCGATTATTTCGTTAGTTCTGATTCAATTTCCATTAAACGGTTGTACTTCGACACGCGTTCGCCGCGTGCGAGCGAGCCTACTTTGAGGTACTCGCAAGAGAATCCTACCGCAAGATCGACGATAAAGGAATCCACAGTCTCGCCGGAGCGGTGCGACGCAAAGAGCGCCCAACCCAAACCACGCGCTGCCTGCATCGCGGCAATCGTCTCTGAAACCGTGCCGACTTGGTTGGGTTTGATGAGCGCCGTGTTGACCGCGTGGTGCGAGGCGGCAGTGTTGATGCGCGCGACATTGGTCGTCAGCAAATCGTCGCCGACGGTGCGAATCTGCGCCCCGAAGCGCGCAGTAAACGCCTCGAACCCTGCCCAATCTTCTTCGAAAAAGCCGTCCTCGATCGAGATGATCGGGTAGTGCTCCAGTAATCCGGCGTACCACTCCAAGACCGCGGTCGCGTCAATCGGGCCGCGTGCGTCGAACACGTACGCACCATTCTTGTACTGCTCGGATGCTGCCACGTCGAGACCGATTTTAACCTGGTCGGTGGTGTATCCAGCTGCAAGAATCGCCTCGACCAACACGTCGAGCGCGGCTTCGTTTGACGCGAGCTTCGGCGCGAAGCCACCCTCGTCACCCACGCCGACCGAGAATCCTTTCGCAATCAAAAGACCTTTCAATTTGGCGATGACCGCGGCCGCAGCCTCGATTTTGCGGCTCGCGGTCGGGAATCCGACCGGAATGAGCATAAATTCTTGAATCGAGAGCCCACTGTCGGCGTGTTTGCCGCCATTGAGCACGTTGAAACACGGCTGCGGCACGGTGAACGTCGTGTAGCCGCCCAGCGTGCCGAGGTACTGGTAGAGCGGGATGAGTTGCTCTTCGGCAGACGCGCGAGCGAATGCGAGCGAGACGCCGAGCAACGCGTTGGCGCCGAGTCGTGACTTGTTTGGCGTACCGTCGAGCGCCATCAAAAATGCGTCGAGCGCCGCTTGGTCAAACTCCTTGCCTTTGACGGCGTCAAAAATCTCGCCCGAGACGTAGTTGACCGCATGTAAAACTCCTTTGCCGCCGTAGCGGGCCGAGTCTTCGTCGCGCAATTCGTGCGCTTCGGTGGCACCGACGCTGGCGCCCGACGGCACCGACGAGCGTACCGAAACAGTTTCAGTAGAAAGAAAAACTTCAATGGTCGGGAACCCACGGGAATCTAAAATCTCACGCGCATGCAAATCAAAGATTTTCGCCATAGCAACCAAAATGCCTATGAATAACGGGTTAAGTATACCACTCTCTTAGTCGAACCGAACGCTGGCGATGCGAAGCGCGTTGAGGATTGCCACGACGTCGATCCCCTCCTGCAGCACCGCACCCGCGACCGGCGCGATATGCCCCGCCCCGGCCAGCACCATGCACACCAAGCTGAGCCCAATACCGATTGAGATGCCTTGTTTGGCAACGCGGATGGTGTGCTGAGACAGTCGCAGTAATTCGCCGATGCGCGAAATGGATTGGTGAATCAAAATAACGTCCGCGCTGTCGGCCGCCGCTGTCACACCTTGTGCGCCGATGGCGATGCCCACGTCGGCCGCCGCAAGCGCCGGGGCATCATTGATACCATCGCCGATCATGGCAACCGGGCGGGCAGTCGCAGGCAACTCCTCGATGGCACGCAACTTATCTTCGGGCGAGCACTCAGCGCGCGTCTCGGTGACACCGATTCGCGCCGCGATGCGATCGGCGACATGCTGGCGGTCACCCGTCAGCATCATGATGCGCGAGACGCCTGCGTGGCGCAGCGATTCAAACAGAGACAGAGTGTCGGGCCGAATCGTGTCCATCAACGAAACGCATCCCACGATTGTGTCCTCGCGAGCAACGAGCACCACCGACGCGCCATCCTCTTCAAGCCGATGCATGTCTTCTTCGAACGCGTGTGCGGCGCCCCCGATACGTTCTGCAATGAACGACGGACGCCCAATAGTGTGCCGCACCCCGTCGATTAATCCTTCAATACCAAGCCCAAATGACTCTACGACATCGGTCGGGAGTGACAGCGCCACCGTTTCTTCGTGCGCCTTCGCGACGATGGCAGTCGCCATGACGTGGGTCGAAAGTTGGTCGAGCGACCCCGCGATGTGCAAGAGTTCATCTTCAGTCACGCCGATCGGATGCACCTCCTCGACCACCGGCGTACCCAGAGTCAGCGTCCCCGTCTTATCAAAAACGAACGTGCGCGTGCGTGAGAGAACTTCGAGCGCCCCTCCGCCTTTGACGATGAGGCCGCGGCCTGCCGCGCGACTCATGCCCGACATCAGCGCGATCGGTGTCGCCAAAATGAGCGGGCACGGCGTCGCCACGACCAACACCGCAAGCACGCGCACCAAGTCGTGCGAGACAAGCCACACCACAAGTGCGATCGCGAACGTCACGATAGTAAAAAACCCGCTGTAGCGATCGGCCAAGCGCACCAACGGCGCCTTATTTTGTTCGGCCTCGCGCACCAGCGCCACGACCTGTGCGTAACGGCTTTCGCTTGCGGGTTTAAGCGCCCGCGCGTCAATTGTCCCGCCCAAATTGACCGTCCCCGAGTAAATGAGTCCACCGCGATGCTTCTCGATCGCCCGCGACTCGCCCGAGAGCGTCGACTCGTCGAAAAACGAGCTCCCGTCCTCGATGACTCCGTCGATTGGTACCACATCACCCGGTTTAATCGTAACGACCATCCCGACCGCAATGTCCTCGATAGGTACATCGACGAGCTCGCCGCCACATTTGACATGCGCCACGTGCGGCGCGCGCGACAGCAGTCCCGAAATATCCTTGCGAGCGCGAGTCATCGCGTACTCCTCAAGCCACTCACCGCTTGCGAGCATCAACAAAATAACAACACCCGCCACATACTGATGCAGCAGCAACGTCGCCAAAAGAGAGACACCCGCGATGACGTCAACGCCGAACTTCCGTTTCAAAAGTTGCCGCACCAACTCGTACCACAGCGGCAGCGAACCCACGAACAGCGTTACGATAAGCACGACCTGTGCCGCGACACCATATGCCGCCCAATATAAAAATCCCGACAACAGAAGCACCAAAACAGCCACCACCGCCGTCACTCCGTGTACCGATGAGACATTCTTCATGACCCCTCTATTGTGCCATGGAAATTAGAACCTTCTGCCTGAATACTGCTCAACACGTGCGTGACGCGACCGCGTAATTGCCATAACTTCGCCCAGTCGGTTTCGAAGAGAATCAAGAACCCCGCCGCAAGCGGACGGGGTATAAAAGGAACACAGGCTCACTGCCACAGTGTGAGTTGCGTGGTGCTCGACGTCGTCTTTCCTTGGTTTGCGACGTAGCGTTCGACGGTCTTCCAATTCCCGCGTTCAGACACGGTTGCAAGGTAGAAACCATCGCTCCAAAACTCACCGCCCCAGAGCTTTTTCTTGAGT
>CAISEE010000025.1 GCA_903884345.1 Candidatus Adlerbacteria bacterium | reverse complement strand
GCCCGAATATGCATGCCTACCGCCAGTAACTTTTCGATTGTGAACCGTTCCTGCGTTTGTAACTGTGTGTACGTTTTCATACAAAATGGTTTTGCCGCTAATGCATCCATTCTGTCCTACTTCAAAGGTATCCGGGGGTGAAACTCACACCAGTCGTAAAAACGGCAAACATTCAGGAGAATGACATGGCGCTCTTAGTTACCGCAGTCGCAAAAGCGGTTTTTGTCTCGAGTTGGCGCAAGGCGGAACTTGGTGACAACCACTGCCGCATTTACTCCGCCGTCGGTTTCGCCGCACGTTTGGACGGTAAGCGAAAAGGGGTCTACTCTTTCGATGGAGAACCTATTGCCTTCGCTGTAGGGTCCTACATTAGCAACAGTTCGTGGATGAGGTTGCTCTCCCTTGCTGTGTTTGGGGTGCCTTCGGAAGAAGTTTGGAAGAACCCCATGGTATACAAGGGCCTGCCGTTTTTCGAGCTCGTTTACATGGAGGACCAGGGCTCAATCGGGCCAAAGACGAGCAAGAAGCTTGTCGCTGACTTCCTCGCTCATAAGGAAACAATCCGGCAGAAGGTCCGAACCGTCATTGAGGACGATTTCGACAACGAGTGCAATCTCGCCGACTACAAATTTTCTGACTACGGGTTCGGGCTAGAAGGCTTCATCTGCGTCTATAACAAGTGGTGTGAGGTGTTCGCTCGCGCCAGTGACGAGGGGTTCGTTTGCTTCGGTTAGCAAAATTGAACCTGATAAAGTTCCGCACATATTAAACCGCCCAACTCTTCGGAGTTGGGCGGTTGTTACATGCGTTTAGTTTGCGCGTGCGAGGTTCGACGGCAGTTTGTATATAGAGCTCATTGTAGTGGGTACTTAGCTCAGAAGCGTATGGAGTGATCCTTGGGAGTTCGAGTCTCCCCATGCCCACTAGAGATTCGCATATGGAAAAGAAAAAGGCCCCGGGGATTGTCCCGGGGCCGGTGGTCGTATCGATAGACGTTTCAAGCAGGGAACCGCTGGCACACCCTTGCTTTGAGTCGTAGTGCCGAGAAGCGAATGGTGCGAAGTGTAGCGCGCCGCTTCTCCTCGGGTGGCGTGCTGAGCGCGGCGACCAGTGCCGCAGCATTCTCTCGACGGTGCGCCAGCTCCTTAATCTTCTGCGCGTCTTCCTTAACGCGACGTGTACGCTGGCGCTCGACTGCGGCGGTTTGCTGCTCGAGCTTCGTCGGGAGCAGTTGCCAGAGTACCTTGACCACAAGCGACGCTATCGTGCCTCCGAACATGACAAGGAAGAGCCACTCAAACCGCGTGGACCAGACGTCCAGGTCTGCCGTCGCGATGTTGGCCGAATAGTTGCCTATCCGAACGATAGTGTCGATGACATTGCTGTAAACACCGAAGAGTATCGGCAGCAGGAGCCATGCAGGATACAGCGAGACTACGAGTGCGATTAACACAATCGGCCCAGTCTTGCCGGAGCTACCTGGCACAAGCCGCGTGCCGTCGATGCCGACCCCGACCCATCGGGGGCCAAAGAAGCGAATCGGGTGCCGGAACGGCTCCCAATTGATCTTGCGCGTCCCGACGAGTAGGAGTGGCAGCGCGACGAGAGTCCCGCCGAGGAGCGACAGGAGTGCGTACATGCCGAAGCACCAAAATTGGAAGGCGAAAGTGCCCCACAACCGGCGTCGGTACTGACACGTATCCCTTGCAGGCTCTGCGTACCACTTGTTGGCCCAGGCCCAAAGCTTGGGCTTTGCTGCGAAGAGTTCCTCGGGGATGTCGCATTCGATGCAACCGCTCCCGATCCACCAGTGCGGAGTGAGACCGATCGGGCTTAATGGGAAAATGTGAGGCTGTTTTGCCACACCATGGCCCAACCACAACGCAACAGCTACAATCAAGGTATGACTACAAAAAAAGTGTCCCAGGTGTGC
>CAISEE010000024.1 GCA_903884345.1 Candidatus Adlerbacteria bacterium | reverse complement strand
GCCCGAATATGCATGCCTACCGCCAGTAACTTTTCGATTGTGAACCGTTCCTGCGTTTGTAACTGTGTGTACGTTTTCATACAAAATGGTTTTGCCGCTAATGCATCCATTCTGTCCTACTTCAAAGGTATCCGGGGGTGACTGGGGTGAACCGATGACAACCGCGACAAGAGCGATCGAGATTACCGGCAAAAGTCTCGTGGATGCCTATAATGCCGCCGTCGAGGCGTACATCAAAGAAATCGGGGAAACCGCCCCGTCCTATTATGAGGCGAGGTCGTTCTGGCATCGTGCACTTGGCTGCAAGTTGCACGAGCTGCATTTCCCCGTCAATCCGTCGACCGGCGTCTTTGTACGCGCAGATGGTAGTGACGAGATCGACCCGTCTGCAACATACACCACGATCCAGATCGAGGTGAAGGGCTGGGGCGGAGAATTCGCCGAAAAGTTCGTCGCACTTCTCAATGCGAAGCTCGATGAACTTACGGAGGCAAGCTGAGTGCCGTAACAACACCATCGCCGCTTCGGCGGGACGAAAGCCAAGGCTTCGTCTCGTACGAAGCGGCGGCTTTCTTTTTTATATAGCTACACCCTACTGATACTGAATAAACAGCGGCTGGGGTTTGAGGTGGAGGATCTCGGACGGGGTGAGCATGCGGGTTGAGGGCGGGCGGATGTCGTTTTTGTAGAAGAGTTTAAAGCCGGTGAATTGGACGGGCTGATTCTGAATGAACGCTTGGTATGTGCCGGTTTTGCGCGTGGGCGAACCCCAGCCGTCCATGTCCATCACCATCTGCACCTCGGGCAACGGCGTAATGTCTGCTGCACGCGTCACCATCGGTTGCGTAAAGCGATGTATCACAAGAATCTTCGGCGGGAGATTATTCTTTTGTACCAAGCCCGCCAAGTACGTGGCCGTCCAGTTGATGTCGGAGGCACTGAGGGTGCCAATCACCGAGCCGGGCTTTTTGCCCGAGGTCTGCATCGCAAACTCGGGGTCGAGGGCAAGATGCACGTTCGGCATGCTCAAATATTTCGCGAGGAGCGGCACCTCGCTTTGCACCGAACTTAGTCCCACCTGCACGTCGAGGATGACGATACCATGCACCTGTGCCGCCAGGGCGACCGCTTGGTCGATTTGGCTGTCGGGCATGCGTGCGCGATACTTGCCGTCGGCGCCCGCACTCCCTTGCGCAGTCACGGCGATGTAGTCGATGGCGAGCACAACCGGCGTCTTCGGGTCGGCCGCCTGCCACTGTGCCCCTGCGGCCTGGAGTCGCGACATGGCCTCCTCTGGCGGGTACTGCCCGAGCACGCCCATTTGTTTGGAATAAAAGTTGCCGTAGTAGGCGACGATTCGATTAAACGGCAGGAGCGCCCCGCTAAGCGGATACGGCGCACCCGCCGCAGGCCAGAGCGATTTCTGCGGCTTTGCGGCTACTTTTTTGGTCTTGGCGGTCGTGGTCGCAGTGGTGGTCGCAACGGGCGCGGTCGCCACAGCCCACGGGATGCCAAGCGTACTAAACCCAGCCGCCATGACCGCGCCCACATCGAACGTCGGCACCGTCGTCGTCGCGAACGCGACCTGCCACAATTTGAGGTCGTACGCCGCACGATTAAGCGTCGGCGTTGTTGCCGTAGTCGGAGTCGTCGTGCCAGTCGAGCTCGCGACACCCGCCGTGGAGCTAGGCACACCCGAAAGCGCCACCGCCGCGGCGTTGTATCTGACTGTCACGAGGTTCGCATGTGCGACCGCATACACAAAAACCACAGCAACGAGCACCGCCGCACCAACCAGCGCGGCCTGCAATCCTGTTAACTGTTGTTTCGAAAAAATCGCGTGATATGTCATTTTAGCCTTTCTCGTCATACCCTATTTAAGGACGCTCCACATACCCTGATCCTCGGCGCCACCGAGGCTGAAGACGGCGACTCCGCGCACACCCAACTGGTGTGCCAGGGCGACCTTGTCGGCAATCGATTGCGCGTCGGCCCAGGTCACGTAGTTAAACGGCTGCGAGGTGTCGACCTGCGAGCCCTGATTTTGGACGGTCGAGGTCGTCGGGGTCGACTGCTGCGTCTGCGTCGAATCGCCGTCAGTTGGTGCCACGGCAGCCAATTGCTTCGGATCATAGACGAACCCAATCTCGCCGGCACTGGTGCGATGCGGTGTGATGCCCAGTCGCGCGGCTATTCCCGTGGCGTAGGGCGGGTTGAAGGCCCAGAGCTCGTTGTATTGATACGAGCCATTGACCGGCGTCACCTGATACTCGTAGCCGTAGGTCGGCACCCCGATGATGAGTTTGTTTTTCGCGATGCTCTGCGCCGCGAGGGTGACCATGTCGGCGACCCATCCCGGGTCAGCCACCGGTGCGTACGGCGCCGAGCGTGCGGCGTCGAGTCGCAGGTCGATTGTGCCCTGGTCGTAGGCCATGATTTCGACGCGGTCGCAGTACTTGTTCATCTGCGCAAAGTCGTTGGCGTACTCGGTCGCGTCGGGCGGGATGGTCATGCCGGGCAGGTAGCGGTCGATGAGCGGCATGCGCGCCTCGACGGTGCAGTAGACCAACTTGGTGCCCATGCGTTGATAGAGGCCCTTGAGGAAGGTCGAGAAGTAATCCTTCGTTTGCGACTGCTTTGCCTCGAAGTCGATGTCGATGCCGTCGAAATTATTTTGCGTGACGAGGTTGGCAATCGCATCCTCGAGCGCCACGCGTTTGGTCGCGTCACTCAGAATGGCCTGCGTCTGCGCGCCGTTCCCCCACTCGATGGTCGGGACGACACGAACTTTTTTCGCACGCGCGGCAGCGATGAAGTCGGGCCACGGCGCTTGCGAAATTTTCGCGGTGTCGGCGAGCGTGCCTTGGCTCGTGACCGAGTAGCCAAACGGCATGACCGACGTTAGCTGATTAAGATGCGGCAAGACGTCGAGCGTGCCCGAGGCGGCGCGCCAGCTCGGAATCCATCCTGAAAATTCGAACGCTCCCTTGGCCGGCCCCGTGAGCGACGCGTTCGTAATGACACCGCCATCGGGCACGGTCGTCGACGAGCCGAGGCTCGCGAGCAGCGACTGCGTCTTGGGGCCCGCGATGCCGTAGCCCGCGACGGTGGTATTGGTGCAGGCGATATTCTTGGCACACTGGAACTTTTGCACCGCCGCCTGCGTGAGCGGACCGAAACTTCCGGTGTTCTTACCCGAGGCGAGGTAGCCCTGCGCGATGAGCTGATTTTGCAGCGCCGTCACGTCGCTGCCCGACATGCCGAGCGAAAGTGTGCGCGTCGACGCGAAGGCACCCGTGGGACCGAGTAGTAATAGTGACATCGAAAGCGCCGAAGCGACTGCAAAGGTTCGTAGCATCTTTGCATTCTAGCAGATGCACGTTTCTCGCGACAACAAATCTTCAGGTGCGGGCTTCATGAACGTGTAACACTGTTGCTTGACAGGTGCCTGCTCGTCGACCTGCTGCGGCACACATTGGTCGAACTCGTCCGAGATGAACAGACCGACCTCTCGGCCCGGCAGTTGAGTATCTTCCTCATCTGCTACACGAAGACCGATGAACAGACGGTGCGCGGCCTGGCGGCCGAGCTTTGCGTGTCCAAGCCGGCCGTCACGCGGGCGCTCGACCGTCTCGCGGAGTTCTATTTGATTCGCCGCCGGACCGACCCGTTGGATCGGCGGAGCGTGCTGGTGCAACGCACGAAAGCCGGAGCCGCCTTCCTGACGAAGGTGCGCGAAATCCTGGCCGAGGCCGCCGAAAGGAGCAAGGCGAAGATCGCCCCGCAAGGTTGACCGCACAGCGGCGCTGGTGTTAACTACAAAAAGCAACTCGGTCTTTCGAAAGGAAGGAACATGTCGCTCATTCGACAGCTGCAAAACTATCGGCTGACGACAGCCGAGATCACCTACCGTCTGCCCGACCATCCGGCCCTGCTTCAGACGTATATCTGACAGGACCTCGACATCGCGCCGCGCTACCCGGTCCTCCACAAGTTCCTCGAGTTTTGGCAACGGGAAATCGAGGGACAACTCCACTCGGTGAGGGTCACGAGCGCACAGCTCATCAACCCGGGCAGTGTCAGGCACGCTGAGGCACTGTTCCACATTCATTAGGAGGCACGAAAGCGCTGCGGCTCATCCCCGCAGCGCTTTTTTTATTTCAGTTCATCCTGCGAACTCTACAGCAGCGGCAATTCCTCCTCGGTGAGCGCCAGCTGCACGGCAGGGCGAGCCTGCACACGCGCCACGTACGCGGCAATGTTGGGGTAGGTTTTCAAATCGATATCGGCGCGCGGCGACCAGCGCAAGACGGTGTAGCAGTACGCGTCCGCCACAGTGAAGTGCTCGCCCAAGAGAAACGGCCCCACGGCGAGCGCATGCTCGAGGTAATCGAATCGCTTGGTCAGCCGCACCACGATGGCCGCCTTCTCGGCATCGGTCAGATCGTTGCGAAAGAGGCCGCTGAAGCCTTTGTGCAATTCAGAACTGATGAACGTCAACCACTCGAGTGCGCGGTAGTACGGCATCGATCCGTTATTGGGGAGCAAGTTGAGCCCCGGCAGGCGGTTGGCCAAGTACTGAACGATGGCCACCCCTTCGGTCAGCACTTCCCCACTCTCGAGCCGAAGTGCCGGCACATAGCCTTTGGGATTGACCTCGAGGTACTTCTCGCCCGAGTCGGTGGTGCGATCGGCAAGGATAACGCGCACAAGCGTCACAGGAAGGTTAGCCTCACGCGCGACGATGTGCGGCGAGAGCGAACACGCACCGGGAACGTAGTAGAGTTTCATAGATGCGTAATGTTGATTAGTCTTGCGTTCATTCTACGCTACCCAGCAGCCCTGCGCGATGTATTGACTTCATAAAGCATTCATTTTATAATTACTTCAGGTGTTTTTGGAGGTAGTCGTGAGCAAAAAGCAACGGCCGACTGAGGTCTTGGATGCGATTGGGCGTGGTGACACTGCGGCACTGAGTGCCATGGGTCGCGCCGGCGGCCTGGCGACAAGTCGGAGGCGAAACGAAAGGGCTGCGCGCGAGGCGACAGTCGAAGAACAGAGACAGACTCTACTCGCGTGGGAATTTTGGTTGCGAGACAAGGAAGCAAATCTCGACATCTGCCCTCTCGACGATTAGGGTCATATCCCCCGACTGAAGTCCCGACTTCGGTCGGGCTTCTTATTTTATAGGGACCGAAAGAAAAAAACCTGCACACGAGTCATGTGTGCAGGTTTGTTTTATTCAACGACCACGTTTCATTTGCTGACGAACTCACCCTTCTCGCAGCCAAGCTCCTGACCTAGCGTCGGAGTGGAGATGAAGCGAAGGATGCACTTACCGTATGCACGATCAAACAGTGTCGTGCCGGCGGTAAAGTGATCGGTCGCTACACCAAGCTTTGGTCGATCCACGACAAGGTTCGGCACCTGGAGTATAGAGAGGATGTCGCGCGAGAGCGGACCACGACCGCCTGGGTCAAGTTCATCACCCGCGAAGTAAAAGATCATCACCCGTGCGCGACGCACAGCTTGCAAGAGCGGGTAGAGTTCCGTCGCATTTCTGAGCCAACTCGCAGGATTTAGAGGCGTGTATGTGCCAAATGCCGCCGGCGACGTAACGACGATAGCGTCGACGTCGGCACTCATACCGGCCACCATGACCGCGAGCCACCCTCCGAACGATTGGCCTGCGAGGACGATACGGCGATACCCGCGGCGTTTCAGATTCGCGACCTGCCGCACGAGTCCGACCGACGAATCTTCGAACGCGTCACTGCCCGTGCGGCGGTTGTACCGAAACGTGTCCCAGCCACCGGTGCGAAGCGTGCGCAGATACGGCGGGGATGGCGAAAGCGAGCCATCGTAATCGAGCTGCGCTCCATGCGCCCATACGACGGCGCCGAGCGCATGCTGCGGTCCAAGCAGCGGTGCACCAGGATCAGCGACAGCAAGCCACAATTGCGCGCTCGCCGAGTTAAGGCTCACCAACAAAAACAGCACGCCCAAGATGGTTTTCATCGCGAAACATTCCTTTGCCTATTTTCGAGAGCTCCTACGCCGATAGTACTGCGCCAAAGCGTGGCAGTAAAGACAATCTAAAGAGTACAGTGTTCGCGTAGTAATCCCACTTCCCGCCCGCGAATGTCGATGCTATAGTGTCGCTAGACTGTCAGGAGGCTGTTCCAATGAACACGTCAACGCGGATGGATTGGCTGCTGCAAATGATGTTTAAGTCCGAGAAGGAAGTGCCCCCAAATCTCAGAATCCAGAAGAAACACATCGTCACCCCCTCGCTGGAGATGCCGAAGAAGTCGACCATCCTGGGGTACTCACCGATGCCCTTGCAGGTTATGTTCACGCGATACATCCACGTGGAGAACGAGCTGACGGGCTCCGACGAGTACGAACTGTGTAAACTCGCGGAAGAGAAATTCGAAGAGGAACGAGCTCGCGGATTACCCGATGAGGAACTCGTCGACTTCTACGACGCAGTGAGACAAGCACAAGCACGCGTCAGTACGCTCGCAATGAGAATGGATACAGCATGGTCCGTATTCCTGGCGCATGCAGCGAACCTTTTCCCACACCATGCGTATGTAGATAAAGCCGTCGTCGTGTACAGCAACTGGGCGTTGGCAATCCCTCCCCCGACTGGGCACAAGCGTATCGAGCGAAACCCGCGCCGACCTGGCTACCTCAAAAGCTGGGAACCCGACAGACCGTGGTTGCGCAACTAAACGTGTTGAAACTAAGGACCCGCTTCAGCGGGCCCTTTTTTGTTTGAAAATTAAAAGCCCAAGTCCTCGAGTGTCTTCATGGCTTCGAGTTTGTCGATGCCGTGCTTCTCGGTCTCGACCTCGTAGGCGATGACGCATTCCTGAAGTTTCATGAATCGCTCGTCCTCGCTCATCTCCATAATTTCCTCGGGCGTGTAGCGGCGGTGAAAGTCGCGCTCGCCGAGGCGATCGCAAAGCTCGTCCCAAAACGTGTCGTCGTCGTACTCGTGGTGGAGCGCATGGACGCCGGTCTCCTCTTCAAACTCCATGGTCGGCAGATGCGCCGAGTCACCTGCCGACACCGAGTCGACGAAGTGCGCCAAACCAAACTTGGGTGCGAGCGAGAACAGGAAGTCCGAAATCTCCACAAACTCCGCATAGCGAGGGTCGTCGTCGGTGCCCGCACGGTGCGAGTTTGCCATCCACGCGCCAAGGTAGACCGCCTTGAGCAAGGTAAGGTACTGGTTTGCGGTGAGCGTTATCTGCGTCTGTCCATCCTTTTGGGGTGTATCCATGGTTCGATTTCGGCGAATATGTAGTGAGCCTAACACGCAGCGTCCCCTATCCGCAACCGAGGGCTCGCCACTACCAGCGTTTGACGGCACGCGGTACATCGGCCTTTTTGGACATGCGCGTCGGCAGGTTATGTTCGGCGCAGTATGAAAATATCGCCTGTAAAAACTCCTTTCCGTAGCGCTCGATTTTAACATCGCCAAACCCACCAATGCGGCGCATGGCCTCAAGCGAGAGCGGCAGGTAGGTTGCAAGCTCGCGCAACGTCGCGTCCGAAAAGACGATGTACGCGGGCACCCCTTCGCGCTCGGCGCAGGCACGGCGAAGTGTGCGCAGCGCCTCGAACAACTCGTGCTCGTAGGGTAAATCTTGCGCGCCGACTTTCGACGAGGGGCCGCGTGGCGAAGATGATTTGCGTGACGCCGTCCCCACGCCGAACGAGGCGAGCTCGGGCGCGCAGATGTCGCAGCTCGCACACTCCCCCTTCGCTTGCTCGCCGAAGTACGCGAGCAATTGTTGGCGCCGGCACGTCGTCGATTTGCAAAAGTCCGCCATCTGCCAGAGTTTAGCGAGCATGATGCGCGTCTGCTCGGGGTTCCCTTCGACCTCGGCGAAGCGCTTGAGCTTCATGACGTCGCCGCCGCTGTAAAAAAGGAGCGCGTCGCTGCGCAATCCATCGCGCCCCGCGCGGCCCGTCTCTTGGTAGTAACTCTCGAGATTCTTGGGCAAGTCCATGTGGACGACAAAGCGTACGTTCGATTTGTCGATCCCCATCCCGAAGGCGATGGTCGCCACGATGATGCGCACCTCGTCGCGCTGAAACAATTCTTGATGCTTATTCTTACTCCCCTGGTCGAGCCCCGCATGGTAGGGTTTCGCCGCGAACCCGTCTGCCGAGAGTTTTGCCGCAAGGGTCTCGGTCGACTGCCGCGAGAGCGTATAGATGATGCCCGACTCATTTTTGCGGGTGGCCAAAAAGCCCAGCAGCCGCTCATAACTTTGCTGCTTTGGCACCACCGCGTAGTGGATGTTGGCGCGGTCGAAGCCCGAGACGAATCGGCGTGCCGCATGCAGGCCCAGTCGCTCCAGCACATCCTTGCGCGTCAGATCGTCGGCAGTCGCCGTGAGCGCAATGACCGGCACGTGTGCGAATTCTTTTTTGAGGCGCGCGAGCCCCAGGTACTCGGGGCGAAAGTCATGCCCCCACTGCGAGACGCAGTGTGCCTCGTCGATGGCAAACAACGAGACCTGTACGCGCTTGAGGAGCGAGAGCACATCGCCGTCCCGGCCGAACAATCGCTCGGGCGCCGTGTAGAGTAATTTCAATTCGCCGCGCTCGAGCTGCTTGATGACAGCGCGCTGGTCTTCGAGCGACAGCGACGAGTTGAGGTACGCCGCTGCGATGCCGTTGACCCGCAGCGCGTCGACCTGATCTTTCATCAGTGCGATGAGTGGCGAGACCACGACCGTGAGACCCGGCAACAGCAGCGCCGGGATCTGATAGCACAGCGACTTGCCACCGCCGGTCGGCATGAGCGCAAAGACATCGTGACCACCGAGGACCGCATCGATGATCGCCTGTTGCTCGAGCCGAAACGCGTCGTAACCGAAATAGTTTTTGAGTACGGCGAGCGGCGTCGCGGCGGGTGTGGACATGATACCCTCCACTATACAACACTCACGGTACTATGAACCGAGGCAACTTTTTCGCGGTCGCGCTCGTATTACTAATGAAGCCATCGATTTCATGAAAAAACTTTTCCTCTCGCTGTTCGTCATACTTTCCTCGGGCGCGTACGCGGTGTCGCAGTACCTCGCCACTGGCACGAGCACGACGCCGACCGTCACCGCCGCGCAACCCGCACAGACGCAGGTCGCCGAGAACACGGCGACGGATGCCAACCCGACCCTCCCGACGACGACACCGGTCACCTCGGCGCCCGAAACGACGAAGCCTACCACCACGAAAACGTCCCCAAGCACGCCGGCCAAGCTGCCGACGCCGACACCTACCCCAGCACCGGCGCCCGCACCAAAAGGACAATACGCCGATGGCACCTACACCGGAGCCGCGGTCGACGCCTACTACGGGACCGTGCAGATCCAGGCGACCATCCAGGGTGGCAAGCTTGCGGCGGTCGACTTTCTGCAGTACCCCAACGACCGCACCACGTCGCAGCGCATCAATGGTCATGCGATGCCGTTGCTGAAGTCCGAAGCCATCACGGCACAGAGCGCCAACGTCAGCGGCGTCTCGGGCGCCACACACACGAGTGGCGCGTTTCGACAGTCGCTCGGCGACGCTCTGGCGCAAGCCAAGAACTCCTAGTATGCGCGCGACACGACTGATTATGGGCATGCCGATAGCGGTTGAGGTTGTCGGTGCGACCGAGGCCGACCTCGAGCGGATTTTCGATTATTTTACCGCAATCGATGCGCGCTTCAGCACCTACAAATGGGACAGCGAAATCTCCCGCATCAACCGCGGCGAAATCGAGCCGCACGAATACAGCGACGAGATGCGTGAGGTGTTCGCACTCTCTGAGCAAACGCAGCGCGAGTCCGATGGCTACTTTTCAATCACGCGCCCCGACGGCTCGATTGACCCCTCGGGGCTGGTCAAAGGCTGGGCGATTCACCGCGCCGCAATGCTCGCCAAACGCATGGGGTACGCGAATTATTTCATCGACGCGGGAGGCGACATTCAATCTCGGGGTCTCGACGAACACGGCGAGCCGTGGACGATCGGCATTCGCCACCCGTTTCAGGAGTCCGAAATCGTCAAAGTCCTGCGGCCCATGGGCCAGGGTGTGGCAACCTCGGGCACCTACCTGCGGGGGCAGCACATCTATAATCCGCACGCGCCCGACCGGCCCATAAGCGACATCGTCAGCCTCACGGTCATCGGACCAAACATCTATGAGGCGGACCGATTCGCCACAGCCGCATTCGCGATGGGGCGCGCGGGCATCGAGTTCATCGAGCAGCTGCCGCACTGCGAGGGATACTTGATCGACAGCGCGGGTATCGCAACTATGACCACTAATTTTGAACACCACACCGTATGATTACGATGATCGACAACCTGCTCAATCGAGTCACCATGTACCGCCTGGTGCTCTACTACCTTGCGGCACTCGTGCTCGCCGCGTTCGTCTTCGGGTTCTTCGGGCCCCTCCCCTACGACCCGACGGCCATCGCCTTCTCGACCATCCTTATCATCGGCGTCTGCTGGATCACCAACCACATCTTCGCGCGAGTCTTTCGCGCCGCCGCCAACAGCGAGTCGATCTACATCACGGCGCTCATTTTGGCGCTCATCATCACGCCGGTGACCGCGGCAGACCATGCGGGCGTCGGGTTCCTCATCTTTGCCTCGGTGTGGGCGATGGCCTCGAAATACATCTTCGCGCTGGGCAAAAAGCACATCTTCAATCCGGCCGCCTTCGCGGTAGCGCTCTCCGCGATTGCCATCAATCAGCCCGCCACCTGGTGGGTCGCGGGTAACCTCGCACTCCTCCCCATCGTGCTTGTCGGCGGGTTGCTCGTGGTGCGCAAGGTGCAGCGCTTCGACCTCGTGCTGAGCTTCACGCTCGCGGCGCTTGCTTCGAGCATCCTCACTTCGCATGCGGGAGACCCGGCGACGCTAATCGAGCAGACGTTCCTCCACTCCTCGCTCCTCTTCCTTGCCTTCGCGATGCTGAGCGAACCGCTCACGACCCCACCAACCACCGCGCTGCGCATCGCGTACGGTGTCATCGTCGGTGTACTCTTCGCACCAAACATCCATGTCGGCACCTTCTACCTCACACCCGAGTTGGCGCTCCTTGCCGGCAACATCTTCGCGTTCCTCGTCAGCCCCAAAGGGCGCCACGTGCTGACGCTCTCGGCGATCGAGCAAAAGGCAAACGACGTGTACGACTTCGTATTCACGCCCGACCGCTCGTTTCGATTTCGCCCCGGGCAGTACCTCGAATGGACGCCCGCGCACGCGTACCCTGACAACCGCGGCAATCGCCGCTACTTCACCATCGCCTCGTCGCCGACCGAGCGCAGCCTTCGGCTTGGTGTGAAGTTCTACAACCCATCGAGCACCTTCAAGCGCGCGCTGGCCTCGATGAAAGTCGGCGAGACCATCTCGACCTCGCACCTGGCGGGCGGGTTTGTCTTGCCCAATGACAAAAACAAAAAGCTCGTGTTCATCGCCGGTGGCATCGGTGTGACGCCGTTTCGCAGCATGATCCAGTACCTCATCGACAAGAAGGAGGCACGCTCGGTCGTCGTCCTCTACTCCAACCGCACCGCCGCCGACGTCGCCTACAAAGACGTGTTCGACCGGGCACAGAGCGAGCTTGGCATCAAGACCGTGTACGCGCTCAGCAACGAGAAGCAGGCGGTGCCCGGGATGATCAACGGGATGCTCGACGCGGCGCTCATCGCGCGCGAGATTCCCGACTACCGCGAACGCATGTTCTTCATCTCGGGGCCGCACGTCATGGTCGACGCATTCACCAAGACCCTCACCGGCATGGGCGTCTCGCGCTTCAAAATCAAAAGCGACTTCTTCCCCGGGTTCGCGTAGACCCCTTCGCACCGAAGACCCTTCACCGAACGTATATGTACGTGAAGGTCTAATGTGACCTGATTATCACATTACAATAACTCGTATTTGGCATGAAAAATAAAGTCGGTTTCTATCTCGCAGGCTCTGCGGTGCTCGGTTCCCTGCTCGTGGGCGGCGTCGCCTTCGCGCAGATGCCACAAGCGCCCGGTAATGGATTCGGTGGAGAAGGCATGCACCGCCACATGATGGGCGGAGACTTCGGTACCACCACACCAAACGGTGCTCGACCCGAGCGTGGGTTCGGCCCGAATGGCCGACGTGGTCACGCGACGTCGACCCCGCAAACGATGCACGCCCCGTTCGTCGGCAACGGCCAGCCGGTCATCGGTGGGAACGTGACGGCGGTCAGTGGATCGTCACTCACCGTCACGAACGAAGGCAACACGACCTACACCGTCGACGCGACGAACGCGACGATTAAAAAAGGCGTCGCGACCTCGACCGTCGCCAGCATCGCGATTGGCGACTCTGTCCTCGTGCAAGGGACCGTGCAAGGGACGGCCGTGACCGCGTCGTCGATCATCGACCACGGCACCAAGCCCGCCGCCACCTCGACCCCGAACTCCGCGACAGCACGACCAAAAGGCTTCGTCGGACACTTCTTCGGCGCCGTCGGCGGATTCTTCTCGCACATCTTCGGGTTCTAGTTTGCCCGCACGCACTGAGCCTCACCATGAAAAGCCGACCCATTGGGTCGGCTTTTCCGAATCCGACGGAGCGTCGTTTACGCGGTGATCGTGAGGACTACCGTGCGCACGATGCCGCTCGTCTGCCCTGTGAACGTGTAGGTCACTGCACCTACCGTGTTGGAGACCGGGAGCGAGCCGGTCGAGAAGTTGCCGCCGCCATCCGCGTGTGCGGTCGTGACGAGCGCGCCGTGTGCGGTAACCGTCACCGCCTCTTCGCTGCCGAAATTACGACCGCCGAAATCAACCGAGGTGCCGGCGCGAACCGGTGAGACTGGGTCAATCGACGCTTGCGGAGCAGCAAGCGTCGTCGTGCCGGTCGAACCACCGGTCGTGCCTCCGCCGTTGATGCCGTTCGAACCACCATTGTCGCCGGTGCCCGGTGTCGTTGTCCCGGTCGACCCTCCGTGCGAGCCGTTGTTGTGTCCCGGGCAGTGCCACCCACCCTGCGAGCCCTGAGTGTTGTCACCAAAGAAGGACTGCAAACGCTGGTTGAGCGCGTTGATCTGATTTTGCAACTGCGTAATCTGATCCTGAAGCACCTGGATGTCCGAGAACGTCGGGTACCCCGACGGAGTCGTCGTTGCGGTCGTCGTTCCTACGACAGGAAGGTCGGTCGTCGTGAACGAGAGGTCGCTCGATGTCGCGGTCCCTGACACATCAACAGAGGTCAATGCGAAATGGTAGACCGTGTCCGGCATGAGTCCGAGCAAGGTCTGTGAGTGTGCGGTCACGAGGCTCGTGTCGACGGTGGTCGATGCGCCGTAGCTCGTCGTCGTGCCGTAATTGACCTGCGAACTTGCGGGCTGGTCGGTCGTCCACGTGATGGTCGCCGAGGTTGTGGTCGGCACCGACGTGATTGCCGATATGACGGGTGCGACCACCGGCAGCGCCGTCGTCGTGAAGGTCTGGTCCGATGACGTTGCCGCGGTACTCGAGGCGCCTGCCGACGTCACCATGTAGTGATACGCTGTGCTCGGCACCAATCCCAAGAGGGTCTCTGAGTGCAGGGTGACGAGGTTACTGTCGAGCGTCGTCGACGCGCCATAGCTCGTCGTCGTGCCGTAGGTAACCTGCGAGTTCGCGGGCTGGTCGGTCGTCCACGTGATGGTCGCCGCGGTCGTGGTCGGGACCGACGCGAGCGACGAAATGAGCGGCGACGAGGTCGCCACCGTGTCGGCGTGCGCGACGGCGACACCCGGCCCTACCGATTGGGTCAAAAGTGCTCCGCCGAGAACCAACGAGAGTCCTGCGATGCTACCGTACCTTGATAAGCGATTCTTTTCATTTAGCATGTAAGGGTTTGAGAGTTTACAGAGAATAATGCATCACGATTCCTCGTGACGCTGCGTGGTGCGTATGTTGATACGAGACTTTAATACAGTTAGGCGAGTAAATTATCGCCGGGAACGGAATCCTGATACAAACACGTCCGGCTGCTTCATGATAATCTCCTGTAGATGAAAAAGCGGTGAAATATAAGGTTAAAATATGATGAGCTCACATTAAACACAGTGAGTGGTTCATGCCTCTTTCAAACCAAGCTCCTATAATTACTGTCACGTACGGGTCGAGACCACGTACGAAATCGAATGACAGAAATGATCAGAAACTCGGACAACGACATAAATACTAAAACGATGAGAAACTTACGAACGATTATCGCGGTCGGTGCGGTGACGGGCGCGGTCGCACTGAGCGCATTGCTCCCGGTTGCGGCTTCGGCTCACGGATGGGGCGGGCGCGGTGGCTGGGGTGGCGGTTGGGGCCGCGGTGGCTACGGTGGCTGGGGTGGTTACGGAGGATGGGGCGGCTACTACGGTGGCTACCCGTACTACGGCGGTGGCTATTACCCGGTGACGTACCCTATCTACACGTATCCGGTCTACACCTACCCGTACCGCTGGGGTTACTAGTCAGAGAAGAGAGCAGAGAGCGCGTGCGAGGAGCAAGAGAAACATATCGGAGTCCACGGTGGCGCAAACTGCACGTTTGCGCCACTGCGCGTATGACAAACTCATACTTCATATGCCCTACAGTCATAGCGCCTATACTTAACAAGAACATCGGTATCGGGTGTCGACCTGATGCGGATGCTCGTCATCTGAACAGACAGTTTACCGGATGGAACAGGTTCAATTACAACTTACTGAAAAGATTAGGATGAATATAAGCAAAACACGATTGATTCTTACCACAGCAGCGGCGACCGGTGCCATGGCATTGGGAACGCTTATGCCGCTCGCGAGCGCATCGGCAGCGTCGAGCGTCGAGACAAACCTCAACTTCAACGGCAATATCCGTAGCGTTAAGGTGGACCCGTGCAACAACTGTGGTTGTGGTTGTGGTTTCGGCATGCAGCAGCCGCCGCCTCAAGATCCGTGCCAGGGCCAGCAGCCTCCTCAGCAGCCTTCATGCGGATGCGGTTTTGGCCAGGGCCAGGGAGGTGGCATGATGCCGCAGGGCGGACAGCAAGGACCACAAGGCGGACAGCAGGGCGGAATGCCTCAGATGTACCAGCAAGGCCAAGGTGGTCAGCAGCAGCAATAGCCTAAGCTCGTAAGAGCTCGCAAGATAAAAATGACAAATATACGAATGTTTCTCACCGCTACCGCGGTGACTGGGGCAATTGCTCTCGGCTCAATCGGTGCGGCCACAGCAGCGCTCGCCGATGGCGGTTCGAACAACAATAACAACGGCGGCGGCTGGCAACAGCAGCAAAACCGCGGCGACAACGATCGCGATAATCGTGGCGGCCGTGGTGGAGGCGGCGGTTGGAACGGCGGCGGCTATGGTAACAACTATCGCGGCGGCTACGGCGGCGGATATGGCGGCTACGGTCGCGGATGGGGTGGCCACAACAGCTACTACCCGTACTACCCGACGACCTACGTCGCGCCCGTGACGACGTATCCGTACTACCCGACGACCTACGTCGCGCCCGTGACGACGTATCCGTACTATCGCTAAGCGAGCGTACACTCTCGGGCTACGATAGAGGCAAAACACGCGAGCGCATTGCTCGCGTGTTTGTGCGTTGTGCTCTATGCCTCGCGCGTCTCGACCGTCAGCAGTTTCGACGGACTGTGATGCCCGTTGACGATGCGTACCCGGCCCACCACCACACCAAACTCGTTCGCTATAAGTTCGAGAATCCGTTTGTTGGCGAGGTTGAACAGCGGTTTTTCCCGCACTGATACTACGAAATGAGTCTCCGATAGGCGCTGTACCTCCTCTGCTTTGGCGCCCGTCTTTGTGCGCACATGTATGTACATACGAGGCGATTACGCTTCGCACTCCTCGACCGCCATGCCGAGCGATCGCTTGAGTATCTCGGCAAGTTCGCCAGGGACGACCTGCACCTTTTCGATGAACTGCTTTGCACCAAGCAGTTTGCTCAACTCGATGTTCTCTTTCGTGGCGTCGTTTGAAAACATGTAGACCGGCACATCCGCGATCTTCGGATCCTCTTTGATCTTCCGAAGCACGCCAAAACCATTCATGTCAGGCATGGTCACATCGAGCAAAATCACATCCGGGCGCTTGCCCGATGCCAACATATCGAGCCCCATGGTACCCGTCGCTGCATAGACGCACGAAAAACCCTCCGCCTGTAATTTGTGAGCGACGACGTCGACAAACAACGTGTCGTCATCGATCAACAGTATTTCTTTCGATGCATTACTCATAGGTAAACTATATCATGCCGCAGCCGGCACTTCGAAGAAGAAGGTCGAACCCTTCCCTTCGCCGTCGGACTCCGCCCAAATGGTCCCCTGGTGCGCGGCGACTATCGAACGCGCGATGTAGAGGCCGTACCCCGTCGAGTGCGGGTTGATCATCATCGAGTTCTTACCCCTCCCCCCTTCGGTAAAGAGGCGCGACTTGTCGTCGGCACTCAGTCCCACACCGGTGTCGCGAATCGAAAAGACGACATGGTTCGCGCGACGCGAGAGCGACACCGTCACGCACCCGCCGTCACGCGAATATTTGAGCGCATTGTCGAGCAAGTTATACATCACATGCTTTCGCAGCTGCACGCGGTCGCCCACAATGCGATACGTTGCGTCAGGAGCCTCGAGCAAAAGCGTGATTTTTTTCTCGTCGGCAATCTTCTTAAAATCGGCAACAACCGCGTCGACCTCGCTACGCACATCGAAGGGCTCCATCGAGTAGTTCACCACTCCTTTTTTAAGACTCCCCGCATTGAGAATTTCGGAGACAGTGTCGATGCCGGTGCGCATGTCGTCTAACATACGTGCCGCCAACGAATTGAGTGCCGGCGTCACCGGCCCGTAGTCATTGCCTACAATCGAACTGAAGGCCATCTGACTTTTTGCCAAGTAACCCTTAACTTCGTGCGAGATGAAGTGGAGCAACGTCTCCTGCTGCCTGTTGGCGAGCTTCAACTCCTCGTTGATTTTCTCGAGATTCTTCTCCTGCTCATCGATCCGCTCGCGAGAACGTACTTCCACGTAAACTGCTTTGATGAGCAACATTCCGATGACAAATACGAGAGCGAAGAGGCCCCCGTCGAGCACCCTCTCGCGTAACGTTGTCGCAATCAATGTTCGAAGCAGTGTGAATATAAAGAGAAACGAAACGAGCAACTCAGTCGCAATGACCTTGACGTTGAACAGGTGCAGACGAAAGATTGAATACATAATGGCGACCGCGATGCCAGATGTAAAGATGGGACCCGACCAAATATAATGAAAATTTTCGAATACAGGCGACGGCAAGATCAAGTTGTAGTACACACCCGCCAATCCTGCGATTGATACGCTCGACGCAATGACAAGCAACTGCCGCTTTTCCATACCCTGCGAATGCAAATAATTTCTCCACATTCGGACGATACCAAAACCGAAGGACATGCAAAATAAGAAGAAGAATATAGTGTATTCTTGCAGACCGAGCATCACCATCTTCCCAACTGCATCATGTGATATAGACTTTGTAAGAAACGTCGGTTGCAGCAGCGCCACAATATACGCAGTCATGACAGTTAAAACAATCCATTTATTTTTCTTACTGACCGGGCTGGGGCACGGAAACACAGAGGAAAAATTAAAAAAACTGCCTCCAATAATGAGTGCGATGGCGTACGTAGCCTTCGCAAGATATAGAGTCAGATAGTGAGACTCGGACTTTTGGAAACCGATAAGCACGAGAGACCATAAAACCAGCGACCCCAAGAAAATGCCGAAGTATAGATTTGAAGGATTCCTCCAATTCTTTCCCCTCAAAACGAAAATGGCTAATCCTGCATTAAACATCGCCGTCATCGCGAGCAAACTATTTGAAATTGAATCCATGTGAGTTTGTAACGATATCAATCGTATCAATAATGATGATACCATCATTATTGGATAGAACATCCACAACTCAAACGCGGCAATGGCCGCTCTGGAGCTACACATGGAGTTACTAAGCATCGCCACAAGACTGCCTCGCAGAATCGTGACGAATGACGAGGTGCTGGAGCGCATCCGCGCACACAGCACAAATTGCGACCGTTTACCAGACGTGTTGCGAGCGGTATCGTTTGGCCTCAAAAAGAGTGGGTCACAAGAACGCCGTTGGCTCTCACCCGGTGAGAGTGCGTTCGACCTGACGATGGAAGCCTGCCACGAAGCGCTATGTGAAGCGCGTTTGCGACCGGGCGATATCGACTGGCTTATCTACGCCTCCGTGTATAAGGAAATGCGAGAACCGTCGTCGGCGGCGCGCTATGCGTATGCACTCGGCGCAAATGGCGCACGTGCTTTCGACCTGACACAAGCCTGTGCAGGATGGTTGGACGCGGCAGAAATCGTGCACAGTCTGTTTGCGGCAAAAAAAGCAAAGCGTATCATGGTGATCACTTCGGAGTTCCCCATGACAGAAGGGTTCGGCATCTACCCCAACGATTACGAAGTCCAATCGTTTGATCAACTCGAACATCGACTACCCGGCTTTACCGTCGGCGAAGCCGCGGCAGTGACGATATTCGAAGCGTCCGAGAATCAGTGGAACTTCCTCGTCGAGTCCGACAACTCCTTCATGCATCTCTGCAATATTCCGGAACCTTGGTGGCAACGCTACGATGGCGACCCGGATGAGCTTGGCGCAGACGGACCAAGTACGTTTACGTCGTTCGCGTCTCGATTGAGTACGCGAGGATTCGAACTCGCAATCCCGCTCTTTCGGCAATCCGGGATTGTACCTGAGAATGTTGCCATTCTCTTCACCCACTGCTCGTCGAAAAGCGACTGGCAGAAAGGCGCAGAGATAATCGGCTTATGCAATAAACACTACGATATCTACCAACAAACAGGGAATGTCGTATCCGCCGGCATTCCCGTTGCCATGCATTTGGCGCTCGCTGAGAAAAAACTGCAGCGCGGCGACAAAGTATGTATATGGTCAGTTACCGCGGGAATGGCTGCGTACGTAGTGGATTTTACGTACTGAAAACAATACCGTTAATTTTGATGGTCGTCTCATAAAAAGAGACGACCATCTTTCTTGTATATTTTTTAACTCGTCTATCCGAGATTCGTTTATATATAAACCTATCTCGGGTACTTTTTGGAGATTATGTTTTGATTTCTGAGAGCCGTTGTTTTGGGCTGGTTTACGTGCGCCAGGTTGCTTTCGTTGGCGAAAATGTGCCGGCTGCAAAATCAGAGAGAAATTTGAATTTTTTTGCGATTACTTATCCACAAAAATATCTTTTCATATATGACTCTTCGTTCCATGCATCACGGTATAGTTATGGGTAGCAATTATTATGTCACCCAAGCCGCATTTTATGAAAAAGTTTTTGCGATCGGTTCGTGCGGGACGCGTTTCGGTGCATCCCGACTTCTTTCGACACGCAAAAAGTTTGCTCGTGGTGACGGTCATATCCTCGCTGCTGCTGTCGCAGGTCTTTCAGGCGTTGCCGGTTGACGCTGCGAGCCACACGGTCATGTGGGACACACAGAGCGACTTTCAAAACAACACCGCGGGCGGTGTGGCGACGACGACCATCGCTTCACCAAACATC
>CAISEE010000023.1 GCA_903884345.1 Candidatus Adlerbacteria bacterium | reverse complement strand
GCACACCTGGGACACTTTTTTTGTAGTCATACCTTGATTGTAGCTGTTGCGTTGTGGTTGGGCCATGGTGTGGCAAAACAGCCTCACATTTTCCCATTAAGCCAAAAACGGCTGTTGCACCTTCTCGGCCAATTGGAGCACCACGATCACCGACCTTTTGACCGAGCGTCGGCGCATCAATGAGCTCCTCGATTCGCTCAGTGATATGAGTCCCGTGGTCGATGTCGAACCTGAAATGTCGGCTACCATCATCCAGTTCAAACGTGTGGGATAGGCACACATCACTACGGGCCGCGGGATTTCCTGCGGCCTTTCCTTTTTTTCAAACTATGAGGTGCTGGTTAAATTTGATTATGCTGCACCATATTTCAGGTTCGAGGGGTACACTTAGTAGCGCGTTGGGGTTCGCACGATTAATTAAGGCATCCGTGGGAGGAGGTGCCTTACTCGTGTGCGCCCTGTCGCAAAACGGGAGTTACAAAACATTGAAAAGATTGCTCGTGCCGCTCGCGCTTATCGCCCTGCCGAGTCTCGGGAGGGCCGAGCGGCCTACCTTTACGTACGCTACCTGGTACACCGGTTCAGCACCCATGGCCAACGGGCATCGCTTCAATCGAAACGATGCGACGATCGCCGCAACGTACTGCGACCTCTACCCGCTGGGTTCGGCCGTGCAAGTGACCAATCTTACCAACAATAGGAGTTCTGTATTCGTGCTACAAGATCGTATGGCATGTCCTTCGCGAAGCGGCGTTTCACTTCACTTGCGAAGGGTCAGGCGTGCGACACACCAATCGCACCTTGACCTTAGCCCGGCGGCTGCGGCTGCCATTGGCTTTGATTTGCGGCAGGGGATTATCCCCGTGCGAATCACCTTAATGTCACGACCTTGATACTGCTCTTCAATCGACGCAGACCGTCCAACCAAGAAGCTCCCTTATGGGGAGCTTCGCTAACCGCTGTTTTATTTTTTCTTTGCCGCTGCGGTGAGGTCGCGGCTGATTTCCTCGTAGCTGCGCACCAGGGCGGCGGCAAAACGGGGGCCAAAGTCGGGCAACTCGGTGCGCAGGCGCTCGATCATATCTTTGGGGTCGCCGTCGGCTTCGATCGAGGCCTGTACGGCGGCAGCCTGGGCAGGCGACAGTGCCGAGAGGAGTTCCATAAAAATCATGACGCTCACGCGCTCGGTGAGGATCATGACGAGTTCTTTCAATTGCGCCTCGGGTACGACAAGACCCGCCTCGGCGATGGCGCCTTCGACCAAATGTTCGATGAGTTGTCGGTGGGTGGTTTCAGTTGGCATAGCGGGTGGTGGCGGTCGCTGTGGTAATTCGTTTTGTGGGCGTAAGACGTTTGACGGTTTCGGCGATTGTTTCCTCTGGTATACCGGTCGCGCTGATGGCGGCTCCACGAACGAATCCCATAATGTAGCGGCTCATTCTCGAGAGAGGGTCGTGGCCTTCGGCAAACCGCGCGAGTGCGTGGTCGCGGTCGTCGAGCGCGTCGTCGCTAAATCGCAGGAGCACGCTCGCGAGAGTTTCGGCATCGCGGGCCAGGATGTCTCGCTCACCGTCGATTAATCGCTCGACGACCGTGCGTTCCTCTTCTGACTCCGTCGTGCCGGGCTCGCGCAGGAGCGAGAGCGAGGCACGTCGTGCCGCCGATCGTAGTGTAAGGAGTTGCGCGTGGCTTATTGCACGCAGCCCGATTGCGTTGTTGCCATTGCGGCGCAGCACCTCATCGGCCACGGCAAGTAGCTGCCGGCGAGCGTCGGTCGTCTCGGCATCATCGGGGTTTATCATGGCCGCCTCGGATGCGTCGATGAGCTTGCTGACGCGGGCGATTGACGAGTCGTTGGCTATTTCGTGTGCCGTACCGATGACGCCGGCGGTGATGCCACTGGCCAGGTAGTATTCGCCCATAGCCCCGGGGACCGAAAATGGCGAAGGTTCGACGGTCGACGCTTGAGTCTCGGCGCTGTTGCGACGAGTCGACCGCTTCGCCTCGGCCTGTGATCGGCGTTTTGCAAACCATGCCTGCGTGCTGCTGGGCGTCTTTTCGAGGAATGCGTCGAGAATGTTTCGTTTGGCGTCGCCGATGGTTTGCTCGTAGAGTTCTTCGACGTGCGCATCCAGGTGCGGCATACCACCGTTTCGAATGCGCTCAATGAGTTGCTGCACCGTCTCGACTGAGTCAGCACGCTCGCGCTCTTGTGGTGGTCTCGCTCTCGCCAGTCCTTCCAAATGCATGTACCTAGTATACAACAGTACGGTATACTCACTAGTATGGTACAACTGCATCCGCACTTGTTTGCACGAAAAAGAAAGGAGCCGTTTCCGGCGCGCTCGGTACTGCTTCGGCTGCTCGACCGGGTCATCTACATCGTCGGCATCGTGGGGCCGCTCATGACCATCCCGCAGTTGGCGAAGATTTTTCTTTTGCACGATGCGTCGGGCGTGTCGCTCTACACCTGGGGCGGCTTCACGCTGCTCGATATCCCGTGGATACTTTACGGCGTGGCACACCGCGAGCGACCCATCGTCATGACCTACACGCTGTGGTTTTTCTTCAACGGGCTCGTGTTCCTCGGTGCGCTCCTCTACGGTAATCCGACTTTTTAATGCTGCGGGGTACTACATGTGCGCCTCGGCTTCCTCGGATTCGATTTGTTTGATGATGTGTTCGGCGACCTGGCGCGGGGTGTCGACCTCCATCCCCGGGCGACCGGCGGCCGAGACGTACGGTGTGCCGTGCGCATTTTGCCCGAAGTCGGTGGCGGTCATTTTGGGATGAAAGAGGCAGACGCTGATGTGGTCGGCCGCGAGCTCTTGGCGTGCGGTGAGCGTCAGCGCATTGAGCGCGTACTTGGTCGAGGCATAGGCGGCCAACTCGGGGAAGTAGTTCTTCGACACCATCGAGCTGACGTTGAGAATCAGTCCGCCGCCCTGTGCACGCATCAGCGGGATGACTGCTTGCATCGCCAAGAGCACGCCAAAGACGTTGAGTTCGACGATGTCGCGGTACTGCTCGAGGTCGATCTCTTCAATCGGCGCGCGCAGTCCTTGCCCCGCGTTGTTGACGAGTATATCGATGCGGCCGAACTTCGCGAGCGTCTTCTCGACGAGGTTCGTGATGTCCTCGGGGCGACGCATGTCGGCCACAATCGGGAATGAGTTGGGAATCTCGTGCGACAGTGCGTCGAGTTTTGCTCCCGAGCGGGCAGCCAAGACGACGGTAGCGCCTTGTGCCGACAGCGCATGCGCGAGCGAAAGGCCGATTCCCGCCGAGGCGCCGGTGACGATGGCGACTTTGTCTTTGATATCCATGCAAAAAGTGTAGCACGCGCCGCGTGACGGTGAGATTATCTTTGCGCCACGATTTACTGCCCGAGAAGTTTGTTGATTTCGGTGGTCTGAATCGTCGCGGCAAGCGACATCACGCTCGTGCCGTAACTGGCGATGAGCGACGATTTGCTGCAGGAGCTGCCCGAGTAGTAGCGGCACGCGGCATTACTTTCGGCAGTGTAGCCGCCACTTGCGGCACCGAGGTCGGCCAGGTAGAGCGCCGAGGCGACGAAGGCGTGCTGCGCGTTCCAGGGGTTGGCCATGCCACTTTGCCCGAGCGACGACGTGACGCGGCTTGAAAGCAAGACCCACGTCGAGGCGATGAACTGCGCCGGCCCCATGGCGCCGCCCCAGCCGACCGACTGCGGGCACGAGACCGTGGTGTGAAGCGCGTCGACCCCGAGTGCCGACGTGATTTGCAAATAGGGCGGCACGTCACGCGTGGGGTTCATGACCTTGCTGTAGACTTTGCCCGATTTAACGCTCACGCCCGCGCCCGTGTTGGTGTCGGTGAGGTAGCAGGTCCCTTGGTTTGATCCCAAGTTCGACTCCTGCGTCATGATGGCCAAGAGGAAGGCGGGGTCGACACCGGTCGCCTTTTGCGCGGCGAGCGCGTACTGGTAGGCGGTGCCGAAAGGGATGGGGTTCGATCCACCGGCGAGGGCGAAGAGTTTTGCGTTAATCGCGGCGGCCTCTTTCTTCTTTTGTGCCACGAGCGTCGAGTACGCCTTCTCGCTTAACTTGCCCACCGAGAGGAGTTGCTGCTGCTGTGCCTGGTTTGCCTGCACGATTTTTTGCTCCTGCTGAATGGCGTAGAGTGCATCGCTCACCGAGTTTTGTTTGACGACGAGCGTCTGCTTGGCCGCGGTGCTCGATGCCTCGTCGACGGCGAGCTGCGATGAGAGCGTGTCAATCTGCTGCTGCAGCGACACCAGCGTAATGGCGTCGTCGAAGAACTGCGACAGGGTCTGGTTGCCAAGCGCGATAGCCAAAAGCGACTCGTCATCGTTTTGTGCGAGGTCGCGAAACATCGCGCCGACCGATTGCTTGTTTTTTGCAATCTGCGCGTCGAGGCTGTTAATTTCGCTTTGCTTGGTCGAGATGGTGTTGCCGAGCGTCTGAATCTGGAGCTTCTTCTTTTGGATGTCGAGCTGCTCGGTCTTGATTTTGGCGGCGATGATGGCGAGGTCGGTTTGGAGCGACGAGGATTTTGATTGCGCGACCGAGAGTGCCTGTTGCGCCGCCGCTTGATCGGCCTCGACTTGCGCCAACTGTGCCTCAAGCTGTGCGCGCTCGGCCGGCGTCAGCGCATGTGCGCGAGGTGCCGATAGAAGCACGACGAAAGAGAGTGATAGCAGAACCGGCACGACGAAGGGGATTACGCGCAGCTTCACGTTCACTCAGTATATCAACTCTACAGATGCGTGTCGCAGGCCGTAATACGGCGGTTGGCCTGCTATTTCGTAAACGTCGAGAGAATGCGACGCCAGAGCGAGGCGAAGAATCCGCGTACACCGCCGTGCGTCTCTGCGGGGAGAGTGGCCGCGCCGACACCGGCAACCTGTGTTTCGGGTGCGATTGTCGAGGCTGTGGCAGGGCGCAGCGCCACCGTGGCGACACTCGTGCCGATGATCCCTTCATGTTTTCGCCGCAGCGCTGTGTGGATGCGATTAGGCGTCGTGGTCGCGGTCGATGTCGCCGTGCTCTGCACCACTGCCGGGGTCGAGGTCGCGATGAGGAGGACTGGCGTCGTCGAGGTTGCCGCGATAGGCGGAGTCGTGGTCGCGGTGCTGGTTGCAACCGTGATGCTTAGCGACGAGCCACCGGTCGAGGGTGCGTCCTGCTTCGCGAAGGTGTGCAAGAGCAAGTTCCAAGTCTTGTTCTGAAGCGCGAGCAGCGCGTACGAGGTCGCCCAGATGCGGGTGTTTTGGTCGGTGGTCGTGGACTCGAACCCGCCGTCTTGCTGCTGGTACGTCGCCAAGCAAGTCAGCGGGTTGCCACCGTTTGAAGCTGCCCAGTTGGCAGGATTCTCGCCGAGTGCCGCAATGGCCTGCATCGCCCAGCTGGTCGAGAAGTCGTTGCCAAAGCAACCATTTGGCTGCTCGCGCGCGGCCAGGTAGGTGCGCGCTTTGGCAAGCGCCGCAGTGACACCGTCGATTGAGGTCAGCGGCGCGAGTGCCTGTATGGCGGCTGCCGTGACGTCGACGCTCGTGTCGAACGAGCCATTAGTGGACTGTGCCGAAAGCACGTGCGCGACTTCTTTTTGTATGAGTGAATCATTCACCGTGTACCCGGCGTGGGTGAGTGGGAAGAGTGCGAAGATGTCGTCGGTCGTGAGGTTTTTGTCGCCGATTTGTGTGCCGTCAAACGATGTGGTGATGTGTGCGATCGGGTCAGCGCCCGCGTTTGGGTCCTGCCCCAGTGCCTCGTTTGCCATCGCGCGGCGCTCGTAGTCGGTCACGGAGTCGAATTGCTGTTGTGCCGCAAGGGAGGTTTTGAGAGCGTTCTTCGCAGCCTGTGGTGCGGTGCTTTGAGCGAGTGCGAGCGCCGCCCAGTCGTCGATGAAGCTACCCGTAAACGAGCCGTCGGCCTTCTGCTGCGAGAGCAAAAATGCGAGTGCGGCTGAGGCGTTGCCGGTCGAGGCCGAGGTACTCGGCGCGGGCGTGATGCCGGTCGAGTCTCCGGTCGCGATTGGGGCGGGTGCCGCGGGTGCTGCGGTCGGCAGAAGTGCGATGTGTTTACTCGGCAAAAAACCGTCGACGGTCGCGTAGACATCAAGTGGGTCGGTCGAGGTGGCGGTGAAGGCGACTTGGCCGTTTACGTCGGTCGGGTAGCTTTGCCCCGCGATGTACACCATGCCGTTTTGCGCAGGTTGCCAAATAGGGTTGTAGTTGGCGTCGAAGGCAAAGTGCGACACGGTAATCGTCGCAATGTCGCCGACCTGTGGCGCCAGCGTGGTCGCGCTGATTGAGAGTGGCATGCGGCCGATCGTAACGAGAAGATCCTCGCCACTGGTCAGCGGGTGCACGTTCATGGCCGTCTGCCCGTAGACTGCGTTCGAGAACCAGCCCCAATAGTTGTTTGCTGCGTAGTCGTTTGCGGCGCCGCTGATCGAGTTGAGGAACATGTACTGCGACGAGGGTGTCCATGAGGTGGGCAGATTCGTCTGGTTAATCGCGCACATGAGGTTGACCGTCTCGGCGCCACCGATGGTGTCGGGCGCGCACGCGTCGACCGTCAGGTAATCTGAAAAGAGTGTCGTGGTCGCCGTATCAATCTCGAGGTGAATGGGGACGCTCGGTGGAAGAATGGGCGTTGTTGTCGCGACCGGGGGAGTGCTGGTTGCGAGTGAGACGTTCGGCGTCGTCGTTGCAACGTCGGGCGTGCTCGACGCGTCATCGGCACGCGCCGCGGCAAAGGGGAGAGTGAGTGTTAAAAGGGTAGCGAACAGGAACACACGCACGGCTGTTGAGTTTGTGTATGGCATACGCCTTGCTCGAGGCTTTATGTGAATAAATATCGCTGAGGGTCGGTATTCGGACTCATCCGTCGATTGCTCGTTGGATTTACCGTAGCGGCACTGTGGAGGCATTGCACCTCGCTTCCCCGACTCTCAGTTCTATGTAACGAACAGCGCAACTATACGCGAGTGGCGAATGCTTGCGCAAGCTCTCGACGTGTTGCGCGAAGGTACGGCGCGGCCACGTGACCATAGGCGAAGACGCCCATAAGGAGCGGGACGTAGATCATATCGCCGAGCACCATGTCGCGGTAGAAGGGCAGGCCCAGGGTGTAGCAGTAGAGGAGCCCAGCCACGCTTTTGGCATACCACGGAGAGAACGCCCAAACGGCAAAGTTGGTGGTGAGAAAGAAGAACAGCGACGAGCCCAGCGTGAGGCCTGCGCCCACGAGTTTGGTTGGGTACTTTCGCAAAAGCATGCTTGCGACGCCGATACTTGCAAACGAGCCGTAAACGGCGAGCATCACGCGCCAGTCGTAGAAGCCGATCAAAAGGTCCGAGAGAAAGAGTGCGACAAGCGGCACGATGACGGCCCAGCGTCGGCCGATGTAGAGGCTTGAGACCAAGGCCAGCGCCGTGATTGGGGTCGCGTTGGGCAGGTGAAAGGCGAGACGCACGAAGATGGCGAAGGCGACCAATCCGAGAATCATGAAAATCTGTTTTTTCTCCACAGCGGTAAGGTTAGTTTTGCGACGGGCCGAAGAACCATTCGACGCGATCACCGTTTTGTAATTGGTACCCGCTGGCGCCGATTTGCGGCATGATGCCGTTGACCGTGTACTGCCAGTAATTTTTATCCGTCCCGTTCGTGAATCCGCCCATGCCCGTGACCAAAGTGCCCAGCCCCGCGTACGACTTGCTGGTCAACTGCATCGCGGGGTCTGCGGCGTTTTGCGCCTGAAGCAGAGCGAGCATCGTTTCGCCCGACGTAATGGCGACCGGCTTCTTAGTATATAACCCTTGGATGGAGAGGGAAATAGTCGGGCCTTGCGGCGCTTTCGCGATGGTTGCCACCGATTGATGCACAGGAGCGGCGTTGGACTGGGATGCCGGTGAGCCGCCGTCATTCGGGGGCGCAGTGTGCACCGCGGTGGTGATGCCGACACTACGCGAGTCGGTTGGGGGTTTGGAGACGGTTGTGTGCGAGCCGGTGCCACCAAAGAGGGCGGTGATGGTGACCGCAGCAATGATCGCAATCAGTGCGAGTTTGATGACGAGGCGTTTTTTGCTCATAGCGATTCGTACTTTATACTAACTGCAATGTTATACACGCGCAAAGGCGACGACGGTACCTCGGGTCTCTTTGGCTCGAATAGCCGCTTACCCAAGGATTGCCCGCTGTTTGAGGCGCTGGGCTCGGTCGACGAGCTTAATTCGCTCTTGGGTATTTGCTTTGCGAAAGCGACCGCGGCGGGCCCAACCTATGAGCGCGTGGCCGAGTTGCTGCGCTCCGTTCAGCAGGATTTGTTCATCGTTCAGGCCGAGTTGGCCGGAGCCGACAAGAAGATCGACCAGCCGCGCGTCGACCGGCTCGAGGTATCGATCGCCGAGATCGAGCAAGAGATCGAGAAGCCAACCTCGTTCGTCATCGCCGGCGGCACCGAACTCTCGGCTCACCTCGACTACGCCCGCGCCGTCTCGCGCCGCGTCGAGCGCCAGGTCATCGCCGCCCGCGACACCAAACCCGTGTGCCCCGAGACGGGGAAGTACCTCAACCGCCTCTCGAGCTTCCTCTACGCTCTGGCGCGCTTGGCAAACACCTTGGCCCAGTCTGCCGAGGAGCGACCGACCTACTAAGTGGAGTTCTGCACAGAGGGAGCTGCCAATCTTCATTGACATTTCAGAAATATACGATATTGTTGCGCTTGGTGGATTATTTTAAAGGGAGATGGTCGATGTGCCGAACGTCTTGGTCTAAAGACAAATGCGCCAATCCCGCATGTGCCAATGCACTTACCAGCGCCTATCACGTGGGTGCCGACAAGAAACGCTACTGCAGCAGCGCCTGTGAACCGAACGCCGCTCCGGTGGCGACAGGTGCCCCGGGAGCTGTGCCAGCCAAAGTAAAAAAAGGCCAGCAGCCGGCAGCGCACGCGTAAATACTATTCGACACGGCGGATCCATCTGGGTCCGCCTTACTCGTTTATGTACGAACAAACCCCGGCATAAACCGGGGTTTGTTCGTTGGTATGTCTTGAGTGTTACTGCCCGGCCGACACCACCGGGACCATGTCGATGTCGCAGACGCCGCCCACACAGGCGAGCTCTTTCTTTTGCTCGGTCTCGTCGGTGAGTTCGTAGGTCACCAACTTCGAGTAGTCGATCTCGGGGAACTGCGCGAGCATCTCGTCGTAGCGCTTCTTGTCGATGGTCTCGTACGGTGCTAAACGGTACACGTGGTCATAGCGCGGGAGGAACGAGAGGCCGCCGATGATCTCCCAGTTCTTTTGCACCCAATCGACGACGCTGATCCACTCGTCCTCGCCGACTGAAATAGTGGCCGACGGGTTGTGCTCGGTGAAGTTTAATTTGACGCGCTTCCAGTACTCGAGCTGCTCGAGAGCCGAGAAGTCATCTTTAAACTTCGCGCTGTCAGGGGACTCGACAGGGAACTCGAGCACGTAGGTGCTGGCGTTCTCGGTGGTCTGGCCCACCTCGGGGTAGTACGGCACGCCCTGGTCGCGCAACATTTTAAAGAGCGAGTCGGTGGCTGAGATGCGCACGCGGCGGATGTAGTACTTGGCGTGACGCGGGTGGATGCCCGAGGAGCAGTTGAAGGCTTGCGAGACCGTGCCCGACGGCTTGACCGCGGTGACCGACATCGACTGATTGATGCCGAAGCGCTTGGCAAACTCGGCGTTGACCGCAACTGCCATGTCGCGCACGGCCTGCATGGTCTCGGGCTCGCGTGCCGCGGCACTGTCCCACTGGCCGGTTATCGAGACGCCAAGGAGTGCCTCGTCTTGGCAGTGGTCGGCCCACTCTTTTGAGATGTATTTGAAGTTGGTGAGCGACGATTGGTAGGTGCCGAGGATGGCGGCCAAGCGTGCCTTGCGTACGAGCGACTCGCGGGTGTCGTCGGCGCGAGCGATCACCTCGGAGAGGTTACAAAACTGCTTTGATTGCAGGATGATTTCGCCGCACGGGTTGGTGCCGATGGGGCCGCGCACGACGCCGTCCTCACCCAAGAAACCGATTTTGTCGAAGTGTGCGAGGCGGCGCTTGGGCATGGTGTTGGCCAAGGATCCGCGGTTGAAGATGCCGCGCTCACCCGAGCCGCTCTTCATAAGGGCGACCCACTCCTCCATAAGTTCGGTGTTAGACGGCTTGTTTTCGTAGACCGCCGAGTTGTTGGCGACCATGCGGTACGGCTCGCCGAGGAAGAACTGCCCCTTCTTTGCGTCGCGCAGTGCGTCGTCGTCAAGGTCGGAGAGGGAAATCATCGCGGTGCGGCGTACGCCACCTGCCACGACGCATTCGCCGATCTTGCAGATGATGTCGTGCACGTCGATGGGGCGCAGGCGGCGACCCTGACGGCGCAGAATCTTCTCGCGGGCAAACTGTAGGAGCGAGCGCAGGGGCTCGGGGCCCGATGCCTTGCCACCCATGACTTTGAGGCGTGCGCCAGCGGGGCGCACCATCGAGAAGTCGAAGTCGACGTCGCGGCCGTCGTACCAGGTGCGAAGACCGAGCGTGAGCGCGTCGCACCAGCCTTCTTTGGAGTCGAGGACCATGTGCATCGCCAATTTCTTGCCGCCCTGCTTCTTAATCTGCGGAAGCTGCTCGACGTTCTGACTCTCGACGGCGAATCCGACGCCGCAGCCCTGCATCGAGAGGTACATGATCTCGGCGAAGTCCTCGAGTTTGGACGGGGCGAGGAAGGAGCAGTTATAGAAACAGGTGTTGCAGCGGCGTGCGGGCTCGCCAGCAAACTGCATGGCGCGCATCGACGGCATGACCTCTTGTTTGAGCACTCCTTCGCGAACCTCAGCGTACTCGGCCGCGGTCAACTTATCGCCCAGGTTCTCTTTCATGAAGGCCATGTAGCGATCGACGGTCTCGATCCAGGTCTCGCGGCGACCCTCGGCCTCGATCCAACGCGCGTAGGTGCGCAGGTAGACGAATTCGCCCAATTGGTTGCCTTTGAAGTACTTTTTACTCTCGGAGGCAAGGGTGCGGACATGGTCGGAGACCTCGATGCCTTGTTTCTCGCGCATGCGGGAGCGATCGGCGCGGTAGAGGATGTACGCCTTGGCGGTCGCCGGGAACTTTTGGAGCATGAGCTCGGTCTCGACCGCGTCCTGCACGCCCTCGACGGTCGGGACAAAGGTCGCGTCCTCGCCAATCTTTGCAGCGAGCTTCTCGGCCACGGCCTTCGCCACCTTTTCAGGCGCGTGTTCTTTGAAATCGCCCGCGGCCTTCATGGCCTTGGTGACCGCGACTGCAATCTTCTCGGCATCAAACGGCACCAACGATCCATCCCGCTTCTTAATATTCGTTATCATTCCCGACTGTGCGCGTGGCATACTCCAAAGTTCCAAATAATATTTTTAATTTGCACACCTATTGTACAGAACTTGTCTGTGCGAATGGGCACAAAATCTGTGGATTCGTCACTGGGGAACATATCAAAAAAACCGTCCATACTTTTTGAGCTTATTTGTGCGTACCGTTACTTTACAAATGATGCATCGTGAGTGGCGCAGATAACAAAAATGAAATCCCATAGGTCCGTCCATGGAATGAACTATATAAAAAGTAAAAGGCCCGCATGATGCGAGCCTTAGGGGGGTGGAGTTTTACATCGAGTTGAGCATCGATGTGGAGTCCTGTTGACTCCGCTCCTAATAGTCTCTAAAAAAGATCTGTACAACAGGGTGCTCAAGACCCTGAGGGGAAGATGTTACTCGGGATGGAAACCGAGTGCCGTTACGGCTCTTCCTTTTTACTCTCTGGAGCCTAGCGCACATGCGCCTGCTCCTCACAAATGGGCTGGTTTCCACTCTACTCCAGCCCTTGGCTAGAGGTGGGACATTTGCCTCACCTGAAGATAGCCTATCATACCCTGGCACATTTGTCAAGCATTTTGCTAGCGAGTCACCCGAGGCGTCAGAAAAGGCTTAAAATAAGGCAATTCCAGGGTGCGAAAAAATATTGCTGCTTGTCGGGACCTATTCGACCGATTTTCGATTACATAGGTCCGTCCTATGAGTTGTAATGCGTTGTTGTGTTGAGAATTGGGATTTGTCTGCGCAAAGATAACAAGCTTTAAGACGAACCTTGTCAAAGATGCCTAAAAATAAAGCTATTTTTGAGAATTAGAGTGACTTACTCACAGTAGTCTATTGCGCGTGCGCGTGCGTGTGCGTACGATGTGATAAGAGCGCTATCGGTTTAGTATTTGAGAGTTGATCCGTGGAAATGACGGGAGTTGAACCCGTGGCATGAAGTTTAAGAGGCCTCTCGCCGCAAACCTGCCATTCCCACAGATCACTTCTCAAATGAAGTGAACATCCGAAATGGTGGGGGCATTTTCAAAATTGTCGACTGTACTACTGCAGTAGTTTTTGGAAGACTGAAGGCCTTCAGTCACACGTTACGAGTTCTGTCAGGTTGTCAGACCTGACCCCGTCCGTTTATTGGGGAGTTACTGCGCTTTCATTGATTAATTAATCGAAGAATGCCCCCGCCATTGCGGGTGTTTGACGTATCTAAATTACTGATGAACTTTCTCGGTGATTATACAGAACTTGTCTGCGCGAATGAGCACAAAATCTGTGGATTCGTCACTGGGGAACATATCAAAAAAATCGTCCAGACTTTTTGTCCTTATTTTATGTAAACTCGAATTTGTAAAGATACTTTACTTATGACGCAGGTCGAAAAAGAAAAACGGCCCGTGTCCCGAAGGAATCACGAGCCGTCTATAGGTGGAAGTTCTACCACACGTTCCGAGAGGGTTCGGAAACGAACAGAAGTGCCGCGCCTTATTAACTGAAGGCACCACAGCGTTCTCATCGGAAGCGAGCCGCACGGTTCCGAGTCATGTGTCGAGAGCTTCGGTGAATTATATGTCGTCATGGCCCCACAGGCTGGTATGACGGCGCACTCTTATGACCTTAGCTACACGTCTGGGAGTCGTTCGACCGAGGTACGAGCGATTCCCTTTAATCTCTAAACGCTGCATCCTGCGGCGCGCGTCACGCGGACGGAAGGGATGCATTAGAGACTTTCGAACTTCCGCGTATAAGTATATCCAAGCGGCGCTGTTTGGCAAGGGTTCGTCTACATAGGTCTGTCCTATGTGTTTACATAGATCGGTCCTATGTACGGCGCGAGCGCAGCCACTGCCAGGCTACTGGGGCGACGGAGACAGCTAGGATGCCGAGGATGATGGGGAGGAGGTATTTGTCGATGTTGGGGACGATGGTGCCCAAAAGGTAGCCCAAAAGAGTGACGCCGGCGCTCCAGAGGATGCCGCTGATGATATTGAATCGCAGAAATTGGGCGTAGCGCATGCGGCCCACACCGGCCAAAATGGGGGTGAAGGTGCGCACGATAGGGATGAATCGGGCAGCGATGACGGTGTAGGCGCCGTATTTTTCAAAATAATGCTGCGTCTCGATCAAATACTTCTTCTTAAAGAGGAGCGAATCCTCGCGGGTGAAGATGCGGGGGCCGACTTTATTGCCAAACCAGTAGCCGCACTGATCGCCCAGGATGGCGGCCACCGCCAGGATGGGGACGAGAAGGTAGATGTCGAGCGTGCCCTTTGCGGCAAAGAGGCCGGCGGTAAAGAGCATGCTATCGCCGGGCAGGAAGAATCCGAAGAAGAGACCTGACTCGGCAAAGACGATGGCAAAGAGGCCGAGGTAGCCGAAGGTGGCGATGATGGTGGCGGGGTCAAGCTCCGAGAGCCACGACATAAGGGCGGTGTGCATGTGCGTCCAGTATCGCATACATCATAGACACATGCTCGGTATATACTATGAGCATCATGAAGCGAAATCGTGGCATCATCATCTTGGGCGGGGTCGCACTCTTTTTACTCATTCTCGGTGCGATAGTATACTCGCGACGTATGACCGATTCATTGCCGACCGGCGGCCAGGCGCAACTCCCATTGTCGTGGGTCAGTGTGGGTTCGACCACCATCGAGGCCGAACTGGCAACGACGCCAGAGCAGCAACAAGCAGGTCTCTCGAACCGGACCGGCCTTGCCGAGGGGCGCGGGATGCTCTTTATATTCAACCCGCCGCGCATGCTCGGATTTTGGATGAAGGACATGAAATTCTCCCTCGACATGATTTGGACGGGGGATGATGGCGTCGTCATGACCATCAACCGCAACATCTCACCCGCGACCTACCCCAACGTGTTTTATCCGGCCGAGCCCGCACACTACGTGCTTGAGGTGCCGGCCGGGTTTGCCGACCAGCATAGGGTTGCCATAGGGGATAAAATCGTTGTACAATAACGATAGCGCGCCAGGCAGCAGCTCCCGCCTCGCAAGGGGCGGGGGAGGAAAGTCCGAACACCACTCCCGCGGCGCACGTCGCGGGATCCAAGGGTAGCAGGTAATCCCTGTCAGTTGCTTCTAACGGGCAACAGAGGTGCGAACAGAGACGAGTCCTTCGCCGTAAGGCGAAGGGGTGAAACGGCTAAATCCTTACTTGGGTGCAAGGCCGTGTCCTTCGAGCAATCGAGGGAAGTGCCGCTTGAGGCCACCGAGCAATCGATGGCCCAGATAAATTGTTGTCCACGACAGAATTCGGCTTACCGGCGCGCGCGTTAGATATCACAAACCCTGCCTTTACCGGCGGGGTTTGTGCGTTGTTGATAACCCTCTGCCAGGATGCCGTATACTTCATAGTATGCAAACAAAGCTTCTGCTGTGGTCGCGCGCCGTGTACGTCGTCGGCGTCTTTCTCGCGGTCCTCTTTATCATCCCGACGGCGTGGTTCCCATTTCAGTTGGGCAAAGTGACGATCTTCTCCGCAGCCCTCCTCATTTCGGCCATGGTCTACGCGGTGGCGACCGGGCTGAAGGGTCTGCAGGGGCTCGCGGGTGATCGAGGCTTCAAAATCGCCTGGGTCGCGGCGCTCGTCCCGCTCACGTGTCTTCTGTCGAGCGTCGTCTCGCTCGACCGCTCCATCGCTCTCACGGGGTACGCCATCGACGGCGGTACGATCCTCTTTGCGATGCTGTGTTTCGTGGCTTTTCTCATGTCGTACATCTTTGGGGCGAACAAGAACATCGCTCGCGACGTCTTGGGTGCCACGCTCGTCGCGTCTGCAGTCGCCGTCCTCTTTCAGTTTGCGGTCATCGTGCTCGGCGATTTCGGCGTCACCTTCAGTTTGTTCGCCGACCACTCAGTCAACCTCGTCGGTAAATGGAACGACCTCGGGCTTCTGGCAGGGCTCCTGTTCATCGGCGGTATCGCCACGCTCGAGTTTGTCTCGCTGTCACGCGTTCGGTACTGGCTCGTTGTTGCCTTCAGTCTTGTACTGGCGCTTTTCCTGGCAATCGTCCAATTTTCGCTCGTGTGGGCGATGGTCCTCGTCTTTAGTCTCCTCATCGGCATCGTGTCCTACCTTGGCCGCGTGCCTAAAAAAGGCGATGAACGGCGACCACTTACGGCACTCGTCCACCACAGCGTGATGCCATGGGCCGCGTTCGCATCCGCAGTTTTGTGCGGCGTATTTCTCGTCTGGGGAGCGATATTCAATACGAGCCTCATCCGCGTCTTCCCGGTGTCCTCGGTTGAGGCGCGACCGGCGTTTAGTACCACCATGACGATTGAGCGAACCTATGCGCAATCGTCGGTCAAGCGGTTCCTCCTCGGCACCGGGCCGCAGACCTTCGGCGAAGATTGGCTACTCCAAAAACCCGCGGGCGTCGCGCGTTCGCAGTTTTGGAACGTCGATTTCGATGTCGGCTACAGCCGCTTTATGACGGTGTTGTGCGAGGATGGTGCGGTCGGTGCTGCCGCGTTCGTCTTTCCCATCCTTCTGGTGCTCGTGGCGCTCCTGCAGTACGTGCGCAATGCCTCAGTCGCTCGGCAGGCGAAACATCTGGCCCTGGTGCTGTCGGGTGCGACGGTATACCTGTGGGCGGCACTCTTTTTCTACGTGCCGAGCCAAAATCTGACGTTGCTTGCCTTCGTCTTTGCGGGGCTCACTTGGAGCGTGCTGTTTGCTGGTCTGCGTGCCTCGACTGATGAGGCTCCAGAACCGTCGCGCGTAGCGTCGAAGCTGGCGCTCGTGAGCATCATCATCGTCGCGGCGGCACTCATCCTCGTTGCGGGTCTGGCAACGCGACGAATCACAGCGGGGGTGTACTCCAATCGTGCGCTGGTCGCGCTGTCGCAAAACAATCCCGACGCCGCAATCGCTGCCGCGCAAAAGTCGCTGGCAATCGAGGTGACCGTCGAAGGCTTGCGCAGTGCCGTCTTGGCCGACGGTGCCAAGCTTCAGGCAATCGCCTCGGCGAGCAACACACCGACCGACGCCGACAAACAACTCTTCGTCGCGACAGCGAACCAACTGATGACGCACGGCCAGCAGTTGCTCGCGGCAGCGCCACAAGACTACCGCGGGTACCTGGCGCTGGGGAATGCGTACGCCTTCTTGGCACAGATAAAGGTCTCGGGCGCCGCCCAAAGCGCGCTTTCACTTTACGAGAACGCGCTCAAATGGAACCCGAAGGATCCCGAAATTTTCTTGGCGGCGGCTCGCTTGGTTTACGCGCAGGGCGATATGCAGGATACGCAGGCGGCACTGTCTCAGGCGCTGACGCTCAAGCCCGATTACACCGACGCCATCCTCTTCGTGGTCCAGATTGACGTGGCAAACAAAGACATCCCCAGCGCAATCAAGGCGGCCGAGGCGGCGGTTCAAAGCGCGCCAGGCGTCCCGTCGCTGTGGTTTGAGCTCGGGCTCCTCTTCTACACCAATAACGACACCGCCAATGCGATCACGGCGCTCGAAGGCGCGGTCTCGCTGTCGCCGCAGTACGCCAACGCCAAGTACTTCCTCGGGCTCTCGTACGCGGCGCAAAATCGCCCGCAGGACGCCATTAACCAGTTCACCGATCTGCAGGTTCAGAATCCCGACAATGCCGAGGTGAAGCTCATCCTCTCCAACCTCTTGGCAGGCAAGCAACCGTTCGCGAATGCACAGCCGCCGGTCACGCCGACCCCGCAGGCACGCAAAATTGCGCCTATCTCACAGTAAGTTAAGATAGGGAAATGGTACGAACCTTTCTATCAGCAATCGGCCGCGAGGTGCGCGGCATGCACGAAGCCGCCTACCTCCTGGCGGCTTTTGCGCTGGGCTCGCAACTCTTGGCGCTCGTGCGTGATCGATTGCTCGCCTCGACCTTCGGTGCCTCGCACACGCTCGACATGTACTACGCGGCCTTCCGCATCCCAGACTTCCTGTTTGCGACCATCGCCTCACTCCTCTCACTCTACGCACTCTTGCCGGTCCTCTCGCGCCTCGAGCACGAGCACCCCGGCCTCATGGTCTCGTTTTTGCGCCGCATCCTTCTGATCTTCTTCGTCGGGATGGGAGTGATTGCGGCCGTCGTCGCCGTCTTCGTACCCGAAATTTCGCGGGCAATCGCACCCGGCATCGTCGACCCCTCATTTGTTCCGCTCATTCGCATTTTGCTGCTGCAACCGATTCTTTTGGGCGCGTCGAACATCCTCGCCTCGTTCACACAGTTTCGGCACCGCTTTTTGCTCTACTCGATCTCGCCGCTCCTCTACAATCTCGGCATCATCTTCGGTATCATGGTGCTCTACCCGCGAATCGGTGTGGCTGGTTTGGGCTGGGGCGTGGTGTTGGGTGCCTTGTTCCATATGCTGATTCAGCTGCCGTTTTTCCTCAGCGAAGAAGCGACCCCGGAGTTGCCGCAGAAGGAAACGTACAAAGAGCTGATTGCCGTACTCGGTCTCTCGATTCCGCGCACCCTGGCTTTGGCTGCCGGGCAGATCTCGCTCCTCATTTTGGTTTCGATGGCATCAATATTCGCGGTGGGCTCAATCTCGGTTTTTATGTTCGCCTACAATCTTCAGGCGGTGCCCTTGACCATCATCGGCGTCTCATACTCGGTCGCGGCGTTTCCGACCTTGGCGCGCCTCCATGCCTCGGGCAAGCACAAAGAGTTTGCGCAGTACATCGAGACGGCGCTGCGCCACATCTTCTTTTGGGCCATCCCCGCGACGATTTTTGTGATTGTCCTGCGCGCGCAGTTGGTACGCGTCATCCTCGGCGGCGGGGCCTTCGATTGGGCGGCGACCAGGCTTACTGCAGCGGCGCTCGCGCTGTTCATTCTCTCGCTGGTCGCGCAATCGCTCTCGCTCCTCATCGCGCGCGCCTACTACGCGGCAGGGAACACGCGCAAACCCCTCTACTACGGCACCATCGACGTCGGCGTTTCGGTCATCTCGGCCTTTCTCTTGGCGACCCTCTTTCATTCGAGCGAGTTCGTCCGCGCCTTCGTCGAGAGTCTCCTGCGTGTCGCCGATGTCGGCGGCACGACCGTCCTCATGTTGGCGCTCGGGTTCGCACTGGGCTCGATTATGGAGTTCGTTGTCGGTTACTGGTTTTTCATTCGCGATTTCAAGGTCCCGCACGAGCGCATCACTGCACTTGTCTTTCAAAGTTTTAGTGCCTCGGTCATCGGTGGCGCTGCCGCGTACTGCGTCTTGGCACTCTCGGGTGCCACGACTGGCACGCACACCGTTCTTGCGGTCATCTTTCAAGGCTTCGCCGCAGGAGTGGTCGGCCTCGTCGTCTTGGTCATCACGCTGGCGCTCTTGGGCAATCACGAATTGGCCGAAACCTTCGCGGCCTTCCACACCCGCATTCGCGCCCGCTCCGCCGTCCCCGTCGAGACGACCGACATTACGTCGTAGTCGCTCACGTGCTTCGACTCGCGCGACCATCGCAAAAAAGGCTTTAAAATGCTAGACTGCGGGGCATGCAGCAGATTCGGAACTTCAGCATTATCGCCCACATCGACCACGGGAAATCGACTCTGGCCGACCGCTTTTTGGAGGTGACGGGCACGATCGAGAAGCGCAAGATGCGTGACCAAGTGTTGGACTCGATGGAACTCGAGCGCGAGCGCGGCATCACCATCAAGATGCAGCCGGTTCGCATGCGCTATAAAAAGGATGGTACGGAGTTTCTGCTTCATCTCATCGACACCCCGGGGCACATCGATTTCTCCTACGAGGTGTCGCGTGCCTTGACCGCGGTTGAAGGTGCGGTGTTGCTTGTGGATGCTACGCAGGGTGTCCAGGCGCAAACTCTGACCACGCTTCGCAGTGCTCGCGAGTTGGGGCTCGTCATTGTGCCGGCCATTTCTAAAATCGACTCACCGTTGGCACAGACCGACGACGTGCGTGAGCAGGTTGCCAAACTGCTGGAGATTTCGCCCGAGGAAATTTTGCTGTGCTCGGGGCGCAGCGGAGAGGGGGTGAAAGAACTCCTCGACGCCATTATCGAGCGTGTGCCGCCACCGCGGGATGCCGCATCGATACGCGCGCACGAAGGGTACGGCGATTTTTCTGCTGAAAAATCACCTGAAGTTCTCGTGCCGTCGCACTCGAAACCCCCTTCGTCCGCAGTATCGACGCTCTCACCAACACAGGCTTTGGTGTTCGATTTTCAATACTCTGACCATCAGGGAGTGATTGTGTACCTCCGCATGTTCGATGGGCAGATAAAAAAAGGGGAGACGTACGAGTTTGCGGCGACGGGTCGCAAGTTTAACGCGCTCGAGGTAGGCACCTTCGCGCCTGCTCCGGTGGCACTTGCCGACGGGCTCTCGGCGGGGGCAATCGGCTACGTCGTGACGGGCATCAAAGAGCCGGGGTTGGCGCGCGTCGGCGACACCGTACGGGCATTTCAATCCAAGACCACGCCGCTCTCGGGTTATGCCGAGCCGCGCCCGGTGGTGTGGGCCTCGATCTACCCCGAAAGCCAAGACGACTTCGTGGCGCTGCGCCAGGCACTCTCGCGACTGCGCCTCTCGGACTCATCACTTTCCTACGAAGAGGAGGCCTCGGGCATGCTCGGGCGCGGCTTTCGCTGCGGTCTCCTCGGGATGCTTCACCTCGAGATCGTCACCGAGCGCCTGCGTCGCGAATCCGACCTCACCCTCGTCGTCACGTCGCCGACCATCACCTACGAAGTCGAGACCAAAGACGGCAAGCGAAAGACGGTCTACTCGCCGCATCAGTTTCCCGAGTACGGCGACATTGTGCGCGTCTGGGAGCCCTTCGTCGAGGCCGAGATTTTGCTCCCGGCCGAGTACCTGGGCGGCTTGGTCTCGCTCCTCTTCGAGCACGAGGCGGTGGCCGAGTCGACCGAGAACTTCTCGGAGGGTCGCGTCATCCTTAAGGTGGTCATGCCGCTGCGCGAGCTCATGCGCAACTTTTTCGATAAATTAAAAAGCGTCTCGTCGGGTTACGCCTCGGTTTCGTACGAATTGCGCGAATTGCGCGAGGCCGATGTGACGCGCCTCGACATCATGGTGGCCGACGAGTTGGTGCCGGCGTTCTCACGCATCATCGCCAAGCATCGCGCCGACGAAGAGGCGATTGCCGCGGTCGAGAAACTCTACAACATTTTGCCGCGCCAGATGTTTACGACCAAGATCCAGGGCTCGGCCATGGGGCGTATCATCTCGTCGCGCACGCTCTCGGCGCTCTCAAAGGATGTCACCCAGCACATGTACGGCGGTGATATCACACGCAAAATGAAGCTTCGCGAGAAGCAAAAGAAGGGTAAGAAGAAGATGCTCCAGCGCGGTAAAGTCAACATCCCCGAGGACGTCTTCCTCAAGATGATCAAAAGCGAATAGCGCTTAGACGAACAGCGGCGCGAAGAACATCGCGATCATGCTGACGATGACGAGGATACCGAGCCCGGCGAAGATCTGTATAAATCGCTGTCTGTTTTTTCCAAACATATACGATACACTACCATAGTATGCGGGAATTTAAAAAGCGCCGGAGTCGTCGGGAAGAAATCTTTTGGCTGTGCGTCCGGGGCGTCGGCGCGCTGCTTCTGTTGCTTGTAGCCGCCGCTGCGGTTCATGCCGCCTGGGACATGTACGGCAAGCTCTCGGCTGCCTCGCAGGGCCAGGAGGAGGCCGAGGCACAGTTGGCGTCGCTTCAGGCCGAGAAGAAGGGTGTGAGCGCCTCGGTGGCCCAACTGTCGACCGCACGCGGCGTTGAGGCTGAAGTGCGGCAACGCTTCGGTGTCGTCAAACCGGGGGAAGGGGAGATCGAGATCGTTCGCGACCAAGGCAGTGCCACGACGACTGACGACGCATCCAAACACTGGTGGAGCCGCGTCTTTCACGCGCTGTTCGTGTGGTGATTTCGTGCTACAATCGACTCGTTCGGATTGTATAAAAGCGGATATATCTTTGATATAACCGCTCGCTCGGGACAATCTGAAAAAGAGGACTCTTTCAGTTGCCCTCACTCGCGGATATAGTTTAGTGGCAGAATAGGTGCTTCCCAAGCACTTGGCGGGAGTTCGATTCTCCCTATCCGCACCAGGACTTATAAAAATGAAAAGCGCCCGCCTGCATTGCGGCAAGCGGGACGCGGGCGTTGGTTACCGTGAACGTCGCCGGTCGGGCATCGCGAGAAAGTAAAGGGCAAGCGCGACCATAACGATGAGCGCATCCGGGTACAGGTGGAATTCGGTTTTGGTGAGGCCAAAGTGCGCCGCAACAGCAATGCCGGCATAGATCGTTCCGGCACTGACGAAAGCACGCGTCAGGGCTGGGATAACTGTGTTCATAGCAAGCTCCCTAAAGGACAAGTACGAGCGAATCATACCGAAGAAAGGGGCACTGTCAATCGTGCAGAATGTTACAAATGCATCGCGCCGTACTCGCGCATAACGGTCAGAATCGGCTCAAGGGCTTTGCCTTTTGTGGTGAGGGTGTACTCGACGCGGGGCGGGTGCTCGTGGAACTCCTGGCGCGAGACGATGCCTTTGGATTCCAGGGTTTTGAGCTTATTGGCCAGGGTGCGCGAGCTAATACCCGAGAGAGACGCCTGCAGGTCGCCGAAGCGTTTGGGACCATTGAGGAGGTCGCGCACGATGAGGAGCGAGCACGTGTCGCCGAGGAGGTCTGCCGCGCGAGCGAGCGGGCAGTTGGTGCAGATTTTCTTTCGTTGCGACACCGTGCGTAACATTTTTCCACAGTAGCATATAGTTTTATACTTTACAATGTAAAGCTGTTCGTGTAGGCTGTGTATATACACATTAGAAAATTATAGAGAATTGTTATGGATACCAACAAAAAGTTCAACATAAAGGTCATCGTCGGGAGCACGCGCCAGGGTCGCTTCGGCGACAAGGCCGCCGCATGGGTCGCAGACTTGGCAAAGACGAATGAAAATCTCGACGTCGAGGTGCTCGATCTGCGCGACTACGCGTTCCCATTCTTCGAGGGTGCCAGCCCCAAGACGTTGGGTGGTATGTACGCTGACCCGGTCGTATCAAAGTGGGCGGCACAGATTGCCGAGGCCGATGGATTCATCTTCACGGTCGCCGAGTACAATGCCGGCTACACCGCGGTATTAAAGAACGCGCTCGACGTTATTTACCCGGAGTGGAACGGTAAGCCGGTCGCGTACGTGGGCTACGGCGCGATGGGTGGTACGCGCGCAATCGGGCAGCTGCGCCAGGTCGCGTCTGACTTCAAGCTCGAGAGTGTCGCCGAGGAGGTGCACATCATGGCGCCGTGGTTTTTGACCGACGAGGCAGGGGGCCTCAAGGCTGGTGCGCTCGACGAGTACGTCGAGGCAGGCAAGGCGCTGGTCGCATCGGTCGCGACCGCAGCCGCGTCGATTGCTGGGGCGCGCGGGGCGAAGGTCGCCGCATAATCACTGTGGTATACTGGGCGCACATTATTGAATAGTTATCGCAACTGACATGGACAAGACCATTACAATCTACAGCACACCTACCTGCCATTTTTGCAACTTGGCCAAGGATTTCTTCGCCGAGAAGAACATCACCTACACCGCGTACGATGTCTCGATTGATGCCGCAAAGCGCCAGGAGATGGTGCAGATGACGGGTCAGATGGGCGTCCCGGTCATCGTGATCGGCAACGACGTGCTCGTCGGTTTTGATCGCGAGAAGGTTGCGAGCAAGCTTGGGTTAGCCGCCTAACGGCCCCTGGCTGTTTCCCCACAATTGGCGCATACTACCAAAACCGACCCTGTGTCGGTTTTGTGCTGTTTGGCCCCCGTAGTTCAATGGATAGAACAGCCCCGTCCTAAGGGGTAGATGTAGGTCCGATTCCTGCCGGGGGCACAAAAGGCGGCGGTGCGCCGGGTGTGCAGAGTGTTTACTTGGCGGCCCTATTGGGCTATAATCCTGGGTGTGGAGGACATTGTTGATCCAGATTTGGAGGAGATAAAAAAGGCTACAGCCCGCACGTTGGCGTTGGCCGAGGACACCAATCGTATGGTGCGCGGCATGCGCAACGCGGCGCGGTGGGGTATGTTCTTCCAGATCGTGTGGTGGATGCTCATCTTCGCGGCATCCGGTGCAGCGTACGTGTACTACCTGCAGCCGTACGTGACGAAGCTTGTCGACCTCTACAACCAGGTCGAAGTTGGCAATCAGCAGGCGCAGGGTCTTGGCGACATGCTCAAAAATCTGACGTCGCCGACCAGTTCGACACATCACTAAACACATGCTTGGGTAGCTCAGTTGGTAGAGCATTTCCCTGAAGAGGAAGGGGTCGCCGGTTCGAGCCCGGCCCCAAGCACATTCGACTCGCGGCGCTCGCTCAGTGCAGGCACGAAGAAAACGAAAGAACCCGCTTGCCTTTGGCAGCGGGTTCTTTCGTCTTAGCTGGATTTGATTTTGAGTTTTGCTTGGCGGCCCTTGTCGAGCTTGGGGAGTTTGATGATGAGGAGGCCGTGCTTTTCGGTCGCGTCGGCGTTCTCGATCTCGACCTCTTGCGGCAGCACGATGGTGCGTGAGAAGGCGCCCCAGTAGAGTTCTTGAAAGTAGTAGTCGCCGTTGCCGCCCTCGGTGTGGCGCTCGCGTTTGCCGCGAAGCGTCACCATGTCGCGCGTAATCGAGACGTCGAGGTCCTCGGGGCGCACGCCCGCGATCATAGCCTTGATGACGATGTGTGTGGGCGTCTGGTAGACGTCGACGGCAAGTTCGCCTTCGGCCTCGGGCTCAGGCGTTTCTTCTTCTTGAGCGACGGGGCTCTGTCGGTGCACAGGCACGTGTGCGGTCGGGAGCTTTTTGGCGCTCGTGCCGTAGCCCGATCCGCCGCTCTCGATATCGTCGAACGAAAAATCGTCCTCAGAGCTTGAGCCGCCGGTGAGCCATTCGAATAGTGATCGTTTTTCTCGTGCCATAGTTAGCAATAATCCTTGGTAGGTTCTTTAACGCGCTCGATTAGTAACAGGGTAGCGATGATGCCGATCCAGATGCAGAGAAAAAGCCATAGAGTTCCGCCAGCTCCTCCCTTCAGTATAAAAAAGTTAAACAACGCATGCAAGACGGTCGCAAGGATAAGTCCCACGACCAGCGCCCGTTTTTTTGCGCGCGCATCCTTGTAGAAGGCGCGTGCGAGCATGATGCCAATCGTTGCCGACGAGAGCACGTGCAAGAGCGTCGCACCCATGAAGCGCAGGTTCTCGGTGAGGAGCGTCTTCAGCATGTCGCCGCTTCGCAGTGGTTCGATGAGAAAGATTGCGTTCTCGAGCGCCGAGAATCCCAGTGCTGCGGTCACCATGTACATGACGGCGTCGAGCGGTTCGTCGAAGTACTCGGTATTGATCGCCACGAAGTAGACGGCGAGGAACTTTGCCAACTCTTCAAACAGCGCCCACCAAAGAAAGAGTGCCGCACCTTCGCTGAAAAACGGCTGAACCGCCTTCTCGGGGAAGTACACCGCAAAGACGCCGAGCATGCCGGCCACGAACGTGTAAAAGATCATGCGTTTGGGCTCGGGCTGGCAGCGGTCCTCGAGCAGCCAAAATGTCAGCCACAAGAGCGACGGGATGACGCCACCCAAAAAGGCAACGAATAAAATCGGTGCGAGAGTCACCCGTTTAGTATACCCTCTATTTGACCGGCCAATGCTCGACCATCAACAGGTTTTGCGGTGTCCCAATCGACTGCCAAATCTCTTCGGTCACAAACGGCATAAACGGGTGAAGGAGTTTCAGCGAATCAAGAAGGATGTCGCGTAGCAACACCTGGCGCGATGCTTTTGCGGCCGTATCCTCGCCCTTGAGGATCGGTTTGCTCTCTTCAAGAAGCGTGCTCGCGAAGGCGTCCCAGAGGTAGTGGTATAGTTTTTCGGCTGCCATGTAGAGGCGGTACTCTTCGATGTCCTTGGTGATGTCTTGCGAAAGTGCGCGAAAGGCTGCGAGGTGTGCGGCATCTTGCTCGGTGAGGGTTGCGGTCGCCGGCGCGTCCTGCGTGCTTTCGAGTACGAAGCGCGTGATGTTCCAGATTTTGTTGGCGAACTTTTTGTACGCGTTTATTTTCTTGGGGTCGAGGTTAAGGTCGGTGCCCGGGGTGTTGCCGACGATGAGGCCCATGCGAAGCGCGTCGGTTCCGTACTCGTTTGAGATTTCCAACGGCGAGATAACGTTGCCCTTGCTCTTGCTCATCTTCTTACCGTGGGCATCACGAACGAGGCCGTGCAGGTACACATCTTTAAACGGCACTTTGCCGGTCACATATAGCCCGAGCATGAGCATGCGCGCCACCCAAAAGAAGAGGATGTCGGCGCCCGTCTCCATGACCGAGGTCGGGTAGAAGGTCTTGAAGTCGGCGGAGTCGGGGTAGCCGAGTGTGGCAAACGGCCACTGACCCGACGAGAACCAGGTGTCGAAGGTGTCGGGGTCAGCTACGACAGGGCCGCCACAAGTGGGGCATGCGGTCTTGGAATCATCCATGTCTATGAAGCCGTCGTTGCATTTCTCGCAAAGCTTGGCCGGGATCGGGATGCCCCAGGCGATTTGGCGCGAGATGTTCCAGTCTTGGATGTTCTCGAGCCAGTGGAGCATGATTTTCTCGTGCTGCTCGGTCAAGATAGTGACTTCTTTTTTCTGCACGGCCTCTTTGGCGCGGTCGGCCAGGGTCTGCATCGCGACGAACCACTGCGCTTTGATTTGCGGCTCGATTTCGCGCTCGCATTTGTAGCACACCGGCACTTCGTGCACGTACGCCTCGTCGATCTTGACGAGCAAGTCTTTGGCTTTGAGTTTCTCGACGATCTTGGGGCGTGCATCCTTAATCGACATGCCCGCGAACTCGCCTGCGATGGGGAGGAGTTTGCCGCGCCAGTCGATGACCTGCTCGAGTGGCAGGTTGTGGCGCTTGGCGATCTCGAAGTCGGTCTGGTCGTGCCACGGCGTGATGGTCATGACGCCGGTGCCGAACTCCATGTCGATGGCCTCGTCTTTGAGGACGGTCGCGGTAATCGGGCCGTTGATCCACTCAAGATCAATTTGCTGACCTTCGGTGTATGCTACATAGCGCGGGTCAGCCGGATGCATGACGACGTACTTGTCGCCGAACTTCGTCTCGGGGCGAGCGGTGCCGATGGTGAAGGGTCCGTATTTGAAATAGTAGAAGGCGTCGGTGCGCGGCGTGCGGTTGGTCTCGAGGTTTGACAGTGAGGTCTGATGCTTGGGGCACCAGTTGACGATGCGCGAGCCGCGGTAGAGCAACCCGTCGTCGGAGAGTTTTTTAAACGTCGCGTACACGGTCTTGACCACGCGCTCGTCGAGGGTAAAGAGTTCGCGCGACCAATCGCACGAGGCACCGAGCTGGCGCAGCTGCCCCTCCATGAATGACTTGTTGGCGAGGGTGAAGTCGAGAATTTCTTTGTAGAGTTGTTCGCGGCTCATCTCGAAGCGCGAGCGACCTTCCTTCTCGAGCTTCTTCTCATAGACGACCTGCGTCTCGAAGCCCGCATGGTCGGCGCCCGGGTACCACAACGTCTTTTTCCCGCGCATGCGCTCGAAGCGAATCATGATGTCCTGGAGCGTCACAAAAAGCGCATGCCCGGCATGGAGTGAGCCGTTGGCATTGGGCGGCGGCATGATGATTGAAAACTGCTCGGTGCGCTCGGCCGGCTTGCCCTGAGCGTCAAGTCGAGGGGGTAACTTGTCGGGGTTGAAAAAGCCGCTCTCGTCCCACATTTTGTAGATTGCGGGCTCGACGGCCGCAGCGTCGTATGGCTTAAGAAATTTCTCTAGCATATGGCCGATTGTACGCCAAATAGGGCTCTAAAGCGAGAGGTTGCCGTCGGCGCGGATAGACTCGGGGGCTGGGATGATTGCGGCCCCGGCGAGCGAGCGCAAGAGGGCTGTCATGGCGATCATGATGGCATTATCGCCCGTCAGCGACACCCCGGGGAGGCAGACGGCAACGTCGGGGAAGTCGCGCTCGATCATCTGGGCCAGTCGTGTGCGGATGTGCGAGTTGGCTGCGACGCCGCCACCGATGACGAAGGTCTCTGTCCCTGTTTTTTGGAGTGCTCGCTTGGTCTTGGCACACAGAACATCTGCCGTCGCGTCTTCGAACTCTTGCGCGAAGCGGGCAACCTCTGACTCGGAGAGTTTTTCGATGCCACCGAGGTCGCGCAGCTTGTAGAGTGCTGCGGTCTTGAGGCCTGAGAAAGAGACGTCGCAGTTGTCGCTGTGGAGCATGGGGCGGGGGAGGGTTATGGTGAAATCGGTGGCTCGCGGAGGGAAGTCGAGAGTGGTACGCGAATTTTCTGCTGAAAATTGGCTAGGTTCTCGCGCCGTCGCGCTCGAAAGCCCTCTCTTGACTTCCTCCGCTTGCGCGGTGCGGGAACGATGAGCAAGTCGCGAGATGTGCGGGCCGCCGGGGTATGGCAAATTCAGCATGCGGGCGACCTTGTCGAAGGCTTCGCCGACAGCGTCGTCGAGTGTTTGGCCGATTTTTTCGTACACGAACCACTCTTTCATCAGTACTAATTCGGTGTGTCCGCCTGAGATGACGAGCCCTAAGACGGGCAGTGCCACGTTCTCGATTATATTGTCTTTAACGAGTGACGACATGAGATGCCCTTCGAGGTGATTGACCGGGATGAGCGGCAGGTTCCATTTTTTCGCCAACTCCTGCGCGAAGGTAATCCCAGTCCACAGCGCCGGCTCAAGCCCCGGCCCGCTGGTGACCGCAATCGCATCAATCTGAAGTGCCGCAAACGCGGAGTCGCAGTTGCCCGAAAAAACAGTCTGGCCTTGCGAAGCAAGGAGACCCGAGGACTTTTTTTCGGGCGACTGCGACGAAGCTGCTCGCACTGCTTCTTCAAGCATCAAGGGCAGATTTTTGAGGTGTTCGCGCTTGGCGAGGGTGGGGAAGACGCCCCCAAACTCGGCATGCATCGCCGCCTGCGACAGGAGCGCCGAGCCTCGCACAGCAAAGGCAACCGACTCGCTGTTTTTGACCCCGTCGAGGATGGCAACCCCCGTCTCGTCGCAGCTGGTCTCGATTGCTAGGATTCGCATGTTCGCATCATAGCAGTAAACGTGGTGCAAACAACTCCTGCTTCGTTTCAAGCATTGCGAGTAACTCTTTAAGGTACTGCGCCACGATGGGATCGGTTATCTTTTTGGTCTTCTCGGTCGAGGCCATCGCAAACGTGACGCCAAGTTTCTTCCACGAACGGCCGCCGTCGCGGTAGCCGTTGATGACGGGGAGGAGCTTGTCGAGCGAATATAAAAACTGTGCCTCGGCATCGACCTGGTGCTCGTAGTTCTCGATTGTTTTGTGGAGCGACAGGAAGTCGGGGAACTCGGCTGCGATGCGATCGGCCGCCGCTTGCTCCTTGGCCTTCTTGTCGGCGTCGGCTGCCGCGTCGCGGTAAAAGTAGGTGTCACCCGCGTACGCTTCGACCAGGTCGTGGACGAGCGCATAGCGAAGCAGTTTCGCGGGGTCAAGCGGTAGGACATGTTTTTCGGCCAGGTACCACGCCACGAGCGCCAACTGGTAGCTGTGCTCGGCATCGTTCTCGAGCCGGTCCTCACCTGCGGCAAAGACGACCCGTTTGGTCTGCTCGAACCGGTGGGTGAGGTCGACGAACGCCAATAAATCGGGCAACATAATATTTTGTGAGCACTAAAACGGGTGCGCGGTAAGGGACTCGAACCCCTGGCCCTCCCCACGTCAAGGGGATGCTCTACCAACTGAGCTAACCGCGCGTACGTGGCACAGTGTAGCACAGAGTCTTTTTCCTGTCAGCGGGGCGTGATATAGTTGAATAGTAGCATTATAAAATTGAGATTTTGAATATGGAAGGATTTACAAGAGCTGAGGTAAACCTAGGTGCTCAATCGGGACGAGAGGCGAAAGAAAAACCTAATAAAGTTGAAACAGGGGTGCCTCTCTCGGGTTTCGTTTCAAAGCGATTTCGGGAAGATTCTGAATTTTTGGAGATATATGGGGAATCAAGAAGAATGGTCAAGGAAACTGATGAACGCAGTCGGGCTTTAAGGATTGCGATGACGTTGTGCGCGCCAACGAATGCAGAGGCAGAAGGTAGGAACTATCAATTATGGAAAGATTTTGAGCATGAGCTTAATATGCAAGGCTCAACTCCCTCTGATGCATTGCTGCGTCCGAACCCTTCTTTGACGCCTGAGCAAAAGGAAACTATTGAAACTTCATTTAACGAATATATAAATCAGCAGGACGTTGGTGAAAGTAAGACTTCGCTCCGTAAATTAGTCAAGTTACTTGTTCAATAAGTGTATTACTTATTGTGTGGCTTTTCACATCGGTACACGACGTACGAATAGACGGTCGTTATGGCGACGGTCGCGAGGAGGGGGACGAAGGTGTACCACAGCAAGAGGTGCGGGACGAGCGCGCCCACGAGCGTGCAGAGTGCCGTCGCATAAAAGAGCTTCGCGCCGAGGTGGTGCGTCTTTTGCCATACCACGTCGCTTGAAAGCGTCCACGGGGTGCGGATCCCGACGAAGAAGTTTCGCTTGGAGTCTTTAAGAATCGCGGCGACCCCGGCAAAGAGCGCGGCCATGGCAGGGGCGAGGAATTGACGCAGATCGAAGGGGTACCCCAGGTTAATCGCCAAGGTCAGCACGTAGACGTACAAAAAGAAGGCGAGGATACCGACGCGAAACAGGTCGTAGCGACGGCGGAATGTCTCGAAGTTTTGCCGCTGGGGCTCGATCGCGGGGATGACGAGGAAGATGCCCCAGAGGACGGCCATGATGATCGGCATGAGCAGTACGCCCCACAGACGCGTCATATGCCCGTTGATGGCCCCGTTGGCACCCCAGTGCGAGGCGACAAGGGTAGGCAGGTGCGGGTAGGCTGCGGCACCAAAGGCGAATGCGATGACAATAAGCGCGAGTGACCCGATATCGGCATAGGAGGGTTTCATGAATATAAGTGTAGCACCGGCTATGAAAAGCAGAAGCCGGGCACTCACAGTGTAGTGAGCGCCCGGCGGCAATTGCAACAATCAGTGGTCACCCACCGACTGGTACTGTTCCACAATGCAGGGCAGTTGATTGGGAAGACAGCTTCGATGATCCGGAGTCAAGCCGGCCTGCATCAGCTCAGCATGCGTTATGGTGCGGGGGTGAATCGCGCATTCGCTGACGTCTTCGAGTAACCGCATGGCATCTGCAGTCGACAAAGGTGTTTCGGTCATGGTCTTCTCCTGATAGAACGTGCCTTTTCGATACTAAATCGTTTTAAAACCTATGTCAAACAACAATGTGCGGAGAGAGCAATTCGAACTCTCGATCCAGTTTCCCGGATGCCGGTTTTCGAAACCGGTGCTTTCGACCACTCCCTGCCCGAGGCAGATCCGCCATGGGCGGAGGCCACCGATACAGATATGTAGGGAAGTCTTTAGTCTCGTTTCGCAACATAAATCATCTCTGGACTTGTTGGGGTGTTTGTGCTGCCGTCCCAATCGCCGTACACGGTTACCACTTCAAAACCTGTATCAGACAGTGCCTGTGTTATTTCATCTCTTGAGCGGAATATAAGTTCGTTTATAGAAACTACCTCTTCGCCAGATTGCTCAAAGAAATAATGTAGCTCATATCGAACGAGTTTATCAACTACGTTTAGGAGTTTAAACCACCAGTAAACCGAGCCGTCAGTGGTGTTTTCGAACTTTCGTCGGTTGTCTTCGGTTGGCCATCCAACAAACGGAGGAGTGTCGAGGTGGCGAATATCAAATACTAAATGACCGCCCGGTTTGAGCGCTTGATGCGAAGCTTTGAGCATCTCGCGCCACTCTCCGTTTTTGAGAAAGAACTGAGCTACATGGCTTGTCATGAGTACCATGTCAGCCCGGAGTCCCTTCATCTGCTCAAAACTACCCTGCAGCCAATCGATTTGGTCTGCAAACGGTTTGCTTTGCGCAACTTCAAGCATGGCTGCTGACGGCTCGATGCCAATCATTTGGTATTCGCGTTTGGCAAGTTCACAGGTCAAAAGCCCCGTGCCGCAACCGAGGTCAATAATCGTTTTTGCACCGAGCCTTTTTGCTTGTTTACAGAAGAACTCACTATCGACCCCGTAGGGGTTTAGCTGGTCATACAGAGCAACTAAACGTGGGTCAGAAAACTCTGTGTAGTTTGGTTCAAGCATTGAATTCTATGCGGAGAGGGAGAGATTCGAACTCTCGATCCAGTTTCCCGGATGCCGGTTTTCGAAACCGGTGCCTTCGACCACTCAGCCACCTCTCCAGGTAATGCGTGTCGAGCACTGGGTACAATAGCATTTTTCTACAATTTAGGCTATAGTTTCGTGGTCAATTCGATTGGCCCTATCGTCTAACGGTTAGGACAGCGCCCTTTCACGGCGTAAATTGGGGTTCGATTCCCCATAGGGTCACAAAATTTGGCTGAGTTAAAGAGATAATTAATACGTTGTCGCATAATAAAGACCCCTTTGATGTTATCTCGGGGGTCTTCGGCAGTTGATCAAAAATGCACTTCAAATGAGCTTCCAACGAATGACGGTTACCCTTTGCCTCCACGGCCACAGGAAGAAGCGTTGAAGTGATAGAGAATCACGCTCCTTCCCTCGAGGATTTGGCCTGTCTCCAGCGAGAAATCAGAGCTAATCTCGCTCACCGCATCACCATTTGGGTGACGCTGGAGTGCGCTCCTAATATAGACTCCGGCAGGAACCAATTATGAATGGTACCGCACAACGACGACGACTTTCTTGCCTTCGGCGAAAAACTTGTCGATGTACGTGATGTAATCCCCTACACTCAGCATAACTCGCCTCCTATTGGTGGAGCCTCGCTCCACGCCACTAACTTACTTAAGTATATACCTAAAGACACAATATTGTCAATAGGTCAAGATAGCGTTGCACGAGGCCTATAGTTCGCGTTTCAGTTACAGTCGGTACTCGTACAGGCGCTTGTTGATCGAGCCCACAATAGGTGGGAGGTCGACGGTGCGGGTCGGGGTGAGGTCTGCGAATTGAAAGTCGACTGAGAAGATGCGGGTGCCGGGGGCGAGTTCTGCTCGAAACTTCGGCAAGAGCTGGTTTAAGACCTGTGGGAAGAGGTAGAGGACGAGGCAGGTCGCACCGGTGAGGTTCTCGGTATAGAAATTTTTTCGTTTGAGGGTGAGCGATTGGCGTGCGATGTTGCGGGTGCGAAATTTGGCGAGTACATAGGGGAGCCAATCCCACTCGACGCCCACGTAACGTGCCCGGGGTTCTTTGGTATGGAGTGCGCGGAGGATGCGCCCATCGCCGCAGCCCAGGTCATAGACGAGGTCGTCTTGTGTAAGTGCGATTTCAGCGACGATATGCGGGATGCTGCGCGCATTGACCGGCACAAAGGGTGCGGCGCGAAGCCACATGCAGCGCACGATCACGTAGAGCTGCTCGGCCACCAAGAAAAGGAGCGTTAGAACGACGAGACACACGAGCAGTAGTACAAGCACTTGCATGCGGCAATGATACAAGATAATCAAGAACCCGCGCAAGACAATGCTTGCGCGGGTTGAGCAGGTAGGTCTGCTCGGGCCTTACTTCAGGATGCCGGTGTTGACGGCAACGATGCACAGCGGGTACACGATCATCAGCACCAGCGCGGTGCTGTCGAGAGTCTTGACGACCAGACTCGGCCGCACGAACGGCTCGGTCCGCTTGGACGGCAGACTCACGAACTGCACAGTCGTGTGGAGCAGATGCCAGAGCACCGCGACGATAGCCGCGAAGCCGATGTAGTTCACCGGCGCGACCTGGTAGGCCGCGGTGGTCGCGTAGGCGACTGTCGCGATCCAGGCCACGACGAGTACGATTATCATCGCGCTCATGAGTCCCAGCAGCAAATTGTAGACGTACTCATCCGTTCTGTTGGGCCTTTTCAGCCGAATATTTTCGGCAATGCACGTGATGCCCGGCTTGTCCTTCTGGAAGCGGTAATCCTGCTTCCCGATTTTGGACAGGGCGGCGCAGCCGATGACGACCATGGCGGCCATTGCCAGCCAACCGATAAACGTAAGCAGCCAGCCGAACACGAACCAGGCTGCGATCAGTGCGACGAACGTGACGATCAGGCCGACGCAAATTTTCGCCGCGCTGTAGGCGATCTTTCCATCGCTGATCGAAATCTCGCGACGGATAGTGAAGTTGTTGTTACCCACGTGGGTACTCCTTGAAAGTGAACGTGCAGTGATTCAAGTCACCGTTTGCAACAATATACCAGTTGTTACTCTTTGTCAAGAGCCTCGCCGTGCGATGATGTGCAGCGTTTTTGCGCCCATGTCGGCGAGCCAGCGGGTCAGGCGGCGGCGCATTGTGGAGTCGGCGTGCGGGGCAGAGCCGGTGATTGAGAGTAGTCCGACGTAGGGTTTGGCGACCATATCGAGCCGGCCGCCCATGTCGGTTTGGAGTTTGTGCAGGTCATGAATGCTGGGCTCGGCGTCGAGCCCTCCGCCGACGATTAACGTCAGATCGTCGCGCTCCTTCCTGCTAGCATCGCGCCAGGTAAACAGGACGGCGCTGTAGCCGCGTCCGCGGAGCATCTCCCGCACGTTCGAGTTTCTTTTCTTTTGCATCGTGGCACCTTTTTGGAGTTGTGAGGTTCAGTCAAAGAGCCCCTCTATGCGTCATGCTACGTGAGGCGACTGAAGGCCGATGAAAGATGCTAGTGCGTGGTCTTTAGCGTTTGTTCACGTGCGAACCGCTCGAGTGCCAGCTCGATGAGTCGGTCGAGCAGTGCCGGTTGCGACAGGCCGCTGGCCTCCCAGAGTTTGGGGTACATGCTGATGTCGGTAAAGCCCGGCAGGGTGTTGATTTCGTTGACTAAGATCTCGCCGTTTTGTTTGAGGAAGAAGTCGACGCGTGCGAGCCCAGCGCACTCGAGAACCTTGAAGGTTTTGATAGCGAGCGCCTGCACGGCCTTGGTCTCTCGTGTGGAAAGTTTCGCGGGGATAGCGAGCGCGGCACCGTCTTCGTCGATGTACTTGGCGTCGTAGGAATAAAAATCCGCGTGCGGGATGATTTCGCCGGGGACCGAGGCGATGGGCGCATCGTTGCCTAACACGCCACACTCGATCTCGCGACCGACGATGGCCTCTTCGATCAAAATTTTCGTGTCGTACTGAAAGGCGTCGGCGAGCGCCTGCTCGAATTCTTTTGCATTAGAAACCTTGCTCACGCCAACCGACGAGCCTAGGTTGGCAGGCTTCACGAACATGGGACAGCCGAGCGCCTTCTTGGCTGCGGCGAAGGAGATTTTTTCGTACGAGTGCAGCACCAAAAACGTGCCGATGGGGATGCCCGCATCGCGCAAGAGGCGCTTCATGACGTCCTTGTCCATGCCGCCGGCCGAGCCTAAGACTCCGGCCCCGACATGTGCCACGCCTGCTAATTTAAGCAGCCCCTGGACGCTACCATCCTCGCCGAATGGCCCGTGAAGGACGGGGAAGACGACGTCGAAGGGTTTCTTGTGGCCTGTGGCGGGGAAGAGTTGTGCCACATCCCATGCGCCGTCTTTGGCGATTTTGACAGGCACGACGTCGTACTTTTTCTTGTCGAGCGCCGCAATGACGTTCTGTGCCGATTGAATCGATACTTCATGCTCGGCCGATTTGCCGCCGAAGAGTACGCCAATGCGGAGCTTTTTTGCCATACGGTTAGTGCGCTTTGACGTAGTAGTAGATGTCCTCGAGCGCTTTGACGGCGTCGCCCGCGGCGATGTTGTTTTGGTGGAAGCGGCCGGTGGTGACGTCGCCCGCAGCCCAGAGTCCCGACACCTCGACACCGCCCGAGGTAACGCGTTGGTTGGCGTGGTTGACTGGCACGTGCTTGTCGCCTGAAAGTTCGACGAGGCCGTCCATGTAGTCGGTGTTGGGGATGGTGCCGATCTCGACGAAGACGCCGGTTACGGGCAGGGTGGTCGTCTCGCCGCTCGTCAGGTCTTTGACTACGATGCCGCTCACGAATGTCTCGCCTTTGACTTCGATCGGCTCGCTGTTTTTCAAAAGGTGCATGTTGGGGTGCTTGGAGACCGCTTCGACGGTCGAGGCGTCGGCCTTGGTAAAATCGGCGCCGCGGTGAATGAGCGTGACGCTTTTGCAGTAGGCCAAGAGTTGCGCCGCACTTTCGAAGCCGGCGTTCCCACCACCAACGACCACGACGTCTTGGCCCGCAAAGAGCGCCCCGTCGCAGGAGGCGCAGTAGGTGAGGCCCTTGTTCTCGAAGTCGAGGCCGCCTGGTACCGCGAGTTTGAGACGTCGCCCGCCCGAGGCAATGAGCACGGCGCGCGCCTGGTAGGTGCCCTCGCCCGCGACCAGGGTGAAGCCCTCGGCATCTTTGTCGAGTCGGGTGACGCGCTTGCCAAGTTTGATATCGACGACGTCCTCGGCGTACGCGCGCAAATGGCGCTCGAGCGACTTGGCGAGTTCGGTCCCCGAGATCTTCTCGGTCCCGATCCAGTTTTGAATCTCGGTCGACTCGACGCTCTGGCCGCCCACGGTCTCGGCAATAAAAATCGTCTTCAGTCGCTTACGTGCCGCATACACCCCCGCCGCAACACCCGCCGGGCCCCCACCGATAATCGCAAGGTCATACATCATGAAAACAGTATACGCGAAACGGCAGGTCTTTGCGAAGGAGTTTCGTTCATCTCTCCGAAGCAAAGACCTGCCGTGCAGCGTTTGGTATATGGGCTTATTTGATCTTCGGGCGGCGGAGGAACGATGGGACGGCGCCCCATTCGTCTTCTTCTTCGTCCTTCTTGAGTTTGACCTCAGGCTCGGCTGGTTTGACGACAGCCTCTTCTTTGACGGGCGTCGGGGCAGTCGGGGCGTTGAAGATTTTACCCAAGGGTGCCACATCGGCCTCTTTCTCTTTGTCTTTCGATGCGTCGCGGGTGAAGGTAAAGAGAGCGGGGCTCGTGCGCGGGAGCGCGCCGGTTGCCGAGGGGAAGCCGGTCGCGATGACGGTGACGCGCACGTCGTTTTTCTTGAGTTTGTCGTCCTTGATGGCGCCGAAGATGATCTTGGCGTTCGGGTCAACCGACTCGGTGATGATTTTGGCCGCCTCGTGGACTTCGATCATGCCCAGGTCGTCGCCACCGGCGATGGCGAAGAGGACGCCCTTGGCGCCGTTGATCGAGAGCTCGAGAAGCGGCGACGAGACGGCTGCCTTAGCGGCCACCTGCGCGCGGTTCTCGCCCGAGGCGATGCCGATGCCCATGAGTGCCGAACCGGCGTTCTCCATGACGGCGCGGATGTCGGCGAAGTCGACGTTGATGATACCCGGGTTGGTGATGAGGTCAGAGATTCCTTCGACGGCCTGTTTCAAAATGTCATCACACTGTGCGAATGCGGCCTTGAGCGTCGTGTCTTTGGCGACGGTCGCGAGGATGCGGTCGTTGGGGATGACGATGAGCGCGTCGACTTCTTTGCGAAGCTCATCGAGACCCTGCTCGGCCAAGCGCAGGCGCTGCTGGCCTTCGAATGAAAACGGCTTGGTGACGACGGCCACGGTGAGTGCGCCGAGCTCCTTGGCGGTCTTGGCGACGATGGGTGCTGCGCCGGTGCCAGTGCCGCCGCCCATACCGCAGGCGACGAAGACCATGTCGGAGCCTTTGATAGACTGCTGGATCTCTTCTTTGGTCTCTTCGGCGGCTCGTTTGCCGAGTTCGGGGTTCATGCCGGCGCCGAGACCTCGGGTGAGGTTCTTGCCGATATGGATCTTCTTCTTGGCCATCGAGTGATGGAGATCTTGAGCGTCTGTGTTTATCGCAATGAAATCGACACCGCGCACTTTGCTCTCGACCATGTGGTTGACGGCATTGTTGCCCGAACCGCCGACGCCGATGACGCGGATCCGTGCGAACGCTTCAATCTCTGGTTGTACTTGCGGCATAGTGTTATTG
>CAISEE010000022.1 GCA_903884345.1 Candidatus Adlerbacteria bacterium | reverse complement strand
CTGGCTCAGAACGAGCGGTGCTCGAATACGTCAAGTCGCAAGGCAAAGACAAGGAGTACATCAAATTGCACGCAGATCAGCCTGTCTTGTTTTGATACCTCGCCAGCTTGCTGCGAGGTTGTTCATTTACGCGGCAGTCGCCGGGTTGGGGATGCTGCGAATTTTCGCGACGATCCCTCGGGACGCCGCGAACCCGCTTGCCAATCAAGTGGTAACGAGTTTACAGACCGAAGAATACATCGCCTTTGGCCTGCTCGCTGTGTTCATTGTCGTCTACTTCGTCATCAAAGCGCTCTACGTCGCTGCCTACATCCGCTCGTACGTCTATGATGCTGATGCGTCGTTCGTGACAATCCGCAAAGGCGTCTTCTCGCCAGCCGAGATTCACGTGCAGTATCAGAAGATTCAAGATGTCTACGTGGATCAAGATTTTCTTGACCGCCTGTTTGGGCTCTATGATGTGCACTTGGCGAGCGCAACGGTTGCCTCAGGCATCGAGGCGCACATCGATGGCGTCGACAAGGTCACAGCCGAGGGATTGAAGAATTTCCTCCTGGGGCGGATTCAAGGTGCAGGAGTGGCCGAAGCATCATCGCAAGAGGTTAGTTCAGTCGCGCCAAGCAGCGCTGCGGCGCAGTCGCTCAAAGCCTCGCTTGCCGACCACGTGTCGAGCGCGACGTACCCGATTTCAGGTACGTGGATTGTCACGAAGTTTGTTGGTGGTGCGGTAGTGATTGCAATCGGCGAAGCATTCATTTGGCTCATTCGTGTCGTCATCCAAATCGGGGATACGCCGCCTGCGCTCAGTATGCTTGGGCTTACGGCCATGGCGATTCTTGTACTGGTGCTCGGTGTTTGGGGTTTCTTCTACAATATCTTTTGGAAAGCAAACTACTGCTTCGACTTTACCGACGAGTATCTGCTCATTCGCACGGGCGTCGTCTCGCGTCAGGAGCGACACATGCCGTACCGCGCCGTGCAGGATGTCATCGTCTCGCAAAGCATCTTCGAGCGCCTCTTTGGCATCGCGTCAGTGACGATCCAAAACGCCGCCGGGAGTGGGTTGGACATGAGTTCGATTTCTATTCCCGGGCAACCAATTGAGAAGGCTAACCAGTTGTCGCAGATTATTCGACAGGTCGTCCTGACGAAGAATCCGTCGCGCGTCGGGCTCTAAATCACATCGGTGTACATTTATAAACGTAAAACACTATTCATGCATTCACGTCTTTACACACTCGCCGCCGGTATGGCCGTTGCACTCTCGCTTTTTGGGGTAGTCAGCTTCGCGCAGGCTTCGTCACTCAATGCTACTCAGGTCTCAGCCATTGTCGGTCTGCTGCAAGCCTTCGGTGCCGATCAATCGATTATTGCCAATGTACAAGCGAATCTTTTGGGGCAATCGACTGTTGCGTCGACAATGTCTTGTGCCTCGTTTAGCACTCTAAAACGCGGCGATACGGATGCTACTTCCGGCGGAGCGGTGACGCAACTGCAACGCTACGTTGGTATCAGTCCTACAACCGGTTACTACGGCGCGTTGACGCAGATTGCCTACGGAAACAAATGCATCAACAATAACGCGCAGCCTGGGGCAGTTGCAGGCATGTCCAAATACACTGACTCCGACTTCGGCTTCTCGTTTTGGTACCCGAACGGGTGGACGGTTATTAAACATAAGTCGGGAAGTGGATCGTTCTCGCCTTGGGAAATTACAATTACGAATCCACAAAACACTACGCAAAACCTTGCTATTTTGGAGACGACCAGCGACTCCGCAGTCAACAATATTGAGGGCTACTACTTCGATTCAAGATTGAGTACATGGATGCAGCAAGAATCAAACACGCCGCCACAAGCCGCAGATATTTCGAATAACACAATGGGAGGACTTCATGTCTTTCCTGGGAATGAACAATCTATTATCCCTTTGAGCGCAAACAAGTTCCTCTCGGTATCAGCAAATGATGTCACCAATACTGTTCAATGGGGTCAACTGGCTAACACTATCGTGGCAACTGATTCTTCAGTTGCAACACCCGTCAGCACTGCACAGCAGATTGCGGCGATTCAAGCCGAGGCAAGCGCGTATGGGGTGAGTGGTGCCGTAACTCCTATTACAACAACGACGCAGACATACAGCAACTCGCAGTACGGGTTTAGTGTGCAGTATCCGAGCACGGCGATTGTAAATCCAGATTGTAGCGAGGGGTTTGCTGTATGTCGGAACAATCCGGCAGTGGTGTTTTCTGTGCAGAGTTCGCAACAAAACTCTGGTTTCGATCACGGGTTCACTTCGATTAGTGTGGTTACCGGTTCTGCCGCTGCAGCAGCGTGCGTAGTTAATACCTCGCCAGGGTATGGGACGTTCTCAAACAAAACAATAAACAATATCCCATTTGCTGTCTATGGGACCGGAAGCATTGCGGCAGGAACGCAGGAGGGCGAATCGCTTTATAACACACTTCACAATGGCAATTGTTATGTAATCGATCAAGACGAATTCTCTCATATTGGACAGTCGAGTACGCAAGCGCAAGCTGATCTCGAATCAATAGTGCAATCCTTCCGTTTTACCAATTAGTTTTCAAACGCTAGCTTCGGGTTTTTTCCGGTCGCTGTATACTGGTTGGATGTTCAAACTTTTTCTAGTACCAATCTTTGTTTCAACCGCAATCGCAGGATTAGTTTTCCTGTGGGGTGGTGCAGGGGCGCTGGGGCTCGTGCTGTTGCTCTCGGTTTTGGAGGTGTCGCTCTCGTTTGATAACGCGGTTATTAACGCCAAGGTCTTGAGCAAGATGGACGCGGTGTGGCGCGGGCGATTCCTTACATGGGGCATGCTTGGCGCCGTCCTCGGTGCCCGACTCATCTTCCCGGTCCTCCTGGTCTCAATCGCAGCAGGCATCTCGCCCTTCACCATCCTCGGGATGATGCTCGAAAGCCCTACCAAGTATGCGCACCTGGTAGCAGGTGCGGCGCCCGTCATCCACGCCTTCGGCGGCGCGTTTCTTTTAATGGTGGCACTTCGCTACTTCTTCGACGAGGCAAAAGACGTCTACTGGATTCGCTTCGCCGAGCGGCGCATGTCGGCGTGGGGGAATATCTACGCGATTGAGATTGCGCTCGCCTTGTGCGCCGTGCTAGCTGCGTCTTTTATGGCGCCGCGTGAGGCAGCGGTCGTCCTCTCGTCGGGTATTGTCGGCATTGTGCTTTTTATCGCCATCGAGGGGTTGGTCCACATGCTCGGCTCCTCGGCAGCCCATGCGGCACGCGCCGGGTTCTCGATGTTTATCTACCTCAACCTGCTCGACGCGGCCTTCTCGCTCGATGGGGTCATCGGCGCCTTCGCGCTCACGACCCAGGTCATGATCATCATGGCGGGGCTCGGCGTCGGTGCCTACTTCGTGCGAACGCTCACACTTCTGTTGGTCGAGCGCCGCACCCTAGCGTCGCTCATCTACCTCGAGCATGGTGCCTACTGGGCGATTTTCGGCCTCGCGTGCTGCATGTTCGCGGCGCTGTGGACTATTGTCCCCGAGGTGGTGACCGGCCTCGTGAGCCTCCTCTTTTTGGGCGCCGCCTACTACTCGTCGCTTCGCAACCGAAAACTTCACGGCCCGGTCGGGCTCTAGCCGAAGAGCCGTTCGTCTGTTATATATAGTGAGTGCTGGTCGAGAATATGGTGCCTATGGTGTAAAGGTTAACACTCGAGTTTGTGGAACTCGCAATCTGGGTTCGATTCCCAGTAGGCACCCCAAGAGAGAATAAGTTGAGCGAAAGCGGCATTTCGTGCCTCAACTGAAAGGTTTTTATCCAGTTCGAGCCGATTATATTCTGCTTGAAGCGCAGGGTACGCTTTTTCTATCGGTACAAACCATTCATTAGGCGTTATATGGATTTCTTGGTCTTTAACCGAAAAGTTCTGACCAAGTGCCGAGAATATCTCGCGCTTCTTATCAAGACCACCTAGGATGTACTCCTTGCGAGCATAGCAAGCGAAATTGAAAGTCCTATCGGTAAGCTCAAGCCATTTCTCGGCGCGGCTCTCGGTCTCCCGCAGATGGCTCGTGAGTTTCGCAATCTTTGCTTTCAAATCATCCCGCTCCTTGATGAACGTCTCGTCGTCGATAAGGTCGCGGTAGCGCATCCTTGTGAGGGTATCAAGCTCCTTTTGCGTATCGACGAGCGATTTGTGTTGCGTCTCGTATATTTTCGTTCGGTCCTCGATTTCTTTGTCGTTGTTTCGGTTGAGTATTTCAAGAGCCCACTCTTTGAACTTTGGCAGGATGGTATAGCGCTCAAGCTTGATGTCGATTTGGTCCTCAAGCTCTTTGAGCGTCAAGGGGTTTCTCTGATTACATGCAATCTCTTTTTTCTTTCGGGTGCAGTGGTAATAGATGTATGTTTTTAACTCCCCAGTGCGTTTCACTATTTTCTTTTTCTCGGTTGCGGTGTACATGGACCCGCAGACCTCGCATTGTATGAGTCCCGTATACGCGAACTCGTGCGTTTGGGCGCGTGGTCGCCCTTTTCTCCCCAAAAGCACCTGTACGCGGTCGAACTCCTCAAGGGGTAATCATCGGCTTGTGGTTGCCGCTTTGGTAGACCCGTCCAGACCACGAAAACATGCCCGTATAGAAGAGATTAGAGAACATCTTGTATATGACGCTGTTTGCAATCGGGACGCCGCCGACTCGCTTTGATTTCAGAGTACGAAAGCCCCACTCGTCATTTGCGATGTCTCTGATTTGGGGAGGGGTAAAGTTGCCCGTGAGCATCATCTCCCACATCTTGCGGACCAAATCGAAACGCTCGGGGTCTTCGACGATGGTGTGTTCGATTTTGTCGTTGATGTATCCCAAAGGGGCGCGAGAGGGGAGCCAGCCTCGGTCCGCCTTGCCCTCCATGCCGCGCTTGCTGTTCTTGCGCAGGTCTATGATGAATTGGTTTGCCATGCCGCTTTCAACGTTGAAAAGCAGCACGTTGTCGTCGGGGAGATATTGGCGGTCTATCGTCTGTATGGATTTCAAAATGCCCTGTTGCAGCATCCAGCTCAATTTGCCGCTGTCTATCGGGTTACGAGAGAGGCGGTTGATTTGCCAGCATAAAATACCGTTCGCCTCGCCCTTTTCGATACGCTCCAGCATCTCGGTAAAGACGGGGCGGTTGTAGGGCTTCTTTGCCGATTTCGCCTCGGGCAAGATTTCTTTTATCTCCAGATGGAGTGTTTGCGCCAGCTCTTTGAGTCGGTTGACTTGGTCCTCGATGGACTGGACTTGTCTGTCCTCGCTCTCTGACGACTTGCGAGGGTAGAGGAAATAGGTGATTTTTTCCGTACTCATAAAGATTGGTTAAAACCTAATAACCTAGAAACACGAAAGGGACGGTCTGGTTGTCCCGATATGTGCAATCGCGAGGATTAAGCAGATAGCGGCAGACCGCCCCTTTCGGGTCACTATCGTGCTTAATAAAAACACCTCGCATACAACTTGCGCAACTATCGGGACAACGTCTATATTGTAGCTCATATTTTCATCCTGTTCTCTAGTTTTTCAAGCATGGTGGCGGTGGATAGGGTAAAGCGGCGTTCCATGCGTAGCAGCTTTTTGTATTGCTTGGTAGGCTTTCCCGCGTAGTGGGTGCGCTTCACCCGTGCCTCTTGTTCGTCGAGGTCGGGCATACTCACAAATCCCTTGTAGAGTCCGCTCAAGTTGCGGCTCGCATAGGTGATGTGTTGGCAGTGGCGACATGCGAAGTAATCGCCGTTCTTGTAGAGCACGCCGACCCGTCGCCCGCAGTACGCCCCACTCTTGAAAAACGGACAGCGAAACCAATACCGCTTGCCGCCGTATTCGCACGGGGTAGAGAGGAGGGGTATCTTGTAGTCAAAATCCGTCTTCTCGTCCGTGTCTCGGTCCGTTTGGGTATAGTGGATGCGCAAATGCTCCTCGCCGCTGCCCGTTACGACCTCGATACCGACGCTACTTTTTGAGTCTGACCACCCGCTCGTCCATGTTATCGTCCCAGAGCGCCAGCCGACGAAATAATTGTGCTCGTAGAGAAAGCACGTGGATATTTTCTTTACGCTTTCCGCCTCGGTCTTTCCTAGTGAGTTATATCCTCCACGCATGGTATGAGTATGCTGATTGCCGAAATCATTAGGGATTGTTCGGCATGTTTTTGCTGATAAATTACTCCTTTACGTTGCTGTTGCTCGGTCTTTTGCATATTTTCGATTAGTTGGTAAAAGGTATTATTTTCCAGAAGTTCAAACGTTCACGTCTCCAGCGGCCGCCTCTGTTTCTTTCTCGGTATTCTCCACTCCTCGCGTCGTCGCGTCACTCTTTTTCGCGCCAGAAATCTGATACATCGCGGACGGGAAAATCATCATTTTTCGCTTATCGTTCGGGTCCTGTTCTTGCACAATGAGCCCCGCCGTTTCAAGCATGGGGAGTATTTGCTGACGTAGCTGATGACTGTCTAGCATCCGCCCATAGACGGCAAAATGCTTCTCTAGTAGCTCTTGGCGCGAGAGTCCAGCTTTCGCAAGCATCTCGTCTAACGCCTCGTTTTTCGTCTCCCACGCGGGCAAGATAACCTCTTTGTACAAGTTGTAGATGTACGGCGGCAGGTTCAGTTCTTGGCTGACGGCAATCTTGTCCCAGAGTTTGAACGCCTCGCGCACGTCGTCCGCGTTTGCGGTAATGGTGGACCCGTCGCGCTCGCGCCACCACACATTAAGCAGGGCGAACGATTTGATAAGCGATAATAGGCGTTTTAGGCTTAATGGGAAAATGTGAGGCTATGCAGGCGGCGAAAGCAGTGTCGTGATAAGTTTCATCCGCCGCGCATGCGTGAGCCCCGAATGCACGGCAACCGCAAGCTTCACCTTCTTGAACGAACCATCGAGTGAGTTGGT
>CAISEE010000021.1 GCA_903884345.1 Candidatus Adlerbacteria bacterium | reverse complement strand
GCGACCGAGGCCATTCGCATCCTTATCGGCAGCATCGGCTTGGTGCTCGGCGTGCCGATTACGACTATGATCGCGTCGTATATGCTAAGGGATCGTCCCGAAGGAACTCCGGCTAAACCGTCGCATGCGCATCATCATTAGGAATTGGGTACGGTTTTATTGCGAATGATTCGCATTAGTGTATAGTGAACGAATCATGAGTAGAAAACAGTCCGTTACGGACTCTGATGTTGGCGATATGTTGACCCAGAAGGGCTACCGCCGGACGGCCGGCAGGATGGCGTTGCTGGAGATTCTTTCGAAAACGCGACGGCCGCTGTCTATCGCCGAGATTATTCGTCTATGGAAAAAGGATCCGCTCGATCAGGCGACACTCTATCGAGCCCTCGAAGATTTCGCACGAACAGGTGTCGTGCATCGCAGCGACCTTAATACTGGCACAGCGCGTTACGAATACCTGCACGGGAGACCGCATCATCATCATCTTGTGTGCGCAAAGTGCGAGCTCGTTGAGGATGTGGAGGTTTGCGTGATTACCGAAGCACAGAAAAAAGTATTGCAACGTTCCAGCAGCTTTACAGCCGTGTATTCACATAATCTCGAGTTCTTCGGTCTCTGTACCGCATGCTCGAAAGTATAAGCATCATGCCAGTCATTTTCGTCGCCATCGTAACGTTCTTCTCTACCTTGTTCGGCGGCCTATTCGCACTCCGCCTCAAGGACAAACTTCACCTTATCCTCGGATTCAGTGCGGGAGCAGTCGTCGGTGTGTCCTTCTTCGACTTGTTGCCTGAAGCATTGGAATTGGGGAGCAAAACATACGCGCTCTCGACGGTGGTCGCAGTTACTGCACTCGGGTTTGCCACATATCTGATAATCGATCGATTGATCCTCCATCATGGACACGTCGATGGGGCCGATCATGCGAGACTCGGCAACTTCGGTGCGGGAACGCTCTCCTTTCACTCGTTTCTCGATGGCATCGGCATCGGACTTGCCTTCAAAGTGTCTCCTGCGCTCGGTGTCATCGTCGCTGCGGCCGTGCTTGCGCACGATTTCTCGGACGGCATCAATACGGTCAATTTTGTGCTCAAGAACAAAGGTGAGCAGTCGCGAGCATTTCGATGGCTGCTCGTCGATGCGCTGGCCCCGGTCCTCGGTGTGCTCGCGACTTTTTTCATCAGTATCTCCGAAGAAAAGCTCGGACTACTTCTTGCGCTATTCTCGGGATTCTTCCTCTACATCGGCGCGAGCGATTTGGTGCCGGAGAGTCACCATGCGCATCCTGTGCGGTGGACGACCATCGCGACGCTTCTTGGCATGATGACAATCTACATCATCATACACATTTCTGGGTAATCCATTCGTTGCATCAAGCGCTCCCAAATACATGGTTAGGGTAGCTAAATATAATTTCCAACAGGACCCCTTGTTGGGCCGCGCAGGAGCCGCAATATCGCCTGCAACTCCTGCGCATGTACATACGCAAAATGCTACTGTGGGCAAAGCTCAAATATTGGCTCCCGCTTCAGAATCACAAACAAGCAACAGTACACTATTTTATATACGTCAATATGTAGTCAGGAAAGCTATACATTGCAGCATATTTTGACTATAGGCAAATTGGCGGAAGCTTGCGTTATTATTCTACATGCCCAGATTTTTGGCATTGTTTGGCATTTGGCAAACCAAGAGGACTCGACCGATACGGCCACACGGCAAAAGCGGCATCCTGTGTGGACGCCGCTTTTGTGGTCTACCTATGCTACTCGTCTATTAGTTCCCCGCTGCCTCAAGTCCAGAGTATGCACCATCGCCCGTACCAGCCGGCGCTTTGCATGCGGTACCAGCTGTGCGGTAGGTTGACCATGCAACATTGCGAGCCGCGACCCAGCTCTGGTGGGCCGTCTTAACCGACGTGTTAAACGTTGACCATGCCGCTTTGACTGCAGTCTTTACTCCCGCAGTAGTAGTCTGGCTGTATGCCGATTGCAACGCAATCGTGCGTGCGCTATATGCTGCGTTGACTGCAGCCGTGTACGCAGTCATTGCCGTGTCGATAGCCTGTTCACGGGTATTTACCGCAGCACCGATGCAGGCGATCTTTGTTGTAGGTGCAGCGACCGTGGTAACAGGAGCCGCAGTTGTGGTAATGACGGGCGAGGTTGCAGCAGTGGACGAAGCGACCACACCGGTCGTCTGCGCGAACGCAGGGGCGATTAGGAGACCCAACAAACCAATGGACGCACCAGCGAGAACGAGTTTCTTGTACATTGTCGTATCAAATAACGTTAATAAATATGCCCTGACGATTTTAGTATACTGTACGAGAAATTATCGAACAAACTACCACGCGAGCACAAGCGTGCTAGGATAGTTGCTATGTGGTTTTTCACGTCAGCACCCAAAGCGTCCCCCGAGGAGGCGGCACAGAAGGTACGATTAGACACCGTCGGGCTCATCGACGTACGTTCCCCCGCGGAATATCGAAGCGGTCACGCAAAAGGCGCAACCAACATCCCTCTGACTGAACTGGATGCGTCTCGAGTCGAACAGTTGCGAATTTTCTCGGAGCTATATATCATCTGCCACTCGGGCGCTCGCAGCGCGATAGCGACGGCGAAACTGCGATCGGTCGGCATATCAGCGTTCACTGTTACAGGAGGCATTTCTGCGTGGCAGGCTCTCGGATTACCAATCGAACAATAGATAACGGGGATATGCAAACACAATCGCGAAACATGTTCACAAAGTCCCCGCAGTTACAGCTCTGTTCTGGGCCATCAAGATACTTACGACTCGCGTGGGCGAAACAACCTCTGACTGGTTCGCACATTTCATAAATCCATTCGCTGTCGTCGTTGGTTCTCACGTCCGCGAATAATGGCATCCCTTAGACTATCAAGGCCAGAGTTGAAACGGGAACAAAATAATTGATCAAAGCCAAATTTGTCTCTTTTTCGGTATAATTCCCTAGCGACCCGAGTGCCTCACTTAAACTCAGCCGCACGCGCCAGAATACCTTTACGGGGTCTGACCTCAAACAGTTGAATCCCGAGTGGCCCGCAGACAGTAGTTTTTATCGGACAGACCCGAGCGCCTGATTCCTAGCAATCGTTGCTCAATGCGTTTATAAGGGCTTTAGGCGAGAGCGAAAGGACTCCAAACCTCTTCCTCGGTAGAAAGACTGCGACAGCAGCCCCGACCGAGACAAGCCGCATACTGTTCCTTCCAAAGACCATCTTGAAGCAAAAGAGCCTCATAGAACAAAAAAGAACCCCGCGTATTTTCATCCGATGATGGATAATGTTCGCGGGTGTTCTTCCTTACGCTGATGATTTAGTCTATCCTATTCGGGTATTAGCTCCTCTCCTAAGCCAATATACTGGTTTGGGTGAGGGTAACATGTATCGACAGCGAAGTCCCCCATCCTACGTCCCGCCATAACATATTGACCCCCGCGCAACTCTGAGTCTCCGGTTCTCACAGAGACGCCTTTAAATACGGGCTCGTCCCCTGGCCTAAACAACATCATAACCATATTTAGTAAGACCAACGCGCGTGCCAGTGGCACCACTCGACCTTTCTGCACCAAACGCAACTGGTCGTCTCGTCCTTGGTTTAAAGAGCCTTGAACGGGCTTTGTGCTTATTAAACGCCACCCGGGGGAGGCCCTTTCGTAGTAGAAGGAGTAATCCTGGGGCCATAGCATTGGTCGCATTATTATTCTTGCATCAGGCCACGTTTTGCAGAAAGCCTGAATGTCAGCAATCGATGCCCCAACATCGAGCACCAGACGGAAAGACTCGGGCGCCTCGCAGAGGGTTTCCCTCGAGAACGGTACGCTATCAAGATCTCGGCACTGTATAGGCGTTAAACAGAAAATTGCCTTAACCTCTTTCAGAGATACCATTCTATTACCCAATATTTTTTGGGCTTCTGCTTGTGAAGTCATGCAGACTCCTATATCAATTTGCCGCCCACCCATTTGGACGACACTTTCTTAGTCTTTTTAGAGGGTACCTCGAAATTCGATTTTATGCAATTTGTTTGGCTTTTGGTCCACAACTCGGTGTCAGGGCCCTGTGCTATGATTGATAGAAATATGATTATGAAGAAACTAATGCTCCCCATCTTTGCCTCCACAATTTGGATTAGTGTTTCCGAATTTGTGCGAAACGACGAGTTGGTAAAATCGCAATGGGTCGCACACTACCAAACACTTGGTCTCACCTTCCCTAACACAGCGAGCAATGGGCTCGTGTGGGGCCTGTGGTCGCTCGCGTTCGCGATTTTGATCTATATTATTTTGCAAAAGTTTTCGCTGCTACAGACTATTTTTATTTCTTGGTTCGCGGCGTTTGTGCTCATGTGGCTCACGATTGGCAACCTTGGTGTTTTGCCCTACGGCATTTTGTGGGCGGCTATTCCTCTGAGCTTGCTTGAGACAGCTATTGCGGCGTGGATCACGATGCGCTTGTCGAAGTGATCTTGTGCAACAACTTGGCAAAGTGTCCAATGTCACCCCGTAACGTCGAAAAGAATTGCTTGTCGAACGCTTCAACCAATACAATCGCTTTCTGCAGCATAGAGTCTCCTTTTGCTGTGAGCGATACCGCATTTGCGCGGATATCACTAACGCTTTGAACACGTCGAACGAGACCCTTCTGCTCGAGTTCTCGAAGAAACTTCGACGCAAGCATGGGCTGCATGCGCGCATGTGTTGCTATATGAATCTGCGTCACCTCAGGCGTGCGTGTTTGCAACCACCCCAGCGAAGCCAGCGCAACAAATTCTGAATGTGAAAGGTTGAGCGGTTCCAGCACTTCGCTCACACCTTTTTGCCACACACCGGTCACTCGCCATAACATAAAACCCGGGCTCTTCTCTGGAGTCTCGAACGAGAACGTATGTTGCCTAGGCATGTGCCTCTGCAAGGGCTACCAATCGGGGCAACGATCGCTGCAAACCTTCTGCCAAGTTCTTGCCCAGCAACTTTGCAAACAAGAATCCGAGCGGCCCCGACATGCTGATAGTATGCGTGACGATGCGTGTCTTGCCGTGGTCTTCGACCCGGTGATCGAAGCGAATGTTCGCAAGCGGCATCTTGGTCACGTCCGAGTAACTCTCGCCCGAAGAAAACGCAATGATTTTCGTCTTTGCCTTCGGTCCGCCTTTTGGTTTTAGTTCGCCGGTTTGCCCCAACATAAACGGACCGTCCAGGCGTGCGTACTCAATCTCCGAGTCCCACGCATCCCAGTGCGCGACGTCAGCCCATATTTTCCATACTTTTTCCCGCGGAGCGGTGGTTTCCAGCGACAACTGCTTGATAAGAATCGACATACAATATCAATTTATTATATATATGTTTACAGTATACATATTTATTAAATACGTGCAAGAATCGTCCTCTCGCTACACACTCTTTACTGTTGGTTTTGAGTGGCAGATCGATACAGGCCCCAGAAGTAGGCGGCGAAGGACACGAGGAACGCAATCGACATGATGTACGAGTAGGCATCGATTTGCGTCTGCACGAAGAGCGACCCAGCACCACCGGCCGCGAGCATCGCCACGAACCCGACGACCGAAGGCACCACCCATTCGCGACGTTTAGTCTGCACGGCGCGTACGCACAGCAGGAGTGCCACGAGCGGGAGGAGCGACCCCACGATGATATGCCACATAATCAGCGGCTGCGCCCAAGCGAACGCCCACAACTGCGGCGCGCTTGCCCCTTCAGGAAAGGTGGTGAACATGCTCGCCGCCATACCAAGCCCGTACTGGAGCGCGAGCAGCGCGATCGTGATGACCGTATAGAGACGCAATTCGGAGATTTTGTTTTGCATAGTGTTAGATTTTATTTTCGCAAATCCGCGACCATCGCGGCGATGCCGTCGTCAAGTGATGTGGTCGCAAAGTCAGGATAGCGTGCGCGAAACTTCGCGTCCGAGAAGACGTACGGGTCGCGCACTTGAAACACCATCTCACTCGCTTCTTTCAGCGGTGGGATGAAGGGAGCTAAGAGGCGCATCATGAGCGGCGGCATGACCGACACCGTAAATGTTTTAGTAAGTTCGCGGCTGATTTTCTCGATCATCTGCGCCACCGTGGGTGTGGGTGTCGCGACCGGCAAATGCCAGACCGAGCCGTACGCGCCTTCGTCGAGCGCCAGTGTTACGAGGGCGCGACCGTTGTCGAGTGTGTACGCGAAGCTGTGCGGGACGTCGACCGGCCCCAGCCATTGTGGATTCTTGCCCTTGAGCATGCGATCGAGCACGGTGATGTAGAGGAGACTGTTGCGGGCGCCGGGGCCGTAGAAGTCGGCCGAGCGACCGATGACCGCTTTGACTCGACCGTTTGCATGCTCGGCCAGAAGCATGTCGGCAATCATTTTGCGCACCTTCCCTTTCTTGGACTCCGGCGACTGCGGATGATCCTCGCGAATCGGGTTTTGCAACGGCGAGGGGCCGTACATGTACATATTGTCGAAGAAGACGACCACCGCCTTTGCACGCTCAGCGGCCGAAATGACATTTTGCATCACAATTGGCCACTCGCGCGCCCACACTGCGGCCGCGTACGGAATACCGACACAGACGTACACATGACTCGCACCCTCGATTGCCGCCACCGCATCCGCCTCTTTCAGTAAATCTGCGGCGACGTACGTTGCGCCACGAACCGATACCGAGCGCTCAACCTGGCGCATCGGCAGATTCCGTCGCGTCAATTCAGCGACCACCGCCTTCCCCATCGCACCGCTTGCCCCAAGCACCACGTGTAATTGATTCATATTATTGTTGATCGGTTATGAGATGAAATTTTTCGATAAGGACGTCGAGCATCCGGCTGAACTGGCCTATTTCTTGATGTGTCGCGATTCGATCGAAGAATGCCATGAAGACCTTCTCGAGCATGGCGCTCGCCGCCGCCGTCTGCTGCCGACCCTTCTTCGTAAAGCACACCCCGTTGCTGCGGCGGCTCGTCGGGGAAGGTTGAATGCGCACGAGCTCGCGGCTCACTAAAATAGCGAGCAGTTTGCTGACCGCTCCTTTGCTAAGCCCCACGAACTCCACGAGCACGGTCTGCTGCGCACCCTCGTGCTGGGCAATAGCCAGCAGCACAAGGTACTCGTGGTAGGACAGCTGGTACTGCCGCTGCAGCAACCGATCCGCCTCTCGGTCAAGCAACAACGCGAGGAGGTTCACTCGGTGCGGGATCATGCGTTTTGTTTGCATAGAAACAGTTTACTAAGAAACTGTTTTACCGTCAAGCGCCGCGATGGCGCGCCTGTATGGCAGCCTAATCACAGGCGACTCGCGAGTTCGTGTTCGATGTCGGTGCGCGGGCGGCCGTACGTCTGTACCGAGAGTTTTTTCATGTCGGCGATGTGTTCGCGACTCCCCGACTCGAATGGGAGGGTGGCGATGTTGAAGGGGTCGGTGGGTTTGCCGCCGATCAAGAGTTTGAGGTGCGCATTGTAATTGTCGACGCGCATAAGGTCGGTTGCCGAGAAGACGGGTGCGAATTGCTTTTGCAAAAACTCGGCGTCATCGGCACCCACACGAAAGGCACACATCGAGCCGACGTTGCCGAAGACGGCGTTGCGGATATCCTCGGGCAACTGGTTGATGAATTGGTGCGCCACCGTGAGCGAGAGTTTGTACTTACGCGCTTCAGAGAGGATGGTCGAGATCGAGGGTGTGGCAAAGTTTTGGAACTCGTCGATGTGTAGGTAGAACGGCGGCAAATCCTCGCCGAAGGAGTCCGCACGCGAGAGTGCTGCCAAGAGGAACTTGCCCACGATGACGAGGCCGAGCAGGTTGGCATTGAGGTCGCCGATGCGGCCCTTGGCGAGGTTGACCAAGAGAATCTTGCGGTGATCCATGATGTCGCGGAAGTTAAACGACGAGGTCTGCTGTGCGATAATCGGGCGCACGAAGTCGTTGGTGGTGAAGACGTCGAACTTGTTGGTCACGTACGGGCCGTAGTTTTCAAGCCCCTGATCGCCCGATGCTTTTGCGGCAATCCCCTCCCAGAACTGCTTCACGATGGGGTTTTTGCAGGCGGCGATTTTGCGCGTTCGAAAGAGCTCGTCGGCGAAGATGCGCGAGATGTCGAGGAGCGTGTTGCCCGAGGACGGGTCATCCATGACGAGGAGTGCCGAGTTGCGGAAGTACTGCTCGAAGGCCGGGCCCATGCTCTCGGGCACCGCGCCGAAGAGTTTTTTGAAGATGCCGAAGAGCTCGTCGACGACCAGCGTCTTTTGTTCGGGGTGGGCTGGATCGTACTCGAGCATGTTGAGGCCAATCGTGCGCTCCATGTCGGCCGGGTCAAAGTAGATGACGTCCTGCATGCGCTCCTCGGGAATAATCGAGAGAATGTCTTGAACGTCGGTGCCGTGCGGGTCGATGAAGCAGACCCCCGCGCCCGAGCGGATGTCTTGCGCCACGATGTTTTTAAGCAGCGCCGATTTGCCGGTACCGGTCTGGCCGATGAGGTAGAGGTGGCGCAGGCGATCCTCGGATTGCAGGCATGCGCGCGTCTCGGCACCACGGTGGCGATTAATGCCGAGCAAAGTGCCTTCGCGCGGCAAGAAGACCGGCGCCGCGGCGCTCTGACTTTTATCCTGAAAGAGTTCGGGTGCGGCGTCGCGCGCTTCGGGGCGCGGCAAGTGGGCCAAAGTGGCAAGCTCGCGCACCGAGTAGGGCGAGGCAGTCCACTCGTCGTGCAGTCGGTAGCAAAATTGGTGCGCAAAGCGCTTGAGCCCACCACGTGACACAGCGGTAAACGCCAAGCGGTTGCCAGCCGTGTCGGCAAATTGTTGAAAGGGCGCCTCGATGTCTTGGAGAATCGCCGCCGCGCGAGCCGGGGTCGCCGCCGAGGCGACGGCGCGGATGTTGGCAAAGAAAATCGGGCTCTCGATTTTGCCCTCGATGTTTTTCAGTCGCGGATCGTCTGCCGGGAGCCGGTCGGCCTGCTCGAGCCGCTTTGGCATAAACAGGGTCTCCGTCACTACTTCGTGCCAGACGCGCGCGAACCCCGTCGGCACGTAGGCCGCGTGGCGCAGAGGCACCCCACCGCGCACGTGTTCGAGTGCTCGGCGGTAGCGCTTGAGGAGCCCTTTGTCCTTAGGCGAGATGATAAATTGCAGCGCCGCCCCTTCCCCACTTTGGTCGAGTTTGGAGAACGCGTTGAGGAGCACGTCGAGGGGATCATTGGGAAGCGCCTGGTAGGTGCGCAGCGAGTAAATGGGCTGCTCGGCGAGTTTTGCATGCGCCGCCGCGACCGAGGCGCCATCGGCGAATGCGTTGTAGTCGTCGTGGCGCTCGGTCAAACGTGCCGATGGGTAGAGCGAGAGGAGTTGCTTGGCGAAGAGATCTTTGCGGGCGCGCGGCACCGCGATGTAGAGTGTCGTGTGCGCGGCACCCGCCGGGTTGGCGATCTCAAACGAGAAGTACTCGCCGTGCTTGGTGTCCATCTGGAGCATCCCACGATAGAACTGCTCCATCAGCGAAATGAACTCGTGCATGGCGCGCTGCGGGTCGGTCGGCTTATTTTTATCGTCCCCCGCCTGCGGGAGCGTCACTTCAAAGAGCGTCATCGACAGCGGCGTGCGGTACGTGGTCGAAGTCGCTTCTTTAGCGGGCAACCCCTCGCGCACCCACTCGACGAGGATGCGATGGAAGTCGTCGATCAAATGCGGGTTGCCCGTGGCTTCGGCCGCGGCGACCGCGCTCCCCACGCCTTTTTTCTGGAGCACAAAGATGAGCTCGCCCATACGCTCGTCATGCTCCTCGGGTGCAAGTGCCAGAGTGATAGCCTGCGGGTCGCTTGCCACGCGTGACTCGACGGCGGGCGACGGACGCTCGGCAATCTTCTCCCACACCTCTCCCACTGCCTGGGTCGCTGCCTCGTGATGTGCCTCGGGCGAGCTGCCCGCACCTTCCTGCGAGAGTTTCGCCTCAAGCTCGGCCGTGCGCTGCCGCAGTGCCGCCAACTCCGCCTGTGCCGCACCCTTCACTCCCTCAAGCATGCCGGTAGGTTTCATGCAAAAAGTATACCAGAGACTGCGCCGTTCGCTCACACCCGCCGCCAAATCAAAAAAGGCGGCTCGCGTTGTAGCGAGACCGCCTTTCCATTCCCTGTACCTACGCAAGTAGGAGCGGGCTGTCGTCTTTCAGTCGATTAGGGTCAATCATCGCGGCCGCCCAGTCGTCGGACTCTGGGTCGACCACCACTCCGCATTCGACAGTAATGAGCCACGACGCGTGCATTCGGCAGTCGAGACTCAACATGCCTCCATTGATCGGCTCGTGCGGCACCAGCACTTCCCAGAAGCCAAGGTACCGAATGAGCCGGTTGTCGAGGTGTGCCCGCAGGTACATCGCATCACCCGCAATCGGGCGTCGGTACCCAAGAAACGTCTCGCAGTACCACACGATTCCCTCGGGGGTGCGCGCGGTCGCTGGTACGGCCGCAATCGGCACGAGTACGATGCGACACGAGCAGTCGACGCGCAGCCGCGCCTCCGAGAAGGTCGCCGAGCCCAAGCACTCTGCTGCTTCGTCGTCAACGAGACACTGCTCATGATCCTCGAGCCATCGCTCCTCGTCGCCCTCGGCGAGAGGCTCTCCTTCGAGCGTTACCACCGGATGGCCGCGGGCGTTAAACTCGATGTCTGTAAGCGGCGGCGGGAAAAGTCGCTGCGTCAGCGCCTCGAATGGACACGAATGCACTCCGTGCATGGTTCTCTCCTATGTCTGATCTGTGTTTCTTGTCGAAAAAACGAATCCAAGCCCCACAATACTCCTGTTTGGGTAACTTGACAATAGCCACTTGTGGGGTGGGATTTATGCGGCGTGTTTCCTGCGCCGTGACCCTATCCCGTGTACAATGCGAGGCATGACGCAGACTGAGGCACTGAAGATTCTCAAGACGGGGGCGAACGTGTTTTTAACGGGAGAGCCTGGCTCGGGCAAGACGCACACCATCAATCAGTACGTGGCATGGCTGCGCAAAAACAGTATCAACCCTTCGGTCACCGCCTCAACCGGGATTGCGGCCACGCACATTGGCGGCTCGACCATCCATTCATGGAGCGGCATTGGCATTAAAGAGTCGCTCACCGAGTACGACCTCGATGCCATCACCCAAAACAAGCGAGTCTCCGACCAAATTCGCGACACGCGCGTGCTCATCATCGACGAGGTCTCGATGCTCTCGTGTAACACCCTCACGATGGTCGATGCCGTCTGCCGCGCGGTGCGCCGCGACCCGCGACCCTTCGGTGGACTCCAGGTCGTGCTCGTCGGCGACTTCTTTCAGTTGCCGCCGATCGTGCGCAGCGAAGCGCGAGCGCAAGAGGAATTGTCGCTCGACGACGAGCCCGCCTCGCTCTTTGCCTTCTCCTCCCCCGCCTGGGACGAACTCAACCCCTTCATCTGCTACCTTGAAGAGCAGCACCGCCAAGAGGACGCAGCCTTCCTCGATTTGCTTTCGGCCATCCGCCGCAACGGCTTCTCCGAGGAGCATCGCGCACTCCTGCGCACCCGCTACGCGAAGACGCCGAAGAAAGGCACGACACAACTTTATGCCCACAACGCCAACGTCGACACCATCAACGACGCCGAGCTCGGTAAACTCAAACAAGAGTCGCGTCGCTTCGAGATGGACAGCCGCGGCAACGAGCGCCTCATCTCGGGCCTCAAGCGCGGCTGCCTCTCGCCCGAACTCCTGACCCTTAAAATCGACGCCAAGGTGATGTTCACCAAAAATGACATCGCGCGGCGCTCCTATGTAAACGGGACCCTTGGCACCGTGACCGGGTTTGCCAGCGAAACCGGCTACCCGATTGTGAAGACTCACGCGGGCAATACCCTGGTCGTCGAGCCCGTCGAGTGGAGTGTCGCCGACAACGGCAAAATATTGGCAACCATCATTCAGTTGCCGCTTCGCCTGGCCTGGGCCATGACGGTCCACAAGAGCCAAGGCATGTCGCTTGATGCCGCGCACATGGACCTCTCGCGCGCCTTCGAGTATGGGCAAGGGTACGTCGCACTCTCGCGGGTGCGCACACTCGAGGGCCTCTCGCTTGCAGGATTCAACGACCGCGCACTCTTGGTCCACCCCGACATCCTCGCGCGCGACGCCGCCTTTCGCGAACTCTCCGACGCCGCGGTCGAGGCCTTCCAGAAAATTCCTGCCACTGACTTGGCGCACATGCACGCGCAGTTCATTAAAGCCTGCGCCGGGCGGCCGCAAAGCAAAACTTCAGGTACACTACAGACAGAAGGTTCTAGTATTACTTCACCTAACAAGAAACGATATGGAACAACAATTACACGAAGGCGACCGCGTTCCTGAGGTCACTTTTAAAACGCGCGTGCGCGACGAGTCGGTCCCGGGCGAGAATCCGTTTCGCTGGCAAGACCTGCCCAGTGACGAAGTGTTCAAGGGCAAGCGTGTGGTGCTCTTTGGGCTCCCTGGCGCCTTCACCCCCACCTGCTCCTCGACGCATGTGCCCGGCTACGAGCACCTCTACGCCGACCTCAAAGGCCTCGGCATCGACGAGATTTACTGCCTCAGCGTCAACGACGCGTTCGTGATGCATCAGTGGGCCAAGCATTTGGACGTCAAACACGTGCGCATGCTGCCCGACGGCAACACCGATTTTACCCGCGGTATGGGCATGCTCGTCAAAAAATTAAACCTCGGCTTCGGCGAGCGTTCGTGGCGCTACAGCATGGTCGTGAAGGACGGTGTCATCGAGAAGCAATTCGTCGAGCCCGGCTTCGGCGACAACGCACAAGACGACCCGTTCGAGGTTAGTGACGCACACACCATGCGCAACTACCTCGAGAGCGTGCACACGGCATAACAACGTACCAACAAGACCAAACAAAAAACCGACCCACGCGCGTGGGTCGGTTTTTGTTTGCGGTATGTCGCGGGTTACGGCCGTCGCGCTGCTGCAGTCGCTTCTTTTTTCGCCTCGGCGCGGTAGAACATAACCGGGGTCAGCACCAAGGTAAGGATGATCGCAAACGAGAGACCGAACATGATGGTGAATGCCAAGGGGCCCCACATCGCCGATGAACCCGCGAGCGGAATCATGCCGATGACGGTCGTGACCGTCGTGAGGAAGATGGGACGCAGGCGGGTGGCCGAGGCTTCGATGACGACATCCATGATAGGCTCCCCGGGTTTTGTCGCGCGCAGGCGCAGCATCGAATCCATAAGGATGATGGCGTGGTTGATAATGACACCGCCCAGCGCAATGATGCCCAAAAGCGACGGGAAGGACAGCGGCTGCCCGGTGAGTGCCAAGCCATCGAGGACGCCAATGAGTGAGAGCGGCACGATCATCAAGAGATAGAACGTGTAGCGGAAGGAATTGAACGCGAGGATGAGGATAAGGAACATGAGTGCCAACCCTGCGATGAGCGCCACGAACATCTCTTGGAATGATTGATTCACACTCTCGTCCTCGCCGCCGTAGGAAACCGCGACACCTGGCGGGAGCTTCAACTCACCGACGCGCTTTTGAAATGCGGCGACGATGCCGGTTGCGGTCGCGCCTCCCTCGGGGTAGCCCGAGACAGTCTCGATGCGCTTCTTGTCTTGGTGCGCGATGGTGGCGTTGCTCACACCCAAGGAACTCGTGAGGACCGAACCCAACAAGACCGGCCCCGTCGGCGTCTCAATGGTGAGGTTTTTGATCGAATCAATCGAGGTCTCGGCGGTGTTGGATGGGTCGGTGTAGGCGGTGTTGAGATTGAGTTTGACCACGACGTCGATGTCTTGGTCGGGCTGTGTGATGCTCGTGGCCTTCGTGCCGTTAACCGCGGCGCGCAGCGTTTGTGCCACCGTCTGCGTGTTGAGGCCCAGCGCCGACGCTTTGGCCCGATCGATCGAGAGATCAAACTCGGTGCCGTTGTTCTCGGTGCTATCGGAGAGGTTGGTGACGCCGGGGATGGTCGCCAGCAGCCGCTTGCCCGCGTCGGCGGCCGAGATGAGGTCGCCCAGATTGTCCCCCGTAAATTGAATCGAAACCGGTGCTCCCGACGGCGGCCCGTTACTCCCCTGCAAAATCTGGATGGTCGCGTCGGTCACGGGCGCGAGCTCGCGCTGCAATTCTTCCAAGACTTGGGTGCTCGTTTTTGTGTGGCCATCGGGGAGGTTGATTGTGATGTTGGCGTAGTTGCCACCCGAAGCACCCGAGCCGCCCAACGACGAGCTCTGCCCCACCGTCGTGACGAACGAGGCGATGTCGTGGTTGGCGTAGAGAATCTCCTCGACCTCGCGCGCGGCAAGGTCGGTCTGCGCCAGTGTCGTCCCGTGCGGCTTTTCGATGTTGATGTAGACGTAGTCCTGGTCGCTTTGCCCGAAGAAGACGGTTTTGACGAGCCCGGTCATCGGCAAGATGAGCGAGAGCACGAAGAGTGCACCCAAAGATCGCAAGAAGACGCGCTGTGTGTGGCGATTCTCCAAGATTCCCCGCAGCGTGCGTTTGTACCACTCGGTCACCTGCTCGGTGTACGCCTCTTGGCGCTTCTCCAATTCGTTAGGCTCGGACTTGGCAAAGAGCATGGCGATGAGCGGCACGATGCCGAGTGCCACGAAGATCGACGCCATGAGCACGAAGACCAAGGTGTACGGAATCCCGGCGATGAACTTGCCCGTAATACCCGAGATGAAGAAGAGCGGCGCGAAGACGGCGACCGTCGTCATTGTGCCGGCAATGAGCGGCCAAGCATAGTCGTGTAGCGCCGCGCGCGCGGCACCCAAGGGTCCGTCGTGGGTCTTCATACGCGTGTGGACGGCCTCGGTCACGACGATGCCCGAGTCAACGAGGATGCCGACCGCGAGAATGAGCGAAAAGAGGCTGATGAAGTTGAGCGTATTTCCCGTCATGTAGAGCCCGACGAAGGCGATCATAAACGAGAGCGGGATCGAGAGCGCCGCGACCAACGACTCGCGCCACCCGATCGTCAAAAAGAGCGCCACGATGACGAGGAGCACGGTTTCAAACCCCGTCTTGGTGAGGTCGCCCAACTGCTTGCCCACCTGGTAGCCCGCGTCGGTGCCCGAGGGCACGAGGACGGTCATACCCTGAAGCGACGTCGCGCGCAGGCGATTCAATTCGGCTTTGACAGCGCTCGAGACCGTCGTGATGTCGCCGCCCGACTGCTTGTAGACGTTGAGCGTAATCGCCTGGTTGCTGGGCGCACCCTTGAGACTCACACGCGAGTAGCTGGTCGCAGGTGCGAGGCCGTTGGCGACGAAGGCGATGTCGCGCAGGTAGATCGGCACACCATCTTTGGTGCCCACCGCGATGTTCTGAATCTCCGCCGGGTCCTCGATGCCGCCTTTGAAATTAACGTCGTAGTTAACGCCCCGCATCGAGATAGATCCCGCGGGAAGCGCCGCGTTGCTTGCCGCGATCTGGCCGATGACGTCGACCAAGCGAAGGTTGTACTGCTCGAGACTCTCTTTGCTCACCACCACATCGACTTCGCGATCGGGCACGCCGGCCACGTCGACCTTGGAGACCCCAGTCACGTTCTTGAGGTCGTCGGCGACCTCTTTGCCGAGTGCCGCAAATGCCGACGGTGGCAAATCGCCCGAGATCGAGGCGACGAAAATGGGTTGGTCACTGAAGGCCACCTTGGTGACCGACGGCGTCATGACGTCGCTCGGGAGTTTGGGTGCCGCTTTGGCGACCGCATCGCGCAAGTCTTGGAGCGACTGCACCATGTCGGCTTTCGTATTGAATTGGACGACCACGCTCGACACGCCCGCGCCCGAGCTCGAGGTCAGCTTGTCGATGTTGCTGATGTTGCCGATTTGCGACTCCAGAGGGTCGGTGACCAAAGTTTCGGTATCCTCGGCCGAAGCACCGGGAAAGACCGCCGTGACGACCGCGTACGGGATATCGATCGATGGGCTCGACTCCTTCGGGATCTTGAGCACCGCGTAGAGACCCACGACGACGAGGGCCGCGATGAAGACGTAGCTGAACTGCCGTTTATCGAGGAAGAAGTTCCAAAGAGGCAGCATGATTAGTTCGTATCAATGACAATAGTCTGCCCGTCCGAGAGCCCGCGCGCGTCGGTCACAATCGCCATGTCGGGCGTGATACCCTGCGGCACCATCACCTGATCGCCGAGGATCGATCCCAGGGTAATCTTGTGCGCCACGAGTGTCTCCCCCGCCACAGTAAAGACGACCGGCCCTTCGGGCGTAATCTTGACCGCCGTTATCGGGATGATGGTCGAGGCGTCAGCAGTGCTTTGTGTCGCAACCGTGCGATTGATTGCCACGCTCACCGTGTCGCCATCGGTCAGCACTTGTTCGTTGCCCGTGATGCCGATCTTGACCAAGATTTTGTTGGTCGTAGGGTCGAGTGCTGGTGCCACCGACACGACGACGCCCGCCACTTTTTGGTCGATGGTGGCTTTGCCGCCGACCACGATGGTTTTGGCATCATCGGGCGTGACGTACGCATCAATCTCCAGCGCACTCGGGTTTGAGACCACCGCGGCCTGCGCGTTCATCGAGACATAGTCACCGCGCGAGATGGGCAAACTCACGATCGTTCCCGAAATGGGACTGCGCAGGATCGTCTTCTCAAGGTTGGCCTCAGCCGCATTGAGTGCCCCTTGTGCCTGTTTGAGGCTGGCGCGCGATGCGGCGATGTCGTTGGTCGCGGCACTGGTCGCCGAGTTGGAGGCTGAGGCCGCACCCGAGCCCGCCTGGTCGAGTGCCGACTTGGCGGCAACGAGCCCCGCGATAGCACCCACCACCTCGGTGCGCGCCGCGCTGATCGACGCCTGGTAGCCCGCAATCGCGCCAGCCGGCGTCTCATTGGTTGGTATCGCTTTGTTGACCGCGCTCACGAGATTATTCAAAAACGTTTGCACCGTCTGCGCCTGTGCGGTCAGTGCCACGACATTGGCAGCGACCGCGTCGTTGCTGCTGGGGTTGGCGAGCACTTGTGCCTTGCCGAGCAAAAGCTCCAGATCGACGCGCTCGTTTTGCAGCGTCATGACGAGTTGCGAATCCGGAATGGTGATGATGAGTTTGGGCGTCGTGGTGCGCGAGCCACTAAAGAGCGCGTCGGACTTCGTATGTACCGCGTCGTCGAGCGCCGCGTACGCCGACTGGAGCGAGGTCTCGGCCGAATTCTGCGCGTTCGCAAGACTCTGGGTCGCCTGCGCCGAGTTGATACCCGAGATCGTGGCCGAGGTGCCACTGGTCTTTGCCAACTGCACCTGTGCCGCATCGAATGCGCCCTGCGCCTGAAGCAATGCCGCGCGTTGACTGCTGTTTTCAAGCTCGGCAATCTCGCCACCGGCTGAAACGCGATCGCCTAGCGCATGCAGGAGCGAGGTCACCTCGCCCGCGCTCTGTGCCAAAATGGTCGCCTGACTGAGCGACGTGACTTTGCCGGTCACCGGCAGCGGCCCTGCGGTGGCCGACAGGTCGGCGATTGAAACGATGTGCACATGCGGCGTCTGCACCGGTGCGTCCGTTGCGGGCGCCCCTTGCGAGACGACGTGGATACCGAGCACCAGCACCACAACAAGCACCACCGCTCCCCCGATCGAGTAGCGGCGTGGCAACCCCGACACGAACCGAACGGACTTTTGTACAAGAGATGATGATGTAGGTTGCATATGCATTAGGTTAGATACGCAAAGTATAAACGAAAGCCGACCAAAGAGACATCATTCTTCAGAAAGCGACGCACTGTATACAATCCCGCGCGACAGTGAACGAACGCGGTATACTAATAGACACATGAGCGAACAAGACACTCCCCTCACCTGGCACGTCTCGACCCACGAACACCGCGGGCACTCGGTCGACTGGTACTGGACCTTCGGCCTCATCACTCTCGTCGGCGCTGGCGCCTGCGTCTACTTCGACAATTTTTTGCTCGCACTCATCCTCGTGTTGGGCGTGGGCTCGATCATCGCACTCTCGATTCGCGGGCCGCGCGAGCACTCGGTCACCATCAACAAACGCGGCGTCTCGCTCGACGGCACCACCTACCCCTTCACCGCGCTGCGCACCTTTTGGGTCGAGCAAGAGACCGAGACCCCGCGCCTCTTCCTCACCACCAAGAGCATGCTTGTGCCGCGCATCGTGGTGCCGCTCGACAATGCCGAACTCGGCACCTCGGTGCGCACCTACCTCGCGCGCCATATAGAGGAAGAGGAGCAATTGCCGCATTTGGGTGAAAACCTCGCGGAAATGATCGGTTTGTGATACGCTAGGCGAGTCCATGCTCCCGTCGTTCAATGGATAGGACGCATCCTTGCGGAGGATGCAATGTGGGTTCGATTCCTGCCGGGAGCACCACGGTTCGAAATACAAGAGACGACAGCGCGGCCATAACGGTCGCGCTGTTGTCGTACTACTGCTCGGCTCATTCCTTTGGTAGGATGAGCACACGCTCCCGTCGTTCAACGGATAGGATACCTCCCTCCGAAGGAGGTGATGCCAGTTCGATTCTGGCCGGGAGCACCAGGTTTATAACAGCCTCGACAAAAAACTTTCTATATTGTATAGTCTCGCCAGATTGAAATAAGGAGACTTCCATGCTGATTCTCGCGGCGGTACTCGTCGGTCTTATTGCGTGGCACAGCTGCTGCCACATGAATGACGGCCAGACGATTTCCATCCAGCTCCAAATCTTCGACGTGTCCTGGTACCATGAACAAGACCCTGGTCGGCGCAGACCTCTCTTTACCGGCACCCTGCACCAAGTGCCTCTGACTCGAGACTTGCTCGACCAGATGCGGCAGACACAACGCTGCGCACGGCACTGGACAGGCCTCGTTGCCGACGCCTCGCATCCGGACCTCTACTGGGAGGACGCTGGTTGGGACTCGGAGCGAGGACTCCTGACACTGCGCACCGGCATCGGCGACCGCGGCGGAGAACTCTCGCGCGAGCGCCTCTTCCAACGCTTTCACAGCTCGCGCTACGGTGCGTGCTGGCGAGAAGACTCGAGCTTTGTGGGCTCGATGGCTTCCTTCCCGCAACTCGCGTGACCCGTTCCCTCCCCGCCCCTGGCCACAAGCCGGGGGCGTCTTCGTTACCATTGGCACGAAAAAGACCCCGAAGATGGGGTCAGATCCGGCGAACTATAAAAATAGACTAGTTCGTCTTGAGGGCGCGGGCGACTTTTGCCTTGCGGCGAGCGGCGGTGTTCTTCTTGATGATGCCGCGCTTGAGTGCCTTATCGATCGCCTGGTATGCGCCTGCGATTGCCTTCACATCGCCCTTGGGCGCGGTGCGGACGACCTTCAGCGACGCGCGAACGGCCAGCTTGCGCGTGACGTTCATTGCGTTTTTGCGCAGGGACTGGCGATGCGCCTTCTTTGCTCCTTTGGTAATTGCCATGGCATCGATAGTACGCAATAAATCGAAAAAACGCAAGCCCGCAACCCTTCGTGCCAAATGGGCGGGGTACGGTATGATAAAGGCATGATCGGCAAACTTACGGGGCAATTCGACGGGGCCAGCGCCGACAATGTGGCATTGATCGACGTCGGCGGCGTGGGCTACACCGTGCGCACCCACCCCGCGGCGATTGAGCGGCTGCGCCAGGGCGGCGCAATAGTCTCGCTCTTTATCCACACAGCGGTGCGCGACGACGCCATCGACCTCTATGGCTTCCCCACCGACGAAGAGCTCGCCTTCTTTAAGCAACTGATGAGCGTCTCGGGTGTGGGCCCTAAAACAGCACTGGGATTCCTGAATGCGGCCGAGGTGGGGCCCCTCAAGCGTGCGATTGCCAAGGGTGACGCAGCGATGCTCACGAAGGGCTTCGGCATCGGCAAGAAGAGTGCCGAGCGCCTGGTCGTAGAGCTGCGCGACAAACTCGCCGACGAGGCGACGCACGCGGGCACGCCGGTTGCAGCCGAGCACGAAGATGATGGCGAGGTGGTCGAAGCACTCATGGCGCTGGGCTACCGGCTCGAGGAGAGTCGCCGCGCGATGAAAGAGTGCGACCCTGCGGCCGTGGGCACGCGCGAAAAACTGGCGTCGGCACTGAAAGCTCTGGGTTCGCGGGCGAAATCATTTTAATCACCACCATGCGACGATTCATACCAAAACAACTGCTCAGTTTCTACCACCTGGCCTTCGCCCACTTCGGCGCGCTACGCTGGGGCTACCCCTCGCGCAAACTCTTCGTCATCGCAGTCACCGGCACCAAGGGCAAATCCTCGACCTCTGAGCTCATTCGCGCGATCCTCACCGAAGCGGGCTACAAAGTGGCACTGGCCTCGACCATCCGCTTTGCCATCGGCGAGGAGAGCGAACCCAACCTCTTTAAGATGACCATGCCGGGGCGCGGGTTCTTGCAGCGATTCTTGCGCCGCGCGGTCAACGAAGGTGCCACACACGCGGTGATTGAGATGAGCTCCGAGGGTGCCAAACAGTTTCGCCACAAAGGCATCGAGCTCGACGCGCTCGTCTTCACCAACCTCGCGCCCGAGCACCTCGAGAGCCACGGCAGCATCGAGGCGTACGCTGCGGCCAAACTCTCGCTGGCACAGCATTTGGCCGAATCCCCCAAGCGCCCCCGCTACATCATCGCCAATGCCGACGACAAATATGGGCAGGCCTTTCTTGAGACGCCGGTTGAAGTGCGCATTCCCTTCTTCCTCAAAGATGCCGAGCCCTACACCGTCGACGACACTGGTGTGCGCTTCGTCTACCGCGGCGGCAGCCTCTTTACCGCACCCCTGCCCGGGCTCTTTTCGCTCAAAAATATTCTGGCAGCACTCACCCTGTGTGACGCGATGAACATTCCGCGGCAAACCATGCAGTCGGCGATCCAACATATGCTCCCGATTGCCGGTCGCGCCGAGCGCGTCGAGCGCGGGCAAAACTTCAGTGTCATCGTCGACTACGCGCACACGCCCGACTCGCTGCGCGCACTCTTCGAGACCTACCAGCACCGACGCATCATCGCCGTCATGGGCTCAACCGGCGGCGGCCGCGACCAGTGGAAGCGCCCCGAGATGGGCAAGATCGCCGACGAACTCTGCCACTACATCATTTTGGCAAACGAGGATCCGTACGACGAAGACCCGCTCGACATCGTCGAAGCGATCGCGCAGGGCTTCACCAAACACAAGCCGCACATCATTCTCAATCGCCGCATGGCGATCCGCGAGGCGCTGCGCGAAGCCAAAGAGGGCGACGTGGTGCTCCTCACCGGCAAGGGCACCGACCCGTGTATCTGCGGGCCTGCCGGCACCCGTGAGCCATGGAGCGACAAGCGCGTGGCCGAAGAGGAGTTGGACAAGCTGCTTCACAAGGATGTAAAGAACGCGCTAGTATAAACACAATGGCAACCGAAGCTCCAAAACCAGAGGCAGGTGGCGAAGGTGGTGGCGCGGGCGGCGTCATGCTCATCATCGGCATCATCATTTTGCTCAATCTCCTCGTTTGGGCGCGAAACGGCGGCATCTCGAAGATTCACGTCAACCCCAACAACTTCCTCCTCGTGCCGCAACCCACCGTCAGCGTCCCGAACCTCGGCGCACCAGAGGCACCACAAAACAGTGCGCCCAAGGACACCACTACCACTAACTAAGTCACATGCTCAACCCATTTCCACATTTGCTCGTCTACAGTTTCTTCGCCCCGACCCTGCTGCGCATTGCAGTCGCCTGCGTCTTCGCCTACCTCGCCGTCTTTCACTTCAGACACCGCCGCGAGGTCGCGAGCGAAGTCTCGATGCTGAGCGCGGGTGTCGCCATTTGGATCATCGGCCTCTACATCGCAATCGAAGCTATGACGGCACTGGGCCTTTTTCTCGGCTATGATACGCAGATCGCGGCACTCGTGGGCGCCATCCTCTCGCTGAAACTCCTGCTGCTGCGCCCGAGCCTGCGCCACGTGGCACCGCTCTCGCGCCTCACGTACGCGCTGGTCGGCGTCATCTGTCTGTCACTCTTGGTGCTAGGTGCGGGTGCCGTGGCGTTTGATCTACCCCTGTAGCCTATGGGCGCCTCCCCGCTCGTCGTTGTGCTCCATGATATCCGGAGCGTCCATAACGTGGGCTCGATCTTTCGCACAGCGGATGCGGCTGGGGTCACCAAGATCATCCTCTCGGGCTACACACCCCAACCCATCGATCGGTTTCGCCGACCGCGCCCCGATTTCATTAAAGTCTCGCTCGGTGCCGAACACAGCGTGCCGTGGGAGTACGCCGAGTCGCTCGATACCACGCTGGCGCATCTCAAAGACGAGCACTACACCGTCCTCGCACTCGAACAAGATGCGCGGTCGGTCCCGCTCTTTTCGTGGGCGAGCACGCCCGGGCAGCCGGTGGCGCTCCTTGTAGGAAACGAGGTCGATGGTATCGCGCCAGAGACGCTCGCGCAGGCCGACTCCATCCTCGAAATCCCGATGCGTGGCATTAAGGAATCCCTCAACGTCTCGGTTGCAGCCGGCATCGCCCTCTTTGCCTTGCGTGAGCAACTCAGGTAAGTCACCTTCGCGGCGCGCCGCAGGTTCTACTGACTGACCCACACCCATCTTCCCTATGAACACACCAACCTGTATCGCCCTTATCCCAGACGGCAACCGCCGCTGGGCCACGAAGCGCAACCTCCCGAAAATCGAGGGGCACATGCGCGGCCTGCACAACTTCACCACCATCGCCGAGGCGGCATTTAAGGCAGGCATCCACCACGTCGTCCTTTGGGGCGCCTCCGAATCCAACTTGCAAAACCGCGAACCCGTCGAGGTCGCCTACCTGTTTGCACTCCTCAAAGACGAACTCACGCGCCGCCTCGAGGGCGACGAGCAGGTGCGCTTCTCGCTGTGCGGCGCTTGGGAGCGCTACACGACCGACGACTCACTCCCCGCCTTGGTGCGCGAGGTCGAGTCAAAAACCGCTGCGCACACCGAGCGCCACCTGACCCTCCTCTTTGGCTACAGCGGCATCACCGAACTCGTCGAAGCCACCAATCGCGCCGCACACGTAGCACTCCCCGTCTGTCGCGAGTCGATCGAGGCACAACTCTGGACCCGCCACCTCCCCCCAGTCGACCTCATCGTGCGCACCGGCGTCGAGCACGACCCACATCTCTCAGATTCGTTTTTGCCGTGGCAGACCGGGAACGCACAACTCATCTTCAGCGAAAAAACCTGGCCCGATTTTAGTACCGATGATTTAGCGATCGCGCTTGCCGACTACGATGCGCGCCCAAGACGCAAAGGCGCCTGAATCTCAGGCATCCCACGAGAAGCCGTTGCCGAAGTGGCCGTACTCGGCGCTCTTGCGAAAGATCGGGCGGCGTAGGCCGAGTTGCTCGATGATGGCCTGCGGGCGCAGGTCGTAGCCCACGACCGCCTCCTCTTTGCCGTCGACTTGCGCCACCGCCATCAATGGTTCCGCGACCCCAATCGCATAGGCGAGCTGCACGTAGACTTCGCGGGCGCCCTTTTGTTTGAGGTAATCGACCGCGATGCGGCGCGCCATGTAGGCGGCGCTGCGATCGACCTTGGTCGCGTCCTTCCCCGAAAAACAGCCGCCACCGAGCGGCACATTGGGCCCGTAGTTATCGACTGCGAGCTTGCGACCCGTGAGCCCCGTGTCGGCTGCGAAACCCCCGATGGTCCACTCCCCGTTGGGATTCTGCAGCCACACGTCCGCGAGCGTCTTACCTGCTGCCAGGTACGGGACGAGCGCTTCTGCAGCTTCTTTGAGTGTTACGTCGGAGGTATCCACACCTGCGCATACCGAGGTGAGGATGCGCACGATCTTGCCGTCTTGAAGCGTCACCTGCGACTTACCGTCGTGGCGCCCCATGGCCCGCGCCAATCGCCGCGAGAGCACGACTTCGAGCGGCAGGCACTCGGGTGTCTCACTCGTGGCATAGCCCACCATGATGCCCTGATCCCCCGCGCCGTCCTGGTCGACGCCGTGCCCGATCTCGGGACTTTGCTCGACCACATTGACCGTGACCCCAATGGGCTCGTGGTAGCCACAGTCGCGATAGACCTCCTCGGCGATGTTTCGAATATTAATGGACGCGCGCGTCGTAAGCTCGCCGCACACCGTGATGATGCCGTGGCCACCCAAGGTCTCGATCGCTACGCGCGAGTACGGGTCTTCTGCCAGGCACGCGTCGAGGATGGCGTCTGATATTTGGTCGCAAACCTTGTCGGGGTGCGCGAGGGAGACGGATTCAGCTGTTTTGAGCATGTGTTTTTCGTTAGCTAGATAATAAAAAACTTCCCTATACGGAAAGAGTAGTAACGAAAAATATCGATGCTATATCTTTCCCTTGCGGGCTGGAGGGAGCACCTTTCTCGCGAAAGTCGCGATGAGGTTGCTGGATGGGTCAGGGAGCCAGAGCTCTATCCATCACTCGTGATATGTCGGCCGAACCACTTCCCCACAGGGGAAGGTACGCACACTGTAGCACAATTTTGTCCGCCCAGCAGGATTCGAACCTGCGACCGTCTCCTTAAAAGGGAGCTGCTCTACCAACTGAGCTATAGGCGGATATGGGGCACTATACCAGAAACTGATTATATTTTGTAGTGTTGGCTACAACGTGAGGGCGAAGCGCTCCAACAGGAGGCTAAGTTCCCCTGCCCCGCGGTGCGAGTCGTGATAGAGCGCGACAAGGCGGCGCGAGAGGTCTTTCAGTTCCGCGGTCGTGAATTTGCCCCGCTCTCCCTTGGCCAACATGTCGCGCACCTTCCAGTGGAGCATGCCGGCGATAGCTTCGGGTGCGGCTTCGCGGCGAGCGGCTTCCATCAAGAGGAGCCAAAACTTTTTCTTGTCGCGCGCACCAAAAGCGTTGGCGACCGCGAAGACATTGAAGGTCTCCTCTTTTTTAACTGCCGCCAAGACCTCAATCTGCGCGCCCGCTTTGGTGAGAATATCGGTCGGACGCTTGAGCAATTTCTCCTCGTCGAAGATGAAGATGTGCTCGGAGGCTGCCAACTCCTCGGCGAAATCGAGAAAGTCATCGGCTCGCTCGCTGGTGAGTGCTCCGGGGAAGAGAAACAGCTGTGTATCGCCCATGAGCGAGCTGGTCGAGGCGAGTGCGGCAAGCTCCGCGACACTCATCTGCTCCCACGAGCGCTCATCCACCTGCCCTGCCGAGTGCTTCGCATTTTTGAGCCACGCGCGGCGGTGGTCTGCTCGTACTCCTGCGTCGGCGCCGAAGAATGCGACTATCATAGCTGCAATTCTTGCATATCGCCCCAGTTGGCGCCAACTTCGCCCTCGGCTTTAAACGGAATCCCTTTGCGATCTTTCTCAGGAATCACGTTTTCCATAATTGCGCGGATACGCGCGGCGCAGGACTCGACCTTCCCCTCCCGCACCTCGAAGACGAGTTCGTCGTGAACCTGAAGCAACAGGTGAATGTCGTCGTGGATGCCTTCGTTTTTGATCCACGCCGCAATCTGTACCATGGCGAGCTTGATCATGTCGGCCTCGGTGCCCTGGATCGGCGCGTTAATCGCCATGCGCTCGGCCGACGCCTTGATGTAGGGAATCTTCGACTGAATGCCCTCGAAGTAGCGGCGGCGGCCGAAGTACGTCTCGGTGTAGCCCAGGCGCGACGCGTCGGCCTTGGTGCCCTCGAGGTACTCGGCCAAGCGCGGGAAGGCCGCGAAGTACTGCTCGAAGAACTCCTGCGCCTCGGCGCGGGTGCTGCCGAGGGACTCGCGCAAGGAATTCACCCCCATGCCGTAGAGGATGCCGAAGTTGATGACCTTGGCGCGGCGGCGCTGCTCGTAGGACACGTCCTCTGCTCGTACATGAAAGACGCGCGAGGCGACCTCGGTATGGACGTCGCGGTCGGCTTTGAAGATGTCGAGCAACGCCTCGTCCTCCGAGAGAAACGCGGCGATGCGCAACTCCAGCTGCGAGTAGTCGAAGGCCACGAGCTGCATGCCAGGGCTTGCGACGAAGGCGTTTCGAATAGCCCGGCCCAAGTCGGTCTTGATGGGAATGTTTTGCAGGTTAGGGTTTTGCGACGAGAGGCGCCCGGTGGTGGTCCCCGCTTGGACGTAGGTCGTGTGGAGGCGACTCTGCTCGTCGAGCATGGTGGGGATGGTGTCGATGTAGGTCCCGAGCAACTTCGAGAGTTCGCGGTGCGCCAAGATGTCGGTGATGATTGGGTGGAGCGAGCGCATCTTCTCGAGCTCCGACTCCTTGGTCGAGCGCTGGCCACCCGCGGTCTTCTTTTGGTTTTTAACCGCAAGCCCCAGCCGGTCAAACAGGACGTCGCCCAGCTGCTTGGGTGAGTTGATATTAAACGGGCCGCCGGCCGCCTCGTAGATCCGCGCCGCGATGTCGGCCAGCTGCGTGTGGTAGGTCGTCGAGAGTTCTCGCAAAAAGGCCGTGTCAATCTTGACACCGGTGTTCTCGATTTGACGCAGGACGGGCGTCAGCGGCAGCTCGATCTGTTCATACACAAAGTCGAGGTTACGCTCGGCTATATCATGCAAAATATTCTGTTTGGCTTCGGCGAAGACGCGACTCTTCCCCGTGCGATAGATGTCGTCGAGGCCGGGCTGTGTGATGCTGGAGTCGAGGACCCACACCGCGAGCGCCACAGGGCCCAGTTCCTCGGGTGCGATGACCTCGCCCTCGTCAAAACCGATCGAGGGCTGCGCGCTCGCCTCGGCCTCGGGTGCACCGTTTGCAAGCAGCGCTTTGACGCGCGGCACGAGCCCGCGAAAGTCGAACTCGGCCAGCATATCAAATACTTTGCTAGTCTCGACGCGCTCGCGCCAACTCTGCTCCGGCAGCGCAAAGTGAATCGGCGCGTCGCGACGGATGGTCGAGAGTTCTTTAGAAAAGAGCGCGTCCTCTTCGTGGTCGGCAATCATCTGCGCGTAGCGCTTTTGGATGGCCGCCGCCTTCGCTACCACCTCGACGCCGTCTTGTTGTAGTGCGGAAAGAAGCGACTCGATGCTGCCGTACGTCGCCAAGAGTTTGACCGCACTCCCCTCGCCCACACCGGGCACGCCGGTGATGTTATCCGACGGGTCGCCGACGATGCCTTTGTAGTCGGTGACCTGCGCAGGCGTAAATCCGTACTTCTCTGCCATCGAGGCAGCGTCATAGAGCACCGTGTCGGCGAGTGTTTGCTTGAAGGTGTAGACGCGCACGCGAGTGCCGTCGATGAGTTGGAGCAGGTCTTTGTCGCCCGAGGCGATGATGATGTCGGCCGACTCGTCCCCTTTGAGCGACTCGACGATAGTGCCGATGACGTCGTCGGCTTCAAACCCCGAGCACTCGTAGCGCGGGATGCCGAAGGCGTCGAGGACGTCGCGCGAGCGGATGAGTTGCGCCACCAAGGCGTCGTCGGCCTTCTTTCGTTGCGCCTTGTACTCGGCGTAGGCAATGTGGCGATGCGTGGGCTCCGGCAAATCGAAGGCCGCGATGATGTGGTCGGGCTTGAGGTCGGTGATGATTTTTACCAGCATCGAGACCAGCCCATAGAGCGCCCCGGTGGGCTCGCCCTTCCCCGACGCAAAATCGGGCAACGCATGGTAGGCCCGATGCAAAATCGCATGGGTATCGAGGAGCACGATGCGCACAGGTGGTTGTTTAGCGCTCATTCGTGTGGGGTTGGCCGACCACGAGCTCGACCATGCGCTCGTCGTGGTTGGTGTGCTCGGTTGAGAACGTCAGCGAGATGTTGGGCACCGGGAGCGCCATGATGACGCGCTCGGGCCACTCAATGACAACAAGCGCGTGCGGATCCTCGAAGAATCGCTGCGGCTCAAGCGCCAAAAACTCGCTCTCGTTGTTGAGTCGGTAGGTGTCGATGTGGACCAGTCGCGTGAAGCGCCCGTGCGCGATGTCATAGCTGCGCATGAGGACGTAGGTCGGGCTCTGCACCGGCACCGCAACGCCAAGCTCGCGCGCCAAGGCTTGGGTGAAGGTGGTCTTCCCCGCGCCGAGGTCGCCCGAGAGCGTGACGAGGGCCGCCGCACTGCTGTCGTGCGGGATGCGGCGCAGGACGTCTTGCGCGAGCTGGGGTAAATCGTTCAATACTACTTTCATACCGGCAGTGTACCGCACATTGTACCAAATGCGTTGTACAATGGAGAGCATGGTTATCTTCGCGGACGAAGAGCAGGAGAAGCGCGTCGACTTCCTCAAAAAGCGCGAGGAAGAGGATTTGGCGCTCATGCTCTCGAGCAAATACGGCGTCGAGTACGTCGACCTCTCGCTCGTGGCAGTCAACTCCGATGCTTTGCGCCTCTTGACCGAAGAGGAGGCGAAGGACGCCGAGGTGGCGCTCTTTGGCGCGGTGGGCAAGAAACTGAGCCTGGCCGCACGCTCGCCGCAGCACCCCAAAGTCCTCACCCTTGTCGCAAAACTTGAGGAGCGCGGCTACACCGTCACCACCTTCATCTGCTCACAGGAGTCACTGCGCCGCGCGTACGACCACTACAAAGACCTCTCGTATGCCACCGAAAGCAAGGCCGGCGTCTTCGAACTCTCCGACAAAGAGGTCGAGGAGTTGCTCACCACCGTCAAGAGTCTCGACGACATCGGCAAACTCATCGAGGAGGCCATCACCATGAAGCGCGCCTACCGCATCACCCGCATCCTCGAAATCATCCTCGCGGGCGGGCTCTCGACCGGCGCCTCCGACATTCACCTCGAACCCGAGGAAAAAGTCGTGCGTCTGCGCTACCGCCTCGACGGTGTCTTGGTCGACGTCCTCACCTTCGACTTTGAGACCTACCACCTCACCCTCTCGCGACTCAAGCTGCTCTCGGGTATGAAGCTCAACATCACCAACGAGGCGCAGGACGGTCGCTTCTCGATCCACCTGCAGGGCGCCGAGATCGAGCTGCGCGCGTCGATTTTGCCGAGCAACTACGCCGAAGCATTCGTGCTGCGTATTCTTAATCCCGATTCGATCGCGGTGCCGCTGGAGGACCTCGGCATGGACACCAACCTGCGCGAGCGCATCGAAAAAGAAATCGCCAAACCAAACGGCATGATTTTGACCACGGGGCCCACCGGCTCGGGCAAGACGACGACGCTCTACGCCTTCATGCGCAAGATCAACACGCCCGAGAGCAAAATCATCACCATCGAAGACCCGATCGAGTACCACCTCAATGGCATCGTGCAAACGCAGGTTGATAAGAAAAATTACACCTTCGCCGAGGGTCTGCGCGTGACGCTCCGTCAGGACCCCGACATCATCATGGTCGGCGAGATCCGCGACGGCGAGGTGGCCACGACCGCAATCAACGCGGCACTGACCGGTCACTTGGTCTTCTCGACTTTGCACACCAACGACGCGGCCGGCGCCTTCCCGCGCCTCATCGACCTCGGGGTGAGCGAAAAAGTGCTGAGCTCGGCGGTGTCGGTCGCGATGGCACAGCGCCTCGTGCGCAAACTCTGTGCTGCCTGCAAGGTGCCCCACTCGCCCACCGCCGACGAAGTGCAGCGTTTAGCGCACCACCTCAGCACCATCGTCGACCGCTCGATGGTCCCCACCACATTTACGGTCTACGCCGCCGGCCCCGGCTGCCCCGAGTGTCATGGTCGCGGCTACAAAGGACGCGTCGGCGTCTACGAGGCGATCTTTATGGATCGTGCCATCGAAGAAATCTTGCGCTCCAAACCGAGCGAGCGCGAAATTGCGCTTGCCGCCCGCCCGCAAGGCGTCCCTACCCTCCAAGAAGACGGGGTCCTGAAAATCGTCAAAGGCACGACCTCGCTCGAAGAACTCGAACGCGTCGTCGACCTCACGGTGCGCTAGTCCTGCGCACTGTCGGGAACACAGAAACACCCCGGTCAACATTGTGTTGCCGGGGTAGAATCAGGTAGAATATAACAAGTTCGAACAGGCGTACCTCTAAGCAATAATCTTTTTGAACCAGTCAAAAAGCGGATAACCAACTCTGAGGATAGTCACAGCTACGGCAATTAAGTCGTAACCAGAACGTCCTTGTGATGGCTCCAAAACCGTGGAGGCTTCATTGCTTAGAGATATGCACGCTCGAACACAATTGCTGTAAATTGGCAACTGGATGAGAGCATAGCATACTACATTTTACATGTCAAGCATTTCGCCTCGGCGACGCAAACTCGAGCCCCTGACCCCTCCCCCACAGGACACTCCCTCATTTGAGAAACGAAACGACGCCTTCCTCGACCAAACCCTGCGCCCCACCTCGTGGGACGACTACATCGGGCAAGAAACGATAAAAAAGAACCTCCATATTTTGATTTCGGCCGCCAAAGAGCGCGAGAATCCGCCCGAACACATCCTCTTTTACGGGCCACCGGGGCTCGGTAAGACCACACTCGCGCACATCATTGCGCATGAACTGGGCGGCACCCTGCGCTCGACCTCGGGCCCCGCAATCGAGCGCGTGGGCGACCTCGCGGCCATCCTCACCAACCTCGCACCCGGTGACATTTTATTCATCGACGAGATTCACCGCCTCTCGCGCACCATCGAAGAAGTCCTCTACCCCGCCATGGAGTCGGGCGTTTTGAATATTCTCATCGGCAAAGGTCCCTCGGCGCGGACACTCGATTTGCCGCTGCCACCCTTCACGATGATTGCCGCAACCACCCGTGTGGCCGACCTCTCGGCACCGCTTCGCTCGCGCTTCTCGGGCGGCGTCTACCGTTTGGAGTTTTATTCCGAGGAGAACATCGCGCAGATCATCCGCCGCTCGGCTGAAATCCTCGGTGTTGATATCGAAAAAAGTGGTGTGGCCGAAATCGCCAAGCGCTCGCGCAAGACACCGCGCACCGCAAACTACCTCCTCAAGCGCGCCCGCGACTACGCGCAAGTCAAACGCGTGCCGCTTTCCGACCATGTGGTCTCGGAGGCGCTCGGTATGCTCGAGATCGACGAGCTCGGCCTCACCCCACTGGACCGCAATCTCTTGCTTGCCATTATCGACCGCTTCCACGGCGGCCCCGTCGGCGTCTCGGCTTTGGCCGCAGCGCTCGCCGAAGAGCAAAACACCCTCTCCGAAGTCCACGAGCCCTTCCTCTTGCAGCTGGGCCTCGTCGAGCGCACCCAACGCGGCCGCGTCGCGACAAGAAAAGCCTACGCGCACATGGGCCGCGAAATCCCGCCCAACTTCGAGGAGTCGTTCTTGTAGGGATTGCCAAGTTTCGAAATGAATAGTATTGTACTTTCAGTTACTGAAGGAGTATCCACAATGAGTCCGGACTGTTTGTTTGATCTACTCACATATTCGGAAAGAAAGTCGGAGTTCATTCCCGTCGATCAGCAGGCGTTGTTCCGACTGGTGCTCGACCAAACAAGGAGTGAGCCCCCAATCAATCTCAGTGCCGAGCAGTCGTGTGAGCTGCTGGCAAAGCTGAAACACGCGTGTGCGTCTAAATTGCTGCGCGAACTGCAGGCACAAGTAATTGCCGCATGGCTAAACGCACAACCGTCGCCTCTTAGGGCGAGATGAAGGAAAACCGCCCCCGCATCTTGCCAGGGGCGGCTTTTCTTTTTTAGGCTCGCGAGTATGATGTGCGTATATGTCAGGACACAGCAAATGGAGCAAAATTAAACACAAGAAGGCGGCAACCGACGCCAAGAAGTCGAAGATTTTCTCGAAGTTGGTGCGCTACATTACCGTCGAGGCAAAGCTCTCCAAGGGCGACCGCAACGCGCCGGGGCTGCGTTTGGCGATTGAAAAGGCTCGCGCCGAAAACATGCCGGCCGACAACATCGACCGCGCCATCGACAAAGCCTCGGCCAGCAGTGCCGAGATGGAGCGCGTGGTCTACGAGGCCTACGGGCCAGGCGGGGTGGCACTCATTATTGAAGGCTACACCGACAGCCGCAATCGCACCGCGCAGGAGATCAAACACATCCTCAGTAAGAACGGCTCAGCACTCGCTGCACCCGGCGCCGCGATGTGGGCCTTCACCAAAGAGGAGTCGGGATTGGTCGCCAACTCGACCGTCGACCTCTCCGACGAGGACCTTGAGAAACTCTCCAACTTGGTCGACGAACTCGAAGACCAAGACGACGTCAATGAAATTTACACAAACGCCGAATAGCCCCACCCAAGCGGTTACGCGGGTCCTCGCGTTTGACCCGGGGTTTGAGCGACTGGGTGTGGCACTGGTGGTTAAAGAGCAGGGCCGCGAGGCTGTGCTCTTTTCCGACTGCCTGCGTACGCCGGCCACCCTCCCCTTCGACGAGCGTCTCTACCAACTTGGCGCGCAGGCCGAACTCTTGATCGAGCAGTGGGCACCCGACGCGGTGGCACTTGAGGAGATTTACTTCGAGAACAACGCCAAAACCGCGATGAAGGTGGCCGAGGTGCGCGGCATGCTGGCCTACATCGCGCGCAGCTACTCGCTACCGCTCTTTCACTACACGCCGCTCGAGGTCAAAGTCGCCATTACCGGCTACGGCAAAAGTGACAAGGCGGCGGTTACGATGATGGTCAACCGACTGGTCACGCTCCCCCCGCGCAAATGCCTCGACGACGAGCTCGATGCAGTCGCGGTAGGGCTCACCTGCCTAGCCTCGGCACGCACGAATTTGCGGTAATACACACCCCACTCGGGCGAGCCAGTTGCAAAGAATTTTAGATTTGTTACAACACTGGTGTTAGAACGTAATTAACAAACAACGTAGCACCATGCAAGAGGAATACTCATTTGATGAGTTCGCGCTCGACGAGGAGGAAGAGACTGAAGGGGGCGATTCTGAACTCTTCGGCGACGAAGAGGACGAGTCGGAGGACGATGCCGACCTCGACGGAGACACCGATATTGAAGAATAACGACGCATACGAAAAACACCCGCTCTTGTGAGAGCGGGTGTTTTTCGTATTTAAATAAGACCTACTCTCACGAATCTATGTTTCCCAATTCGAATCACCATATCTCTTTGGATGGGTGTTTTTAAATCGGTAAACACTTGACCTTCACCACCCACTTCTCTAATTGCTCCTGCTTGCAGTAAGCGACGTAATTCACTGTTTGAAATACCCAGACCACTAACAGCATCAAACAACGGGTCCCCTATTTTCATTGGTGGTGCACTCGCAACATCGTCGGGTATCCCTCCTTCGCTAAAAGTATTTTTCCAACTATCTTCTGCTTTTTGTGCCGCAGCGGCATCGTGGTAGAGCGTCACAATCTCGCGTGCCAAGCGCATCTTCGCGTCTCTGGGGTGGAGTGACCCATCGGTTAATTTTGCGGCAATCGCACGCACCTCGTCCATCGGGACGCGGGTGCAGATTTCAAAGTACGTCGCAATCTGTGCGTCGCCCATGCTCATGACTTTGCCGTACATGTCGTTGTGTGCCGCAGTCAGTGCAATATAGTTGCCCTTGCTCGAACTCATCTTGGTACCATCGAGTCCATCAATCAAAGGATTCAAAATAATATCCTGCGGCGCCTGCCCGCACTTCTCCTGGAGGGGCCGGCCCGCCAGCACGTTGAACTTCTGATCCGTGCCGCCGAGCTCCACATCAGCCTGAATCGCCACACTGTCGTAGCCTTGCATCAACGGGTAAAGCAACTCGCGCAGCGACACACGCTTCCCTGCCGAGAGGCGCTTAGCAATGTTTTCGCGTGAGATAAAATCGGACACCGAGAATTGGTCGGCGTGCTCGCCGATCTCGCGGTAGGTCAACTTCTCGAGCCACTCGGTGTTATAGTGGAGTTCGACTTTGCTAAGGTCGAGTAATTTCCCCACCTGCGCGAAGTAGCTCTGTTTGTTTTTCTCGATCACCTCGCGCGCGAGCATGGGACGCTCGGCGTCCTTATCTGACGTGTCACCGATGACCGCCGTGAAATCGCCCACAATAAAAACAATCTGGTGACCCAGTTTTTGAAAATCGCGTAACTTCAAGAGCGGCACCGCGCGGCCGATGTGGAGATCGGGCGAGGTTGGATCGATACCAAGCTTGATGCGCAACCGCTTACCCGAGAGGAGTTTCTTGCGCAATGAATCCTTCACAAGGACCTCGGCGACGCCTCGTGTAAGCAGCTCGTCGATTGCCGCCTCGTCGGTCAAAACAGCCTGAGAATCCGTGACGTTTTCCATACACCACACTGTATCATACTGGCGCAAGCGTGGTAAAATACCCTTCATGAGTCACACCTCTCGGTCGCGCGGCCACGGTCGCGGATTTATTCCGTTTCTTCGCCGCCACAGCCGCACCATCATCTTCTCTGTTGTGGGGGTGGGGCTCCTTTTTAGTGGCGTGGGGCTCTTGTGGGCAGCAACCCTCAAACTCCCGGACATCTCGTCGATCGAGACGCGCAAGGTCGAGCAGTCGATCAAAATCTACGATCGCACCGGCACGGTGATGCTCTACAACCTCAACAGCTCAACCGACCGCACCATCGTGCCGCTCGATCAGATTTCGACCAATATCCAAAACGCGACCATCTCGATCGAGGACCCCAACTTTTACCAGCACCACGGCATCGAGTTCGTGGCGATTGCCCGCGCCATTTTAGCCGACGTCACCTCGATGTCAGCCTCGCAGGGTGGTTCAACCCTGACCCAGCAGGTCATTAAAAATACCGTCCTCACTAATCAAAAGACCTTCACCCGAAAAATCGAGGAATGGATTTTGTCGCTGAAACTCGAGCGCCTGTACACCAAGGCGCAAATCCTCGAACTCTACCTTAACCAGGCACCGTACGGCGGCAACATGTACGGCGTTGAGAGCGCCGCCGAGACCTTCTTCGGCGTCCATGCCAACGAAGTGACCTTGCCCGAGGCCGCGTACCTCGCTGCCGTCCTCCCCGCCCCGACCTACTACTCGCCCTACGGCGCACATAAAAAAGACCTCGACGCCCGCAAGAACCTCGTCCTCGATAAAATGTTCGAGCACGGCTACATCACCGCAAGCGAGCGCGACGAGGCAAAGGCGACGGTAGTGACGTTTGCGACACCGCGCGCCTCGTCGATTACCGCACCCCACTTCGTCTTCTACGTTGAACAGTATTTGCAAGACAAGTACGGCGAAGCGGCGCTCGAACAGGGTGGTTGGAGCGTCATTACCTCACTTGATGCCGACCTCCAAACCAAAGCCGAAGAAGTGGTTGCGGAGCATTCTGCCGACAACCAAACGAAGTTCAACGCATCGAACACCGGCATGATCGCGATTGATCCCACAAACGGCCAGATTTTGGTCATGGTTGGCTCGCGCAACTACTTCGACAAAACGATTGATGGCAACTTCAACGTGACTTTGGCCGATCGCCAGCCGGGTTCCTCGTTTAAACCCTTCGCCTACGCCGAGGCCTTCGAGAAGGGCTACACGCCCGATACGGTTCTCTATGACCTCCCGACCCAATTCTCGACCAACTGCACACCAGATAATCACACCAGTGAGAACGGCTGCTACTCGCCGGTTAACTACGACGGCAAGTTCCGCGGCCCCATGAGTCTGCGCGATGCACTTGCTCAATCGATTAACGTGCCGTCGGTTAAAACCCTCTACCTGGCCGGTATCAACGACACTTTGAGTCTCGCAAAATCGATGGGTATCTCGACCTTGAGCGACGCCAATCAGTACGGCCTTACTTTGGTGCTTGGTGGTGGTGAAGTAACCTTGCTCGACATGACGAGCGCCTACGGTGCCTTCGCACAAAATGGCGTGCACTACACACCAACCGCGGTGCTCCAAATTAAAGACTCGACCGGCAAGATTCTCGAAGACAATACGCAGCAAAGCGGCACCCAAGTGCTGCCGCCGGTCGTAGCGCAACAGATTAACAGCATCCTCTCCGACCCGGTGGCACGTGAGCCATTGGGTGAGGATGAGTTCCTCGCCTTCCCCGGGCACGATGTGGCCGTTAAAACCGGTACCACCAACAACTATAAGGACGCCTGGACCATCGGTTACACCCCCAACCTCGTCGTCGGCATGTGGGCAGGCAACAACGACAATACCCCGATGATGAAAAAGGTTTCGGGCTTCATTGTGGGCCCGATGTGGCACGAGTTTATGAACTACGCCATCTCGACTCGGCCACAGGACGCCTTCACCTCAACTGAGGTCGACGAGAGCGCGCTTAAACCGATTCTGCGCGGCCAGTGGCAGACCCCGGGGACAGATGGGCAACTCCACGAGATTCTCTACTGGGTCGACAAAAATAACCCTACTGGACCTGCGCCGAGTAACCCCGCGAGCGACCCGCAATTCCAGTACTGGGACGAGCCGGTACGCGCGTGGGTACAAAACAACCCCGCTGCGTCCTGATCTTTTTGACTATCATTACTGAACCTTCCAAATCATAGGTGTCGTGGTCGCGTAGTACTCATCAAAAGACATGTCGAGTGTGTGTAATGTTGTCGCGAGAGAAACCCCGACATAGCGATAATGCCACGGTTCAAAAATATACTCCGTGGTTTCGTGCGGATACGACATGGTAAATCCGTATTGATAGGCATGCGCCGCGAGCCATATCCCTTCTTTGGTTGATTCAAACCCGGTGTACGCGCCAAGATACCCAATCGAGGCACCCGTCAGATCGACCGCCGTACCCAATTGATGTTCGGAGTGTCCCGGCTGTGCCACTTCGTGTAACGCTTGTAAACCTTCGACCGATAGAAGTCGAGAAAGAACAATACTCGGCTTAATGGGAAAATGTGAGGCTGTTTTGCCACACCATGGCCCAACCACAACGCAACAGCTACAATCAAGGTATGACTACAAAAAAAGTGTCCCAGGTGTGCGTCTGTGCGCACCAAAAAGAATGGCAATTTTAGAG